>CADEEJ010000061.1:2934-22207 GCA_902826315.1 uncultured Steroidobacter sp.
CTTTCCACTCCAATTCCGAACAGCTATTGGGTTCAGCCGGGCCGGCTTCTCGCCGGGGAATATCCCGGCTCGATGTCGCGCGCCGATGCCATGGAGCGTGTGCAGCGGCTGCTGTCCGCGGGTGTGACGAGCTTCGTCGATCTCACGGAACTGGGCGAGCTGCCCGAGTACGAGACCCTGCTGCCCGAGTTGACCGAGCGGCGCGTGCACTATCGGCGGCTGCCGATGCTCGATCACAGCGTGCCCGACTCCCCGGCGCACATGGCGCGGATTCTCGACCTGATCGACAGCGAGCTGAGCGGCGGCCAGTGCGTGTACCTGCACTGCCGCGCGGGTATCGGCCGCACCGGGACGGCTGTCGGTTGTCATCTCATCCGCAGCGGCATGCCGAACGAAGAAGCCTACGACCGTCTGCAGGTTCTCTGGAAGCAATGCGCGCGCTCGCGCCGCTGGCCGTCGATTCCGGAAACGTCCGAGCAGGTCGACTTCGTGTTGCGCTGGCGCGAGCCGCCCGCGGGTGCGACCGCACAGCTCGACTCTGCGGCGCGCTATGAAGGCGCGCTGGTCGGACTCGCAATCGGCGACGCGCTCGGCATGCTCGTGGCGCAGAGCAATTTCGACGCGAGCACACTCGTGGCAGCCATGCGCGAGCGCAACTCGTTGCGCACCGGCGCGCACACTGCCATGACGCGTGCGCTTGCCGAGAGCTTGCTCGCCTTGTGCGCACACAATCCCGAAGATCAGATGCAGCGTTATCTGCAATGGTCGCGCAGCGCCGAGGCGCTGGTGCCCGCGGAGTTGAAGCGCGCGCTCGGCGTCTGGCAGTGGTCGCGGAAGCCGAACGCCGGCACGCACGATCCGAAGAATCTAGACCCGCATTCGCTCCCGCGCACACTCGCGGCCGCGCTTTATCTGCGTGCCGATCCGCAGCGCGCGATCGAAATCGCGGCGGAAGTTTCGCGAACGACCCAGCAGGCTCCAGTCGTGCTCGACTTGTGCCGGCTGTGGTCGGCGCTGTTCACCGACGCGCTCTGCGGCGTCGACAAAGCAACGTTGCTCGCCTTCAATGGCCCGGCGCTCGCAGTGTTGCGCCATCGCCCGCTCAAGGCGCCGGTGAAAAGCCTCATCGAACGCAAACCACAGCGTGATGCGCAGGACGCGGGCGATGCGATCTCGGCCACTCGCACGGCGCTCGCGGCGTTCAGCGGGGCTGCGACAGGTGCGGAGGCGATGTTGCAGGCAGTGACGACTACGCAGGGCTCGCCGGCAGCAGCAGCGCTCTGCGGCGCGCTCGCCGGTGCGCACTACGGCATCGAGTCGATTCCTGCCGACTGGCGACGACAGGTCGCCGAGGAAGCACCATTGCGCTCGCTGGCGCGGCATCTGCTGGGCTGACCGATGGCGGCGCGCAAACGAAGCAAAACCAGTCCACGGCGCAAGCGCCGGCGCGAGCCGGCCTGGACCCGCATGTCGGACGCCGAGCTGCTGCGCACGCGGTTCTGCGATCTGCGGCTGACGCTGCGCAATTCTGAAGTCGAGCGCAGCCTGCGCGAGATCCGCCGCGGCTTGCAGTCGCGCGGTCTCAAGTTCCGGCCGCACGTGTGGCTCTCCGAAGAATGGTTCTCGCCCGACGGCGTGCCCGGCATCGCCGTGCCGTTCTATATGGCGCATCCGCGCCTGCAGCGCCTGGAGCGCCGCTTCATGGGCGAAGTCGAGGGCGGTAACTTCAACTGGCTGACACGAATCCTGCGGCACGAGATCGGCCACGCGCTCGACAACGCTTATCGATTGCGCCGGCGCAAGGCTTGGCGGCGCACGTTCGGCCGGGCTTCGCGTCCGTACCCGGACATCTATCGGCCGCGGCCGGCGAGCCGCGACTTCGTGCTGCACCTCGGTCACTGGTACGCACAGAGTCATCCCACCGAGGACTTCGCCGAGACGTTCGCGGTCTGGCTGCAGCCGCGCGCCCGCTGGCGGCGCGAGTATCAGGGTTGGCAGGCGCTGCGGAAGCTCGAATACGTCGACAAGCTGATGGCGCAGATCGGCGGCCGGACGCCGCTGGTGGACAACGAAGACCTGATCGAGCCGCTCAGCGACAACACCAGCACGCTCGGCGAGCACTATCGCCGCAAGCGTGCCCGTTACGAGTTCGACAAGCCCGATGCCTACGATCTGCGGCTGAAGCGGGTGTTCGGCAAGCAGCGCAAGCATGGCCGGCGCATCCCGGCGAGCACGTTCCTGCGTCAGAGCCGCCCGCAGCTCGAGCGCCTGTTGATGCGGCGCTCGCGTTTGTACCCTTATCTCGTGCACCATGTGCTGCGCACGGTCATTCGTCGTTGTCGCGAGCTGGATCTGGTGCTCGATACCTCGAAGCGGGAGGCGAAGCGCGCGGTGCTGGGGGTGCTGGAGCGGATTCTGATCGATACCCTGAAGCGGGATCGCGAGCGCTACGCCTTATGAAACCGCTGCGCGTCCTGGTTCTCATGCACGAAAGCCTCGTGCCGCCCGCCAGCCTCAAGGGCTACAGCGACAAAGAAATCGACGAGTTCCGCACCGAGTACGACGTGGTGGCCAACCTGGAGAAGGCCGGGCACACCGTGCGCGCGCTCGGCCTCGGCGACAACCTCGGCGAGCTGCGCGCCGCGATCACCGACTGGAAGCCCGACGTCGCGTTCAACCTGCTGGAGGAATTCCAGGGCATCGTCACCTACGACCAGTACGTGGTCGCGTTCCTGGAGCTGATGAAGCTGCCGTACACCGGCTGCAATCCGCGCGGCATGATGATCTCGCGCGACAAGGCGCTGTCGAAGCAGATCCTGTCCTATCACCGCATCCCGACGCCGGGCTTCGCCGTGATCCGCCAGGGCCAGCGCTACCGCCCGCCGCGCAAGATGAAGTTTCCGCTGTTCGTCAAATCCGTGACCGAGGATGCATCGCTCGGCATCGCGCAGGCCTCGATCGTCGGCGACGCCGACAAGCTCAAGGAGCGCATCGAGTTCATCCACGAGCAGACCAATTCCGACGCGCTGATCGAGGAGTACATCGAAGGCCGCGAGCTGTACGTCGGCGTGCTCGGCAACGATCGCCTGCGCACCTTCCCGGTGTGGGAGATGGACTTCGGCACGCTGCCGGAAGTCATGGCCGGCATCGCGACGCGCAAGGTGAAGTGGGATCGCCGCTACCAGAAGAAGCACGGTATTCGCACGGGCGCGGCACAGTCGTTGCCGGATGGCGCTGCGGCTTATCTCGACAAGATGTCGAAGCGCATCTATCGCGCGCTGTACATGACGGGCTATGCGCGCATGGATTTTCGCATGCGGCCGGACGGCAGCGTGTTCGTGCTGGAAGCGAATGCGAATCCGAACATCAGCCGGGAAGAGGATTACGCCGATTCGGCGAAGGCGGCGGGCGTGGACTACGCGTCGCTGCTGGAGCAGATCATCCGGACGGGGACGAACTATCAGGCGGCGTGGCGCGCAGACGAGGCATAGCCCGGCTCTTCATCTCAGGCTCGATAATCCCCCGTCCACGATCACTCCTCGATCTGCACGCCGAGCGAGTTCAATGCCATCGACACCAGCGTGTATTGTCCGACCGCGAACACGAGATCGATCACCTGGTGCGTGCTGTAGTGCTTGCCCAGCCGCTGCCAGGTTGCATCGCTGATGAACTGATCGCCGTGCAACTCGTCGACTGCTTGCAGCAGTGCCGACTCTGCCTCGGTCCAGCCTGTCGCGTCGGGCGCGCTCTTCAAGCGCTCGATCTCCGCATCGCTCAACCCTGCTTCCTTGCCGATGCGCGTGTGCTGGTGGAATTCGTATCCGGAGCGGCACAGCCAGCCGATGCGCAGGATCGCCATTTCACGCTCGCGCGGCGGCAGCGCGGACTTGAACAGCACGTGATTGGCGAACGGCATCCAGCGGCGATACAGATCCTGATGCCGGACCAGCGTCGCGAACACGTTGAGCACGCGCGGCGGGTTGCCCCGTGTCAGCAGCTCGCGTTGCTCATCGTTCCATTCGCCAGGCGGTAGCGGAGTGACTCGCGGGCGTGACAGGCGCATGTCATTCCCCTTTGGCGGTCCACTGACCGAGCCACTTCTCGACTTCGCGATGCCACTGGATGCTGTTCGCGGGCTTGAGCACCCAGTGATTCTCGTTCGGGAACATGATGAGGCGGCTCGGAATGCCGCGCCGCTGCAGGGCGTTGAACATCGACAGGCTCTGCGAGTACGGCACGCGATAGTCGAGCTGGCCGGCGATCACGAGCATCGGCTTGCTCCAGTCCGCGACGTGGCTTTCCGGGTTGTATTTTTCGTAGTTCTGCCGCGCTTCCCACGGCGTGCCGCCGTTCTCCCATTCGCTGAACCACAGCTCCTCGGTCATGTAGCCCATGCCGCGCGTGTCGAAGATGCCGGCGTGGCTGACGATGCACTTGAACGGCTCGTTCCAGTTGCCGGCGATCCAATTCATCATGTAGCCGCCGTACGAAGCGCCCAGCGCGCACATGCGCTCGCCGTCGAGCCACGGATATTTCGCCAGCGCGGCCTGCAAGCCTTTTTGCAGATCTTCGAGCGGCTTGCCGCCCCAGTCGTTGCTGACCGCATCGGTGAATGCCTGGCCGTAGCCCGGCGAGCCGTGGAAGTCGATGAAGATCGACGCGTAGCCGGCGCCGGCATACGTCTGCGGGTTCCAGCGGTAGCTCCATGCGTTCGCATAGGACGATTGCGGCCCGCCGTGCACGATGAACGCTACCGGATAGCGGCGCTTGGCATCGAAGTCCGCGGGACGCATCACGTAGCCGTACACGGTCTCGTCGTTCGCGCCCGCAAACGTGAACTGCTCCGGCTCGCCAATGCTCATCGCGGCGAAGGCATCCGCGTTCATGCGCGGCAGCTCGCGCAGGTCGCTGCCCTTGAGGGTGAGCACGTACAGCTCCGCGGGCGACTTCAACGTCGACACCGCGAAGACGATCTCACGCTCGCCGACCGCGAACGAATCGACATGGCCTGGGCCTGTCAGCATCGTCGGCTTGCCGGTCTTGATGTCGATCGCGAACACCGGCTTTTGACCGAACTGATCCGCGAGTGCGTACAGCGTCTTGCCGTCCGGCGCGAAGGCGATGCGGTCGACGGAGCGATCCCAGTCCTGCGTCAGCGCGCGGCGTTCGCCGGTTTTCAGATCCATCAACACGACGTGGAAGCGATCCGCCTCGAAGCCCGGGCGCTGCATCGCCCGCCACGCGAGCATGCTGCCGTCGGGCGAGAACACCGGCTGCGTATCCCACGCTGGATTATCCGCCGTGAGATTGCGCGGCTCGCCGCCAGCGATGCTGACCTCATAGAGATCGAAGTTCGTCGACCACGGCTCCGACTTGCCCTTCACGCGCGCGTCGAACACGACCTTGCTGCCGTCCGGCGAGAACGTGTACTCGCTCGCATCGCCGAACGGTTTCGACGGCACGTCCGCATCGAGCATCGCAGTCAGCGCGGTCGGCTCGACTGCGCGGCCGTTCTCCATCCGCAACGCGAACAGCTGCGAGATGCGACCGTCGTCCCATGTGTCCCAGTGACGCACGAACGTTCGGTCGTAAACGCGTCCGCTCTCCTTCGAGTCCGCCGTTTGCTTGAGTCGAGCGTTCGTGCAGGCGAGATCGTCGCAGTCTGCAAACACGCTCAGCGAAACAGCGAGCTGCGATCCGTCCGGCGCGAGTCGGAACGAGCCGACGTCGAGCGGCAGGCTCGTCACCTGTTCGCCTTCGCCGCCGGCAGCGGCCAGCCGCCACACCTGCGTGGTGCCGCTGCGCGAGGATAGAAAGTAGATGTAGCGCCCGTCGCGCGACCATTCGGGAGAGTTGTCGTTCTCGGGATGCGTCGTGAGGCGACGCGCTTGTGCACCCTTGGTCGCGAGATCGAGCGACCACAGATCCTGCCGGCCGCGGTTGGCCGCCATGTCGGTCTCGCGCAGCACGAACACGACCGTCTTGCCGTCCGGCGACAGAGCAGGATCGGCCACGCGCTTGAGCCTGACGAGATCCTCGGCCGAGAACGGATGACGCTCGGCCGCCGCCAGGGCGGAACCGACGAACGCGAGCGCAATCCATGACGCGAACAGCGAGCGTGCACTGGACATGGAAACCCCGATGAAGACGCGAAGGCGGGAGAGTCTATTTCTTTTCCCGGAACACCGCGAACGCGCTGGTGTAGCCGTGCAGGTAGGTCGCGTTGTGGATCGGGCCGATCTCGCCGCTGCAGAAAAAACCGCCGAGCGGCACGTCGCCGACCAGCCGGCGGAATGCATTGCTGTCGTGATCGGCCTGGCCGTACAGCTCCATGCCGCGACCCGCGCAGGAAAACAGCAGCGCGCCGGCGTCGGGCGGCAACGGACGCGATGCGCCGTATCCCGTGAGCGTGCGCACCAGGTCGTTGGCGGAAGTCGCCGCATCGCGCAGGTGGAACTGCACGACGCTGTTGCCCGGCACAGTGGCGCTGACCCAGAGCGCGCCGCTCTGCGGATCCATGCCGAGGATGTTGCGGATGAGGAAGTCGCCCGGCTGGTATTCGCTCGCGTCGGCGCGCATCGCCAGGCCGAGGAACAGCGACTGGCTGAACAGCTCGCGGTCGGCTGCCGGCAGCCGCTCGAACAAGCGCGCCATCACTTCGCGCGGTGGACGCTTGTCGAGCTCGCGAATCAGATTCTCGTGCGCCAGCGTGACGAACATCGGGTCGCCGATCGGCCGGCAGCCCTGCGCGACCACGGCGTCGAGCTCGATGTTGCCGGTGAGGGCGAGCGTCACGCAGCCCGAGTGATAGACCTGGTTGCCGAGATACAGCGCCGTGCCGCCGACCTGGCGCGCGCCGCTCGCCAGACCGCCGATCTTCGGCGCCAGCGGATATACGCGGTCGAGGCCGCGGACATACGTCTCGGTCTCGAAGCTGTATGGGTCGGCGAGCAGCAGGAAGGCGGGCTGTTGATTCGCCGTCATGCGCAGCGTGTCTTCCCACACGCGTGTCTCGGCGAACACCGGCGGCACCTGCGCGGCGTCGAGGTGCGTGCCCTTGAACTTCACGCCCGGCAGCAGCGCGCCGGTCAACGACAGGCCCGGCCGGTCTTCGATCTCGCGGCCGCCGCCGATCACGCCGCCGGCGCAGCAGCCGAACACGAAGGCGCTCTCGAATTCGCGCAACAGCAGATCGATGACGGTATCGAAGCGCGGCGCGTGGTCGGCGCCGACGAAGACGAATACGAGATCGGGTTCCTGGCGGCCGAGGCCGGCGAAGACGGTGCCGGCGGCGCGTTCAACGGCCGAGCTCAGGTTGCTATCGGTCTCGACTGCTGACGCCCAGCGCATGCGGGCGATTGTAACGAGGGGGCCGTGGCTTGTCCGATGTGGTTTCCGTAGGGAATTTTCGTGCGGCTGGACCGGTGCGCGCTACGGTTCCTTTTCTGCGTCCGAGATCCATTCGCGCATCTCTGCGTTCTGCAGCCACTGCTGCACATACGCCTGCGAGTGCGCGTTCAGACCGGTCGCACCGTAATGCTTGAAGCGCAGCACGACCGGCGCGTACATCGCGTCCGCGATCGAGAACTCGCCGAACAGCCACGGGCCGCGGCTGGCGTATTTCGTCCGGCAGTCGTCCCAGATCGCCTGGATGCGCGCGACGTCGGCGCGGCCCTCGGGCGGCAGCGGCACGTGCGGGTTGCTGCCGGTCGCATGCATCGGCCAGGTCTGGCGCAGGGTCATGAAGCCGGAGTGCATCTCGGCGCTGACCGAACGTGCATGGGCACGCAGCAGCGGATCGGCCGGCCAGGCGCGGCCGCCGAGCTTCTCGTTCGCGTACTCGACGATCGCCAGCGAATCCCAGATGTGCGCCTCGCCGTCGATCAGCACCGGCACGCGCCGCGCCGAGGAATACTTCACGATCTCCTGGAAGAACTCCGGCGTGTCCAACGGCAGCTTGAGCTCGCGGAACGGCAGGCCGTAGTGCTTGAGGACCAGCCACGGACGCAGCGACCAGGAGGAGAGGTCTTTGTTGCCGATGACGAGGGTAAGCATAGGGCCGCCAGTCTAAGTGGATAACCAGTGTAAGTGCATAATGGCGGCCATGTCCGACACTCATCACCTGGCAACGCTGGCCATCCGCGCCGGTCAGCTGCGCACGCACGAAGGCGAGCACGCGGAACCGATCTTCACCACCTCGAGCTACGTGTTTCGCAACGCCGCCGAGGCGGCCGCGCGGTTCGCGGAGACCGAGAAGGGCAACATCTATTCGCGCTTCACCAATCCGACCGTGCGCTGCTTCGAAGAGCGCCTGGCGGCGATGGAAGGCGGTGCTGCCTGCGTCGGCACCGGCTCCGGCATGGCGGCGATCCTCGCGATGTGCATGGCGCTGCTGAAAGCCGGCGACCACATCATCTGCTCGGACAGCGTGTTCGGCTCCACGATCGCGCTGCTCAATCGCTATATGGCGAAGTTCGGCGTCGAGGTCACTTACGTGCGGCCCGACGACAACGAAGCGTGGCGCGCGGCTCTTCGTGGCAACACGCGCATCGCATTCCTGGAGACGCCATCGAACCCGCTGTCCGCGATTGCTGATATCCGCGCGATCGCCGACATCGTGCACGAGCGCGGCGTGCTGCTCGCCGTGGACAATTGCTTCTGCACGCCGGCGCTGCAGAAGCCGTTCGAGCTCGGTGCGGATCTCGTGATCCACTCGGCGACCAAATATCTCGACGGGCAAGGCCGCTGCGTCGGCGGCGCAATCGTCGGCAACGCCGAGCTTGTCGGTCGCGACGTGTTCGGCTTCATCCGCTCCGCCGGACCGAGCATGAGCCCGTTCAACGCGTGGGTATTCCTGAAGGGCCTGGAAACGCTGGAGCTGCGCATGCACGCGCACTCTGCAGCTGCGCTGGAGCTGGCGCGCTGGCTGGAGCGCCAGCAGGGCGTACGCAAGGTCCATTACGCGGGACTCGAATCGCATCCGCAGCACGCGCTCGCGCGGCGCCAGCAGAGCGGCTTCGGCGGCATCATCGCTTTCGAGGTCGGCAACGGCCGCGCCGGTGCCTGGTCGTTCGTCGATGCGACCCGGCTCATGTCGATCACCGCGAACCTCGGCGACGTAAAAACGACGATCACGCATCCATCGAGCACGACGCACTCGCGGATCACGGCCGCCGAGCGCGAGCGCGCCGGTATCACCGAAGGACTGCTGCGCATCTCCGTCGGGCTGGAGCATCTCGACGATCTTAAGGCGGACCTGGAGCGGGGACTGGCGGCGGTGCGCGCGTGAAGGTACGAGCGATCTGCTTCGACCTGGACAACACGCTGTGGGACGTGTGGCCGGTCATCATGCGTGCCGAGCAGAAGATGTACGACTTCCTCGCGCAGCGTTACCCGCGCGTGGTCGCGAGCATGACGATCGAGATGATGCGCTCCGCGCGTGAGCAGACTGCGGCCGCTCATCCGCAGATGCGTCACGACTTCACGTTCCTGCGCAAGCAGACGCTGCGCGAGCACGCGCGCGAGTTCGGCTACGCCGAAGCGATGGTGGAAGAAGCGTTCGATGCCTTCATCCAGGCACGCAACGAAGTCGAGCTGTACGCGGACGTGCTCCCGTCACTCGAAAAGCTCCGCGAGCGCTACCGGCTATTCACTGCGAGCAACGGCAACGCCGATCTCGGCAGGATCGGCATCGCGCATTTCTTCGAGCGCACGATCGCCGCACGGCACGTCGGCGCGCTGAAGCCGGATCCCGCGATTTTCCACAAGGTGATCGAAGGCACCGACCTGCAAGCGCACGAAGTCGTCTACGTCGGCGACGATCCGCAGCTGGACGTCGAAGGTGCCCGCGGCGCCGGAATGCAGGCGATCTGGATCGATCGTCAGGGCGGCGAGTGGCCGCCGCAGATCGTGCCCGCGGCGCATACCGTGAGATCGCTGACGGAGCTCGAGGAGCTTTTGTAAGTCTCGCGTATATCTCGCGTATACAGGGACCTATACGCGCCGGAGCAGCGTCGCGCCTAATTGCCTTGCCAAAACGATTGGCGTACATTCCGCGCCGTTCGTTGTGCCTTTGCCCGCTTTTTTCTCTGGCTTGGCCAGCCGGGTCAGTGAAGACCCCTACCTTTCGGCCAACTTCTGAAAAATCCGACGAGACCGCGAACGTGGGCCTGGGAGCCAACCGTCGCCTGTCGTGCCAGCACGCACGCGGGTGGCCGGAGGGAGCCCGTTTGTAACCAGGCCTCGCAGTGGGGAGCGATCCGCGCTCGGGGCTTTTTCAGCAGAGAGAGTTAGTAATTTTATGAGGATCTACGTAGGTAACTTGCCGTTCACGGCAGACGAGGCTCAGGTGCGCGCACTGTTCGAGGTGCACGGCACCGTCGAGTCGGTGGCGCTGATCAACGATCGCGAGACCGGCCGCCCGCGCGGCTTCGGCTTCGTCGAGATGTCGCGTCCCGACGCACAGAAAGCCATCCAGGCGCTGAACGGTAAGGACATGGGAGGCCGTCCCCTGCGCATCAACGAGGCGCAGGAACGGCAGGGCGGCGGTGGCGGCGGCGGTGGTGGTGGCGGTCGCGGTCCCCGCAGTGGTGGCGGTGGTGGTGGCGGCGGCGGCGGACGCTGGTAAAGCGCTCCGGCTTCGCCTGAAGCACAAGAGGCCCCGCGGTGCGAAAGTGCCGCGGGGCTTCTGCTTAATGTGAGCCTGCTCTCCTTTCAGCAGTCGCACCCGCCGGCTGCTAACGCGCGACGCGCAGATTCCGCGATTTGGCGCACAGGTTTGGCGCAATCGCTGTGTAACCTTGACTCAGCGGAACTCCGACGTGTTGGTACGAATCCTGAATATAGAGGTCATGGCCGATATGTGCGTCAAAGAGGTGGCAGGAGATGGAGGAGCACGAGACCGCTAAGCCGCTCGTGGCAGTCACGAACCTGCGCGAGTTCTTCCATGACTCGGTGCAGACGGCGTTGCGCAAGCAACGCGTCGATGTGGACGACCACACCGAACACTACGTCGTCAACATTCTCACGATGTTCGCCCGCTCGGAGGAGCTCTACGAGAGCACGCCCGAGGGCATCCGTCTCAAACCGCTCGCTCACATGCTCGCCGACGCGTCCGTCGCGTCCTCGCCGCAGCAGCGCGACGAATCGCTGCGCCGGCTCGGCGACGTCTCGCTGTTCATGGCCGGCTTCTTCGCGCAGAGCTTTGCGCGCAAGCTGATCGACATCGATTACCACATCGCGATGGGCGGCCGCGCCTACGGCACGCTCGCCGACAACCTGCGCGGCTCGATCCGCGGCCAGGCGTTCGCCGCCGTGTTTCTCGAGCTCGCGCAGAAATTCCAGCGCCTGGTCGACGTGCTCAACGAAGTCGCGGAGATGGCGCACACGCATACCCACAAGGACATCCTGCGGCTGTACGAGATCTGGATGAAGACCGGCAGCCCGCGCGCCTTCGCAATCCTGCAACGACTCGGCGTCGCGCCCGTGTTGCAGGGCGCGCGGAAGGAGCACTGAATTGCAACTTCTACGCCGCATGCAGACTTTGCTGGCGCAGCTGTACGACGCACCGGTTTGCGAAGACGTGCAGGACTTCGTGCTGAGCGACCGGCATCGTCTGCGCGCAGCAGTCGGCGAGCAGGCCGAGCCCACCGCCGATGAGCAGGTCTACGTCGTCGAGGAAGGGCAGGGCGGCGTGCGGCTGGGCTTGTTCATCGACAGCGACGTGCTGGAGCGGCTCACGCACCGCGATCCGCTGGAAGCGCTCGACGACGGCAACCTGCCGGATTTCTGCACGGCGCTCGAAGGCGTCAGCCATTTCCACTACCTGGTCTGGAGCCTGGCCCGCGGGCGCAGCGTGTCGCTGCTGGAGCTGGAGCTGCAGGCCGAAGTCGACAAGTACGCAACCGCGGTCGCGCTGATGACTCGGCAACAGGACGGCCGCTTTCCGGGGGCGCTGCACGCGCGGTTGTTTCACGCGGTGAGCTTCCTGCCGCAGCCGGATGAGATCAGCCGCAAGCGGTACGAGGAAGCGAATCGGCACGCGGCGCGCTTCTGCCGGTCGCTGGAAGAGCGATTTCTACGAGCGCGGCGGCAGCGGCCGGAATTGTGGCTGGCGGAGCTGCGGCAGTTCTTCCGCAGGGGACATCAGGAAAAGATCAGGCAGTTGGCGGTCTCGGGCTGAAGTCCGAGCCGCTATTCTTCGTGACCGTCGGGCTTGGCGTTTTTCTTCGCTTCCATCCACTTCGACAGCTCGCGCAGGTCGCGCTTCTTGCGCGGCGGCGCCTGCTGGCCTTTCTTCGCGAGCAGGCCGCTCTCGTACGGGTTGTAGCCGACGCGCAGGCCTTTGGGATTGGAGCGGATCGGCGCGTTCGACGGTGCTTCGTCCTCGACGATCGCGAGCCCCGGATGCGCCAGCGCCTTGTTACGCGCGCGCGTGCCGGCTTCGCCTTCCTGCGTCAGGCTCTGGTCCTTCCACTCATAGACGGCGTTGCCGAGATCGTCGAAGGCGATCTGGCCCGGCTGCTCCGGCTTCTGCACGCGCGGTTCCACGACGCGCGGGCGGATGCGCAGCCCCAGCTTTTTCAGTTCGTCTTTCAAGGCACCTTTCGTCCTTAAATCAGGCCCGTTTCCTGGCACGTCGATTCTATGTCGCCCCGTCCGTCTACTTTGAGTACGGGATCACGAGTGCGGCGGATGCTTAGTCGTTATTGAAGTGCGTCACGCTGCCAGCGGCAAGCAGCGAAAGTGTGAACTGGTGCCCGAATGCAGCAGGGGCGCTGTCAGCTCCGTCGACAGCACGGGGTGCGGTGTGGTTAGCCGGCCGCGGGCACGTGCTCAGCGGCCCGGTAAACGCCCACGAGCGATTTTCCGTCGCGCAGCTCCCCGGAGCGCGCCATCTGCAGGACGTCCCTGAAAGGCAGCCAATGCACCTCGAAGACCTCGTGCTCTTCGGGGCGTGGCGGCAGCGGCGTCAATTGCGTGGCGAGGTACAGATGAACGACTTCTGTAAAAACGCCGGGCGAGCTCAGGTAATCGCCGAGCGGGCGCCACGAGGCGGCCGCCATGCCGGCTTCCTCTTCCAGCTCGCGGCGGGCCGTGTCGAGCGGCGGCTCGCGATTGTCGATCTTGCCGGCGGGCAATTCCCAGAGCCAGCCGCCGGCGGCGTGACGGAACTGGCGCAGCAGGCAGATGCGATTGCTGTCGTCGAGCGCGACGATCGCTGCGCCGCCGGGATGCCGGATGATTTCCAGGTCCGCGGTCGTGCCGTTCGGCAGCGCGACGCGCTCGACGTTCACTTCGATGACGCGACCGGTGAAGACGTTCCTGACCTCGGTCATCTCAGTGGTCGCCATCTTCAGTTGTCATCGGTGTCCTCGACCGTCGCCTGCCCGGACCAGCGCCGGTACAAGTGCGCCCACGACATGCCGACCGCGAGGATCAGCGCCAGCACCACCAGCCCGATCCAGACGATCGCGCCGGTGTTCGACAGCTTCACCCAGCCCCACGAAACGATCAGCCAGATGAGCGCGCCGAACAGCGCCAGCAACAGCACCATGCCGAGCGGCCCGATCGAGCTCAGCGTCGCGCGCAGGAATACGAACCAGCCGATGACCAGCAGGATGCCGAGCACGGCTTCGAGCGGCGTGACCGCCGGAAAGCCTGTCTGCAGCATGTGCACGAACGAATAGCCGCTCGGGTTGTACGTGAGCAGCACCAGCGCGAGCGCGAACGCTGCCCGCAACAGGAAACCGGTGAACGTCAGTTTCTCCACGTGAGTCCTCAGCCGCGCGGCGGCGCGTCGTCGTCTTCGGGCGTCGCTTCGTCTTCGGTCGTGTCGTCGCCCGCGTCGTCGCCGGACTGGATCGCCGTATCCGACTTCGAAGTGGCAGTGCCGATGCGATAGGCGGCGAAGCCCGGCAGCACTACCTGGTTGAGCGCCATGCCCAGCACGCGGCCGCTGATCGGCGCGTAGATGCGATGCTGCTGGTTCGAAATCGGATCGGTCACCACGCCGAGCAGTTCGCCCTCGCTGACGCGCTCGCCGAGCGCGACGTCGGAGAACAGGATGCCGCCGTGATCGACGCGCACCCACTTCGAGGCGTAGTACACAGGCTCGGGGTCGCCCCAGTAGCGCCGCTGCTTGGTCATGCCGAGCGAATACATCAGCGTCTCGATCGCCTTCGCGCCGTGCTCCACTTGCTCCGGCTGCACGCGCATCGGCTCGCCCATCTCGAACGTCACCGTCGGAATGCCGGCTTCCGTAGCCGCGCGACGCAGCGAGCCGCGCTCACCGACGCTGTGCAGGACCACTGTCGCGCCGAGCGCCTGCGTCATGCGCTGAACTTGCGGCAGGCGCAGGTCGGCGCGCACCTGCGGCAGGTTGGTGCGATTGAGCGAGCCGGTGTGCAGATCGATCACTGCCGAGCAGTGCTTCACGACGTCCGTGAAGAAGGAGTGCGCCATGCGCGTCGCGGCGCTGCCTTTCGGATTGCCGGGAAAGTAGCGATTCAGATCGCGGCGGTCCGGCAGGTAGCGCGTGCCGCGATAGAAGCCCTGGATGTTCACGATCGGCACGCCGATCACCGCGCCGTTCAGCTCTTCGAGATCGACGTCGTCCAGCACTCGCCGCGTCACTTCGATGCCGTTGAGCTCGTCGCCGTGCACGGCCGCGGTCAGGCACAGCACCGGGCCGGGACCTTTGCCGTTCAGCACGATCACCGGCACGGGCACGACGAAGCCTTCCATTGCCGTACCGCTGGTCCACGTGAGCCGCTTGCTCGTGCCCGGCGGCACATCTGCGCCGAGCAGCCGAATCCGGCCTTTCGCTTTGAGCGCGGTCGCCGCCGCAGTCTCGGTCGGCGCAGCAGGCTTCGCGTCCTGGGCCTGCGCAGAGCAGGCGAGCGCGGCGCACGCGACGAGCGCGAGACGCATCATCGCGCGACCTTCACGAACTTCAGCGTGAACCGATCGCTCGCGCCGATCGCGGCATAGCGCGCGCGATCTTTTGCGCCGGCGGCGAACGACGGCGGCAGCGTCCACACGCCTTTTTCGTAGTCCTTGGTGTCCTTCGGGTTGGCGTTGATCTCGGAGCGCCCGACCAGCTTGAAGCCGACGCTTTCGATCAGCTCGATCGCATATTGCTCGTGCACGTAGCCGGACGAGGCTTTCGGATCCTGCGGTCGTGCCGGATCGCCGCGATGCTCGACGACACCGAGCACGCCGCCCGGCTTGAGCGCTGCGTGCATCGCTGCGAAGGCTTCGCGCTGCCAGCCGAACATCATCCAGTTGTGCAGATTGCGGTCGGTCACGACCATGTCGGCCGATCCGGCCGGGGCGATCGCGTTGCTCGCGGGCGGCGCGGCGAGGCTGGTGACGACGACTTTGTCGTACAGGTCCGGACGTGCCGTGAGCTTCGCGCGAAAGTCATCGACGGTCTGGCGTGCGTACTCGCTGGAGCCGGGATCGAGATGCGCCGCGTATAGGCGTCCGCGTGTCTTCAGCAGCGGCGCGAGGATCTCCGTGTACTCGCCGCCGCCCGGCCACACTTCGACGACAGTCATGTCGGGGCGCAGCCCGAAGAACGCCAGCGTTGCGCGCGAAGGGGGAGCAGCATCGCGGCTACTCTGCGTGGCGCAGCCGCTCGCGAACAGGCCCACAGCGGCCCCGAGCAACAGCGCGAGTCGCAAGATCACTTCCACCGATCTCCTACGCTTCGTCAACGGGCGAAAAGTCGCCGAGGCGCTTTTCGCTAGATCGCTCGCGAAAGGCGTGACTTTCGCTGCGCTTCGAAGCGCGAAGATAGTGGAATCGGCGAGGCCCGGCTACTTGCGCGCCGGGCGCAAGCGTTTACCAGCGGTTGTTTTGACGCGGCGGGCGCGCTTCGCGTTCGCGCGCCTCGTTCACACGCAGCGGGCGGCCGCCCATGTTGTACGAGTTCAGGTGCTGAATCGCGGTTTGCGCGTCCGTGGGCGACATCTCCACGAAGCCGAAGCCGCGCGGGCGGCCGGTCTCGCGGTCGTTCACGAGTTTGACGGACTGGACGGCACCGTGCTGTTCGAACAGGCCGCGCACATCTGTTTCAGTCGCGCTGAAAGGCAGATTTCCAACGTAGATCGTCGTCATCGAGGTCACTCTTGAGGCCAGACAGGAGTTACGCAGCACGCCGCTCCCGGTGGTCTCGAGAACCCCGGATTGTGGAGACGGACTGCGGGCTTGGTCGCTGACAAGACAACTATTCCGGTACGGAAAAAGAACGGCTGCGAGGTGTCCCGAGAACGGGCGGAAGAGAGGTGTCGAGGCGGTCGCTCTTATTGAGTTGAGTGCGTAATCAGCTGACCGCCGGCGATGTTACGTCAGGGTTTTCTGCCTTGCAACGGCGCTCCGCGCGTGCCCCTGGTCCCTTTTGCAAATGCAACAAGCGGGCAGCCTGCAAGGCGGTTTGGCCGGAGATTTCAGGCTCGCAGGGCCGTTATGACCGTCCAGGCGCCGATGACGATGAACCCGGCGCCGGCCACGAGCGACAGGATCCGGGTGTCGACGTGCCGGGAAACCCAGCCCCCGGCCAGCACCCCCAGCCCGGCCGCACAGACCAGCGCCGCCGAGGACGCCGCGAAGATCAGCCAGGGATTGTGCTTGGCATTGGCCGCGAACAGGACGGTCGCGAGCTGGGTCTTATCGCCGAGCTCCGCCATGAAGATCGTCGCGAACACGGCGAGCAGGGCTTTGAAGTCCATCAATCCGGTTCGAGATAGGTGTAGCCGTGCAGCTCGGACTCGTAGAAGCGCCGCAGGGCCTGGCTTTCCGCCAGTGTCAGGCGGTTCTCGCGAACCGCGCGCTCGCAGTCGCGGGCGAACTGCGGGAACAGGCGATCGACGTCGTACTGCATGTAGCTGAGCACTTTGCCGGCGGTGTCGCCCTTCACGATCTCCTCGATCCACCAGCCGCCTTCGTCGTGCAGGCGGATGTGCACGACGTGCGTATCGCCGAACAGGTTGTGCAGGTCGCCGAGCGTTTCCTGGTACGCACCCACGAGGAATGCGGCCATGTAGTACTCCTCGCCGGCCTTCAGCTCGTGCAATTCCAGCGTGCGCTTCACGTCGCGCTGGCTGACGAAGCGGTCGATCTTGCCGTCGGAGTCGCAGGTGATGTCGGCGAGCACGGCGTTGCGGGTCGGTTTCTCGTTCAGCCGGTGGATCGGCATGATCGGGAACAGCTGGCCGATCGCCCAGCTGTCGGGCAGCGACTGGAACACCGAGAAGTTGCAGAAGTAGGTGTCGGAGAGAATCAGCTCGAGGCCTTCGAGCTCTTCCGGAACGCGCTCGAGCTTGCGGCAGCAGTCGCGCACGCGCGCGCAGGTCGCCCAGTACAGGCGCTCGGCGAGGCCGCGGAACTCCAGGCTCAACAGGCCGAGGTTGAACATCTGCAGCGCCTGCTCGCGCGCCTGCAAGGCGTCGTGATAACACTCGACCAGGCGCCGCTCCGACACCGTGCGATGTGCTTCGAACAGGTCGAGCACCGGCTGCGGCAACTCCTCGCTGCCGCTGTAGTCCTCTTCGATGCTGCCGGCGACGCGGAACTGGTCGAGCGCCGAGGAACCGAGCGCGTTGAAGACCAGCACGCTGTGGTGCGCGGTGGTCGCGCGCCCCGACTCGCTGACGATCACCGGGTGTTCGATCTCGCGGGCATTGCACACGCTGGCGATGCGGTACACGACGTCGCTCGCGTACTCGTTGATCGTGTAGTTCATCGACGATTCGAAGTTCGTGCCGCTGCCGTCGTAGTCGACGCCGAGCCCGCCGCCGACGTCGATGTACTTCACGCCGGTGCCCATCAGCTTGAGCTCGGCGTAGACGTGCGCCAGCTCGTTGATCGCATCCTTGACGCGGCGGATGTCCTGCAGCTGGCTGCCGGGATGGCAGTGAACCAGCTCCAGGCAGTCGAGCATCTCGTGCTCGCGCAGCGTGTCGACCAGCTCGAGGATCTCGCTGACGAACAGCCCGAACTTCGATTTCTCGCCGGCCGAGTCGCGCCAGCGCCCGGCGCCTTCGCTCGCCAGCTTGACGCGCACGCCGATGCGCGGGCGCACCTGGTACTTGTCCGCGTTGCGCAGCACCAGCTTGAGCTCGTCGAAATTCTCGATGACCGGAATGATCGTGCGGCCGAGCTTGGTCGCGAGGATCACGGCCTCGATATAGCTGTCGTCCTTGAAGCCGTTGCAGACGATCATGCGATCCGGCGCGCCTTCGGTCATCGCCATGACCGCCAGCAGCTCGGGCTTGGAGCCGGCCTCCAGGCCGAAGTTGTATTCGGCGCCGTAGCGGTACACCTCTTCGACCACGAGCCGCTGCTGGTTCACCTTGATCGGGAACACCGCGCAGTAGCGGTTCTTGTAGTCGTTCTCGGCGATCGCCTGCGCGAACGCCTTGTGCAGACGCGTCAGGCGGTGATGCAGGATGTCGGAGAAACGCACGACGACCGGCGTGGTGAGATCGCGCGCCTTGAGTCCTTCGACGACTTCGAACAGATCGATGTCGCGCTCGGGCGTGCCGTCGGGCCGCACTACTACGTGCCCGGCCTCGTTGATGCCGAAGTACGGTTTGCCCCACGCAGCGACCTGGTACAGGTCGAGCGAGTCCTCGGTGTCCCACGCAGGACTCGGCGTGAATTTTTTCGCGGGCTGGTCCAAGGGTCTCGCGGTCTCCGGTCGCGTCAGTTCGGCGCGAACGATAGCAGAAATTTCATCACTCTTTTGCAACGCCTCGCGCCGGATCGCGGATCCATTCGCTCCACGAGCCGGCGTAGAGTCGCGCGCCGCGCTTGCCGGCGTGCTCCATCGCGAGCAGCAGGTTGCACGCTGTGACGCCCGAGCCGCACATGACGATTGTGTGATCGTCGGCGACGCCCGCTTGCGACTGCTCGAAGCGTTTTCGCAATTCGTGCGCGGCGGCGAAGCGGCCGTCGCTGCCGAGATTGCTCGCGAACGGATGATTGCTCGCGCCCGGCACGTGACCGGCGACGGCATCGATCGGCTCGACTTTGCCGGCAAAGCGCTCCGGCGCGCGGGCGTCGAGCAAGCGCCAGTCGGAGTGCCGCACACGCTCGGCGACTTCGCCCGCGTCGAGCCACATGTCGCGATTCGGCCGCGCCACGAAATGGCCGGCGCGCAGGCGCGGCACGTCTGTGGTCGTCGGCAGCCCCGCGGCGGTCCACGCCTTCAAGCCGCCGTCGAGCACGGCGACTGCTTCGTGTCCGACCCAGCGCAGCAGCCACCACA
>CADEEJ010000062.1 GCA_902826315.1 uncultured Steroidobacter sp.
GGCGTCGGGACTTGCACCCGACCAGTTCTGTGCCATGCCCGGCACACACGTTTGAGGTAAGCCGCGTGCCGTAGGCACGTCGGCTTGACCGAATGGTTAGACGCCTCTGCGCACAATACTGGGCGATGCACTACTTGCTCCGCCTTCCGGGTACCGACGTAGTTGAAAGGGGCGAGCGATCTTTTCGCGGACCTGAGAGCCCGACATTTACCTGGCTGCTCGAAGGATGAGCGCTCCACCACCGCTTTGCCGCGGGAATGCTGGCCTTAGCCTCTGAACCAGACGGACCATGAGCCTTGATTTCCCATGCTTGCCGAGGCGTTAGCTTGCGGATGCCGCAATGGACCAGACTGCAACTCATTGGATGTGCTCCGTCGATAAGTGAAATGCCCCAAATTTCGTCTTGCTTGTAGTTGACGCCGAGACAGAGCACAGGGTGGTGAGAACAACTCTCGTAGATGTCCCCGGGTTTGAGCGCCAGCTGCTTGAACGCTCGATTCATCTGCTTGTCGAACTCGCGCATGCTAGCTTTCTGGAGGCGCCTAACGACGCCCTTGAGCTGCGGCCGACGAAGCGCAGCGTAGGAGGGAATCGCAAGCCATGCTTGCGACCGTCAGCTCGAAGGGCCGGTTCGGCCTCAGCTTCTGCTCCGATGTGTGACTTACAAGATAAGTCTTCATGTAGCTCGTCGTTCGTCGATGGTGCGGCACTTCACCTCACATATACCACCACGCGAGGCCTGCGAGCAGCGCCACGAACGGAACGAGCCCGACGGCTTCCCGATTGTGCGGACCGTGACGCGGCGGATACCGACCGAGCGTCAGAATGCGGAGCAGTACGAAGCCAACTGGATGCAACACCCCATAAAAGACCACACGGAAAAGAAACTCGAAGGCAGCCCGGGCTCCGGCTTCAGCGAGATCACCAAATGGCACCCTTTCTCTCTCCGTGGTTTCGTTCAAGGCTATGCGGCGGACTTTGTTCTTCACTCGACTCTGGATCCTGAGGCCGAACTAGAAGTCTGTTGCCCAAACGACGGGGTGTAGGGCGTCGTTTGTGACGGGATTGGGTGCGTCATAAGTGACGGGGTGTATTGCGTCGGTTTGCTGTAAGAATATACAGTATTTCTGAGGGCCTTGCGCTGGAGGTCGAGCGCTTTCGACCAGTCCTGTCGATTTCCAGTCGTTGGATCGGCTGATGCTTCCCGACTTTACTCAGGGCTCTCAGGGTCGGCAAGAGTGGATTCACCGGGGGTAGGCATGTGACGCAACGCAGCGACACCGCGGCCGGGCTGCTCGAGCGGTTGCGCGGCGCGCCCTGCAGTTTCTCGACTTATCGGCCTTCATCGAGGCGGGCAATGCAGGACTATCTGATGGACTATTGGTACAGCCTCGCAGCGCCGGCGGCGACGCCGAAGGACATCCAAGCGCGCCTCAACTGCGCCGCGCGCGATGTGACCGCAAGCCCCCCCATGCGTGTCGTGGCATTCACGACCGCGCTGCGGGTCACGTAGGTCGAGCGGCTGCTGGCGGTTTTCCAGTTGTAGGGCGAGGTGTCGCTGTCCTGCATCGCGTCGCAGCGGAACATGCGCGATCGCGAACGCGGCCAATGGCAGCGTGACTGTCACCTGCCGTCGCACCCGGCGCGCAGTCTGAGCGCGATTGACTACACCGCGGTCCGATCCTACAGTCTTGCAGGCAAAAGGGGCGTTCGACAAGCCGGCCCTGACTGACCCAACAAGCCGTCGGTCCGAGTGACAACGCGCCAAAGCGCCCAGCGATCATGGCTCGCGACCAAAGTTCTACCGAAAACGGCTCGCCCGAGTTTGCCGCGCTGGTCGCGCCGCACCGGCGTGCGTTGCTCGTGCATTGCTACCGAATGCTCGGTTCCTGGACCGAAGCCGAAGATGCACTGCAAGACGCATTGCTGCGCGCCTGGCAGGCGCACGCGCGCTTCGAAGGACGCGCTGCGCTCGGAACATGGCTCTATCGCATCGCGACGAACGTGTGCTTGAGCCGCTTGAGCAGCCAGCACGCCCGGGCGATTCCACAAAGCCTGGGGCCGGCTGCCGATTCCGATCAGAACATGGCGAGCGCGCTGGAGGAGGCTCGTTGGATCGAGCCGGCTCCCGACCACTTGATCGTCGATCCGCAGACCCGCGCAATCGAGCGCGAGTCGGTTGCGCTGGCCTTTGTCGTGGCGCTGCAGCGTCTGGCGCCGCGGCAGCGGGCGGTGCTGTTGCTGCGTGACGTGCTCGACTATGAGGCGACGGAAGTCGCCCATATGTTGGAAACGTCGGTGGCGAGCGTCACCAGTGCACTGGCCCGGGCGCGGCTGGGATTGGAGCAGGCGCGCTCGGCCCTCTCGATGGCGTCTGCGCCGACGAGTCTAGAGCAGGCGCAGCTTCTTGAGCGCTACGTCAAGGCCTGGGAAGCGCGCGATATCGAGACGCTGGTCGCGTTGCTGCGGGCGGACGCCGACTTCTCGATGCCACCTTATCCGACCTGGTTCAAGGGGCGCGCTGCGATCGAATCCGTGCTGCGGAACCGCATCTTCGCGCAAGAGCGTCGGTTCCTGTTGAAACCAACCTCGGCCGGTGGTCAGCCCGCTTTCATCCTCTACAAGGCAGACAAATCGAATCCCGTTTTTCATGCGCACGGCGTTCAAGTTGTCTGGGCGGGGCGAGATGAAGTTCATTCCGTGGTCACTTTCCTCCAACCGGGGCTCGTGACCGGTTTTGGCTTTCCCCCGGTGCCTTGACCCTCGTGGCGGCCACAGGAAAACCAGCCGGGGAAGCTAGCTGCATACGCAGGTAGCGGGCCACCAGCCATGGTGTAGTCCGCGCCGATCAGTTTCTCGTGCTCCGAGAGTCTAAGTAGTGATGCGCTTCGTCGATCCGGTGCCTCGCCGGGGTGGGCAGCGCACGCCTCTTCGAATCGTCTGCAGGAGCCGAACATGAAACGAATCATGGTGCGCTACAAAGTCAAGCCGCAATCCGCGGCCGAGAACCTGCGTCTGGTGGAAGCCGTCTACGCCGACGCGAATCGCACGCAGCCCGAGGGCATTCGCTACGCCACGTTCGTGTTGCCCGACGGTGTGACGTTCATTCATCTATTTTCGAACGAGCGTTCGGACGAGCGCAATCCGCTCGGCGAGCTCGATGCATTCAAAGCTTTTCAGGCCAATTTGCGCGAGCGCTGCGAAGAGCCGCCGGTGCCGACTGACCTGGTCGAAGTTGGCTCGTACCGCTTCTTCGATCACTAGCGCATCGGGTGGACAGTGCTCGCTGCTGATCGGTGCCAAGAACAAGGGCTCTACTAGCGCCTCACATCCCCAGCATCGGCAGAAACTCGAGCACGTCGATGGAAAAACTTGGCATTGACAGGTGCGGGTGGCCGTCGAGGAGCTTCCTCGCAGCATCCAGCGAGTCAGCCTGCAGAATCGAATAGCCGCCTATAAGTCCCGGCCCCGCGGTACCGCTGATGTGCGCGGCTTGGCCAAGCGGCGAGCCCAGATCGGCGAGCGCCGATCCGGTGCGTTTGGCCCACGCCATCCAGGCGTCCATGCCGGCTTTGGCTTGTTCCGGCGTGGCTTTAGCCATCTGTTCCTGCGCGGACACCGGGGCGCGGTAGAGGACGAGGTACTTGTTCATGGATGGCTCCTGTCGCTACTTGGCCTTTTCCTCCCACAGCGCGAACGTCGCGCCTGAGGGATCGGTGATGATGCACATCGATATTGCCGCGACCGTCTACCTTGGTGTCACCCATAGGCTGTACGAGTTCAGCCTGAGATTCAACGGGCACATCCTCAATTTCTATGTGCCGGCGCTATGTGTGACGCACGTGATGATCCTATGGCGTCTGGCACGGAAGTGAGCCGGCGCGAAACGGTGCGAGTGCCCCGAGAACGGCAAAGGGAGAACGCTTATGATGCTCTACGATCACCCGACCTACACGTTCGATCGCGACGATGCGAACAAGCTGCTGCGCATGACGTGGACGCCGCAGACCGCCTCGATGACCTTGGGTGACTTCAAGGAGGCGCTCCATAACTTGGCCGGATTTGCTTTCGACGGTCCCACCCATGGCATCCAGGTCGACGTGCGCGAATTTCATTTTCGGCCTGGATTAGAGCTGGCGATTGGCGCGATTAAGTGATCTCGCCGCGCTACGTGCGAGCGGGCATCAGGAAGTTCGCCTATCTCGCTCCGCCGGGCTTGGTCGAGCAGATGAAAAGCAGCATGCAGGGCGTGCAGCGTGGTTTCGCCGAGGACTATTTCGACGAGGAGGCCAAAGCGATTGCGTGGTTGACGGGGTGAGGTCATGACAAGCCATCGGTGAGCCGACCAGGCCCATAGCGACCCACTTGCCATCCGCGTGCCGCCCGCTGTAGTGACCAACCATTCGGTCAGTAGTCGCTACTTCGGTCGAAAGCTCACCATTCCGCGGCCCAACCGGTTCGCTCGCCGCGGATCTCGTGCCTGAGGGCGGTCAGCTCACCGCCTCCGGTACGGCACGATCGATGATTTTGCGGCTCTGCCGTAGGAGGTCGCTGCAGATGCGACCCTCACCGGCCTGGATCACCGAACGAGTCGCCGCGCACGGCCTTCGACAGAACGAGCACCGAGCCCGCGCCCTGGCCACTGCGAATTCGGCATCTGCGCCTGCACCGGATCGAAGTCTGGCCTCGACGCCCCCCACGCAACCCGAGCGGATAACGCTTCCTACCGCATCTTCGGACAACCATCAGCGCCGTGTTCCAGCGCGCGCACTCGACTGGCGGTTCGAACGATCCGGGCATACCATCCGGTTACGCGAGACAGTGCGTTTTGATTGCTGAGATCGCAATCGACCTTTAGACAGGGCAGGTCCAGCGGTAACCACGACTGCCGCGAGCCAAAGACAAGAACTCTCGGGCCACTCGCGAACTGCTATCCCGAGGGACAATGAAGGCAGGCAGCCACGAAGCTGCGATTGCGACGTGGCGACCTCGTTCCTCTGCCACGCTAAACTGCGCCCCGGTTCAGGCACGGTCGCCCCCATGCAGCTCCTCGAGCGCGAAACGCACCTGCAGGAACTTCATCAGGCCCTCAGCGATGCGGCGCATGGGCGGGGACGGACCGCGCTCATCGCCGGCGAAGCGGGCATCGGCAAGACGGCGTTGGTCGAGCAATTCACGCAGGAAGCCGCTGCGACAGCGCGTGTGCTCTGGGGCGCATGCGAGGCGCTCTTCACGCCGCGACCGCTGGGCCCGTTTCATGACATGGTGAATTCGCTGGGCGGCCCCTTGCTCGCGCGGTTGGAAGCGAACTTTCAACCGGTCGATCTCTTCCACGGCTTGCTGGATGCCATACGCAAACACGATCAGCCCACGATGCTCGTGCTGGAAGATTTGCACTGGGCCGATCACGCCACGCTCGATTTCATCCGCTTCATCGCGCGACGCATCGACAAAGTGCCGGGGCTGCTCATCCTCACATTCCGCGACGACGAGGTTGGCACGAGCCATCCGTTGACCGCGGTGCTGGGCGAGGTCCCCGCCGCCGGACGATTGCGGCTCAAGTTGCCGGTGCTATCGCGCGCCACGGTCGGCGATCTTGCGCGGCGAGCCGGGCGCGAAGGCGATGATGTCTATCGCGTCACCGGCGGCAATCCGTTCTTCGTCGCCGAGGTGCTGCACGAGCCGGATGCGAAGATCGCCCCGGGCGTGCGCGAAGCGGTGCTTTCGCGCGCACAACGCCTATCGAGCGCGGCGCGCGAGCTGCTCGAGCTCGTCTCGGTAGTGCCTGACCGCCTTGAAGTCGCATTGCTGCGCCACGCGCTCGGATCCGATCTGACGGAGCTCGAGGAATGCCTTCAGCGCGGCCTACTCGATGTGGGGGAGGCACATGTGTTCTTCCGCCATGAGCTTGCGCGTCTGGCGATCGAGGACAGTCTGTCGCCGTTCAAGCGCGCCCAGCTCAACGCCAAGATCCTCGAGGCGCTTGCCCGGCGCGCCGAGGCGGACCCGGCGACGTTGACCCGCCTTGCGCACCACGCGATCGGTGCCGCCGCGCACGAGTCGATCGCGCGCTACGCGCCCCGCGCCGCGGCGGCGGCGACGTCGCGCGGTGCCCATCGCGAAGCCGTCGCGCTGCTGGATGCAGCTGCCCCTCATTTGGCGCATCTGCCTTCGGCTGAACGCGCCACAGTGCTCGAGCAACAAGCTGAGGCGTTCTTTTTGATGGGCCAGATCGACGACGCGCTCGCAGCCAGCCGCGCAGCGCAGGTGATCTGGCAAGAGCTCGGCAACGGGCTCGCCGAAGGACGCAATCTGGCCCGTCGCTGCTACATCCTGGTGTGGGGCCGCATCGTGGGCCCGGGCGACATCGCTCGTGTGGCGCGCGAAGCCATCGCTGCGCTCGAACGCGTCGATGCGAAGGCCGACCAGCAAGGCGCGCTCGTCGACCAGATGGCGCTCGGCCACGCGGCGCTCGCCTTCGGGCTGGGCATCGAAGACAAGGAGGGCGCAGCGCGCAGCCTGGCCGCGGCAATGGCGCACATCCAACGCAGCGCCAGCCCGCGCGGTCGCATCATGGCACTGGTGCTGGTGACCTTCGCCGAGTATCAGTCGCTCGGCGCGCCGCGACATGAAACGGTGGAGGCACTGAAGCGCGAAGCCGAGGCCGAGCACGATGACTTCGGTGTGCTGTCCGCCTATGTGCGCGAGGCGTGGGCCCACTATCGCGACTGGAATCTGACTGCGCTCGAACACGTGATCGCGACAGGCGGAGCCTTCGCGATCGATCGGCAACTAGAAGATTCCAATCATTCGCTCGTGATGCGCCGCGTGGGTGCCTCCGCGCTGGCGGCGCGCGGGCACTGGGACGAAGCGACGGCCCGGTACGCGAGCATGGCGGCGGTCACGCGGCTGCCTTGGGTCGTGCGTATCGTCTACTGCGAAGCACATATCGCACTGCTCGCGGCACGCCGTGGTCAGCCGTACGCTCTTTCATGGCTTGATGATGCGCGCCAGCGCCATGCGGAGCTCTACCTGTTCGACCTCTATGAGCTGCATCGCATCCTGCTCGAAATCGCGTGGCTTGCACGCGACGATCAACGGGCACACGCGTCCTTGCAGATCATCGAAGCTATCGCCTGCGACTGGACGCATCCGTGGGCGCTCGGCGAGGCTGCGCTCTGGAATCTCATCCTCGGGCGCGAAGCGCCGTGCGGGAACGATCTGCCGAAGCCTTACGCCTTGCAATTTGCCGGGGATGCGCGTGCGGCGTCGCAGGTTTGGCGTGAGCGGGGCTACCCGTACGAAGCGGCAGTGGCGTTGATGCTCGGCGATGAAGAGGCTCAACGCGAATCGGTGCGCGCACTGGAGCATTTCGGTGCGCACGGCACGGCGAATCGCGTGCGGGAGCGGATGCGCGCTCACGGGCTGCGCGGCATCCCCCAAGGTCCGCGCAGCACCACCCGCTCGAACGCCGGAGGACTTACCGAGCGTGAAGTGCAGATCCTCGGGCTGCTCGACCAGGGGCTCTCGAACGCGCAGATGGCCAGGCGATTGCGCCGCTC
The DNA here is from genome assembly GCA_902826315.1 of uncultured Steroidobacter sp. Classification (GTDB taxonomy): domain Bacteria; phylum Pseudomonadota; class Gammaproteobacteria; order Steroidobacterales; family Steroidobacteraceae; genus Steroidobacter. The sequence continues at coordinate 7,563 of CADEEJ010000062.1, forward strand.
GGTGCGAACGGTCGAGCATCATGTGGCGGCGCTGTTGGGCAAACTCGGAGCGCAGAGCAGACAAGCTGCCGTTGCACGGGCGCGCGAGCGAGGGTTGCTCGATAGGTAGTGCCCGGCTTCGTGCTCGGCGAACCTAGGTAGATTTGCTCAAGAGCGTTATCGGCTGCAGTTGCAGGGCGCGCCGACGCCGATTAAAGCGCTCAAGCAATTTGGGCATTCCCGCCGATTTCGCGGCGACGCGTGGTCGCTATTGTTCCGGCCATGGCAAACGAACGGCCCCATCCCGAACGTTCCCCCGCACGCGGGAGAAGGAGCGGGTGCAAGGAATGTTCTTCTGCCTCAAGCGCCGTGGCAGCGCATCCATTGCCGCATTCAATTGCAAAAGGAGCCCCCAATGAAGAACATTCTTTGTCTATCCGCTATGGGCTTGGCACTGTCGGTCGTCGGTACCAGCACCGCCGTCGGACAGAATCAAGTCATCACCGACCCGAGCCTGCGTGCCTTCCTGCCGAAGTTCGAAGAGGGCACCAGCCGCTTCATGAACGGCGATCCGAGGCTGTGGAAGGAACACGCTTCCAAGCGCGATGACGTGACGATCGTCGGCGGTTGGGGCGCCTACGAGCGCGGCTGGAAGGAGGTCGAGCCGCGCTACGAGTGGGCGGCCGCGCGGTTCAAGGAAAGCGGCGCGAAAGCGAACATCGAGTACGTCTCATCGTTCGCGAGCGGCGATCTCGCTTACACCGTCTCCATTGAGCGTGCCACCGTGCGCATTGGCGACCAACCTCAGGCCGCGCCGATGACGTTGCGCGTCACGCACATCTTTCGCAAAGAAGACGGGGCCTGGAAGCTGATCCACCGGCATGCCGATCCGCTGATGGGCAAGACAGCACCGAAGGCGGTGTTGCAGCAATAGCAACTCCATCCTCTGTCCTCCGCGATCCCTCGCTGCCCTGCATTTGAGCGATCTCAACGTCGGGGGCGCCGCAGACACCATCATTTGCTGCGTTCTCGACGTCGCAATGGTGAATGGGGTATGCGGCGACCAGCAGGCGCTGTAAGGAGTCCCGTATGAACGACATGGTTGGACCGGTTGCGCCGCTCATCTCTCGTACGGGCATCCCGTTCGACCCGGTCGAGCTCGTTCGACAGGCGACGCTCGCCGCCTCGAGCCACAACACACAACCGTGGAAGTTCAAGATCGAAGCCGGGAACATTTTCATTCTTCCCGATCTTGCCCGCCGTTGTCCGGCGGTGGATCCCGACGATCACCATCTGTATGCCAGCCTAGGATGTGCTGCGGAAAATCTCCTGGTCGCGGCCGAATCCGCAGGGTTGAGGGGACATCTCGCATTCGACCCGGGTGTGTCAGGCCTCCGCGTGGCGCTGGACTCCGCGCCTTCTGCCCGATCCGATTTGTTCGACGCGATCCCCAGGCGTCAATGCAGCCGCTCTGACTACGACGCAGCGGCGCTCTCTGCTGCGCACCTTCGCGCGCTCGAGGCAAGCACGAACGGCGATGGCGCCTCGGTTGTCATGCTCACTGACCGGCGCAAGATGGAAGACGTCGCCGAGTACGTGGCGGCAGGGAACACGGCGCAATTCAACGATCCCGCTTGGGCGGCTGAGTTGAAGTCCTGGATTCGTTTCAACGCCCGCGAAGCTACGCGCAGCGGCGATGGGCTTTACGGCCCGGTCATGGGGAATCCCAACGTACCGCGCTGGCTCGGATCACTATTCATGCGCTTCACGTTCTCCGCAAGCGCCCAGAATCGCAAGGACATCGGTCAGATCAGAAGCTCGAGTGCGGTCGCGGTGATTGTCTCGGAGGCAGACGACAAGCCTCACTGGATCGCCGCCGGCCGCGCTTTCGAACGCTTGGCGCTACGCGCAACGACGCTTGAGCTGCGCACGGCGTTCATCAATCAACCCGTCGAAGTGCCAGCACTGCGCGCACAGTTCGCTGCATACCTTGGCATCGGCAATCGCCGTCCCGACTTGATCGTCCGGATCGGTCACGGACCGACGATGCCGCGTTCGCTGCGCCGCCCGGTGGAGCAGGTGCTTGTTTGACGATGCTCTCGGAGCGTACCGTCAGCTCCAGCGCCTGCATGCTGCGGTCAACGAGCACGACGCCCGTGATATTGCGACGCTCTGCGCCGAGGACGTCGTGTGGGATGCCCCTGCGGCAACGCAACCGCTGCGCGCACGCGAGGCGGTGTTGCGGTTCCATCGCGACATGAGGTTTCGGGCGATTCCCGATGTTCGCGTCGAATTGCTGGACGGACCGTTTCACTCGACCGACCGCGCAAGCATCGCGGTCCGATTGCGCATGCGCGGAACGATGCGCGGAGCGCTCTCCCCACCGGGGTTCGCACCGACGGGAGGGCCGATCGCGTTTGATACGGCGGAGTTTTCATACTTCGAGAACGGCCTGATCGCGCGCCCGATTGTCATGCTCGATATGCTCGCATTGGCGCGGCAGATCCGTGCGGTCCCGCCCCAAGGCAGTCTCGCCGAACGTGCAGGCATTTGGTTGCAACGCCTCGCAGCCAGCAGAATGCGATCGCGGAGCGCCCTGTGGCGCCGAACTTGGCATCGAGACGTGTAAGTGTCGCTGCTCTGGATTTTGATCGTGCTGCAACTTGTCTTGCCGATCGGGCTCTTGCTGTGGTTCTGGCTTTTGCCGATGCACGACCGGCTCGGTTGGCTCGTCCAGGCCGCGGCGGTTGGTGCCGCGCTTGTGCTCCTGGGCGCAGCGGGTGTTTGGACTGTGCCGCCATGGTGGGTCTTTTGGATCTACGTCGCGCTGTGGCTCGTAGTTGCCTCGATTGGCGCCCGTCGCTGGCAGTCGATGTCGCTCACGCCACGCAGAACGCGCACGTGGTTCTTGATCGCGCTGAGCGCATTCTTTGCGCTCTACGCCAGTTACTCAGCAACGCGTGCATGGGTAGGCGGCCAAACGCCAGCCACGCCGATCAAGGAATTGGCGTTCCCACTTTCAGAAGGGACGTACCTCGTCGTCAACGGCGGCGACGACATCGGGATCAACGCTCACCTGGCGACGCGCGACACCTCCGATCCGCGACTTCGGCGTTTCCGCGGTAACGGATACGGGGTCGATCTCGTCGCAATCGACGCATGGGGACTGCGTGCCGGGGGATTGCTGCCGGCGGACAACACCGCCTACCGCATATTCGGACGACCCGTCAGCGCGCCGTGCGCCGGCAGCGTCGTCGTCGCCGTCGATGGCCTAACGGACATGGCACCGCCGCTCCATGATGTCCTGGCCAATCTCGCGGGCAATCACATCATCCTTGCCTGCGACGATGTGCACGTGGTCATGGCGCACTTGCGGCGCGGAAGCGTACTCGTTCGAGTGGGCGATGCGGTGCACCTGAGTCAGCGCCTCGGTGAAGTCGGCAATTCGGGCGCAACGGACGAGCCCCACTTGCACATCCATGTTCAACGGCCGGGCAGGGCCGACGCTCCTATGGACGGCGAGCCCGTGCCAGCCCGCTACGCCGGGCAGTTTCTGGTGAGAGGAGATCATGTCCGCGTGCCATCGCATCGGGAGCCCTTTGCCCCTATGCGCTGAGCGCATGAACTTGCCGCTGCGCTTGGCGATCGATAACCGGCACGGCAACAAGGGTAGAACTGACGCTCAGTTTTTCTAAGTGCTGGTCGCACGACTGTGGCGTGTGCAGTGGCTACGCCTGACTCCCGCCCAACCGTCCCGCCACGAACTCCACGAACGCCCGCACCGCAGCGGGTTGCAGGCGCGAGGTCGTGACGGCGTAGACCGGCCAGCCAGGGAGCGTCATCCGTGGCAGTACGACTTCAAGGGTGCCACCGATCGTTGCGGCGTGGGCTAGGTGCACCGGCAACAAGGCAACGCCCAGCCCGCGCTCTGCCAAGCGTTGGGTCAGGCTCATGTTGTTGAGACCGAGCGGGCCGTGGACGATGACCTCTTGCACACCTCCGGGTCCCGAGAACCGCCAGCGGGTGCCACGCTTGGCCGAGCCGATGTGCAGGCACGCGTGCGTGGCGAGATCGTCGGGTTGGCGCGGCCGGCCGTGGCGGTCCAGATAGGCCGGCGCCGCGTACAGCGCCTGCGCCAGCACACCAATGCGCCGCGCCACCAGTGCGTTGCCGCGCGCACTACCGAGACGAAAAGCCACGTCGAACGGCTCCGCGCGCAGAGCGACGAAACGCGGCGACAGGTCGATGTCGAGCGTAATGCCCGGGTGACGGCGCAGGAACTCAGGTAGTGCATCGCCAAGATAGGTAATGCCGAGGTCGACCGGCATCGACACGCGCAGGTGCCCTTCGGGGCGTACCGCGCGGGCGCCTAGGGCTTCGTGCGCAAGGCGTGCTTCATCCACCAGCGGCGCGCAACGTTCGTAATAGCGCTGCGCCGCTTCGGTGGGCGTGACACGGCGAGTGCTGCGATCGAACAGGCGTACCCCCAATTGCCGCTCCATCGCGGCAATGCGGCGCGACAGTGTGGCGTTGGGCATGCTGAGGCGGACGCAGGCGCGGCTGAAGTTGCCGGCGCGCACCACCTCCACGAACAGGGCGATGTCATCCAGGGAAGCGGCTGGCATGCGGCCGATTATTCCATCATTGGAAAACAGTAGTGCGTTTCTACCACTTCAGCGCGGACTCGCTAATCGGCACGATTGCGCCCCGTCAGGAGACGCGCGTCGTAGTCGACCGCTGCAGCGCCCACCAGGAGACAGATTCATGGTCAAGTTCACGCTGTTCGGCGCCGGGCTGATGATGCTGATCCCCGGTGTCCTCTACCTCGTTGATCCACAGATGATGCTCGAGGCGCCGGCGATCAAGCTGCAATCGATCGACGACCACCACCTGGTACGAGCGGCGTACGGTGGTGCCTTCATCGGCACCGCCGTGCTGTTTCTGCTTGGGGCGTTTCGCTCCGCGTTTCAGCAGACTTCGCTGATCGCGGCGTGCGTGTTGCTATCGGGCTTCGCGCTCGGCCGTATCGTCAGCATCGCCGTGGATGGCCGCCCGGTTCCGCTCTACCTCGGCATTCTGGCCGCGGAGATCCTCTTTGCGACGTTCGCGGCGCTGGCGTTGCGGCAGAGGTGCGGTACGGGGTCTTAGCCAGACTCCAGTTGCGGACCAAGCTGCCGAATCAGCAGCGCGTGCGCCCAGTCCATGAAGACCTGGACACGCGCTGCACGCTTGCGCGTGGTCGGTGTCACCAAGTGCAGCGCAAGCGAAGGGCACTCCCATCCCGGGAGGACGCGCACGAGCGCGCCGCTGGTGAGGTAATGGCTGGCCACGAATTGCGCGAGCACGATGATGCCCAGTCCGTCCAAGCCTGCGCTTACCATGGCGGCGCTGTCGGTAGTGACAAAGCGTGCCGGCACATCGAACTCGGCTTGCCGGCCCTGGCGCGTCAAGGTCACCGGCCGCAGCTTGCCGGTCGAGGCCAGTAGGTAGCCAATCTGGTGGTGCCGGACCAGATCGTCTGGGGTCTCGGGCAGGCCGCACCGCTCAATGTAGCGCGGTGCCGCGCACAGCACGAAACGAAGGTTGCCGACGCGGCGCGCTGACAGCCGCAAGTCGGGCATCGGACCGCCGCGCAGCGCGCAGTCCACCCCGGCCTGTACCAGATCGACGGCTCGGTCGGTGCACCCCAACTCAATCGTGATCTTCGGGTAGCGCTCAAGGAAGCCCCCAATTGCGGGGGCGAACACGAGGCGCCCCATCGCCACCGGCACGTCAACACGTAGGTGTCCCGCTGGTGCACTGCTGCCTTTGCGCAGCTGGCTCTCCATCTCATCCACCTGCTGCAGGATCGCCCAGGCATGCTGGTAGTACGCCAGACCTTCCTCGGTGGGCCTGACCGAGCGGGTCGTGCGAGTGAGCAACCGTGAGCCGAGCTTGTCTTCGAGCTGCTGGATCTGCTGGCTGACGGTGGCCTTGTGCACGCTCAGTTGCCGCGCGGCCTTGGTGTAACTGCCACTTTCCACCACCTGGACGAACGCACGCATCGCATCGAATCGGTCCACGGTGAGGCTCCGGTCGGGTGGGACAACGATTGTCGGTCACCGCGCGACAGTGTGTCGCCGCATTCGGGCTAGGCGCGCTTCAGCGCGACGCCTACAGTGTTACTCACCCATAACGCAGAGGAGACAAGCCATGCTGAACCTGCGCCCACTCGATCCCGCCTTCACCATCGAACGGCAGCTGCGCTTCACGGCCGCGCCGGTGGTGCTGGTCAACCTCTTTACCGTAGCCGAGGCCGACATCCCCACGCTGCTGAAGGCCTGGGAGAACGACGCCAACTGGATGAAGCAGCAGCGCGGCTTTCTCTCCACACAGCTGCACCGCGCCGTGGGCGACAGCTGCATGTTCATGAACTACGCGGTGTGGGAATCGGTGGACCATTTCCGCGTCGCCTTCACCCACGCCGACTTCGTCAGCGCACTGGCCGCCTATCCCACCAGCGCCGTCGCCGCGCCGCACCTGTTCACCCGCGTCGCGGTGCCCAACCTGTGCGCGGCCTGAGCCGCCATTCATCCCGGAGTAGCACCATGGTCAATCGTGTCCATCTCCTCGCGGGGATCGTCGCTCCGCTGTGCATCGCCACCTTCTTCCTATCCACCGTTGTCGTCGAGCTGTTCGGCTCGCACGCCGCGGTGGCGCAGCTGAAATCGCTCATCGTGACACCGGGCCTTTGGATCCTGATCCCGGCCATCGCAGTGGCCGGCGGCAGCGGCATGTTTCTGTCGAGATCCCGCAAGGGTCGACTGGTGGAGACTAAGAAGAAGCGCATGCCGTTTATCGCTGCCAATGGTCTGCTCGTACTCGTCCCGTGCGCGATTGTGCTGAATCGCTGGGCGTCGGCCGGCAGCTTCGACAGCAGCTTCTATCTGGTGCAGGCAATCGAGTTGATCGCCGGGGTGGTCAACCTCACGCTGATGGGGTTGAACGCGCGCGACGGCCTGCGCATCGCGGGCCGGCTGAGGATGCGCCCCACGGCATCGATGAAAGCTTCCTGACTCGCGTCTTCGGACGGTCGTAGCGGACCCCGGGGAAGACCGCTTTGAGGAAGGCCGATATCTCGCACCAGGACTACCTCGACGTCGGCGCGCTTTTGCCGGTGCGTTTTTCGTAATCCGCGAACTCTTCGGCGTAGCTCTTGTAGTGCGGCACGCGCCAGACGAACCGCTTGAGGTTGGAGAGCTTCACCGGCACGTCTTCCAGCTCCGATTGCCAATAGCGATCGGCCTTGCGGATGAACTCGGTCGGGTCGGTGCGCCAATACTCGCGCGCGTAGTCGTTGACGAAGATGAAAAGCCGCCCATCCCGGATCTCATACACCAATGGGTCGCCCCCCGCTCTGATTGCGTACGACACGCCTTTGGCGCAAAACGCGCCGTACTGCGGGGCGTAGCGGTCCGGCGCGGCGAGAAAACGCTCGCGATTCTGGGCCGATGCGAAGCGAAAGGTACCGTGACGATGGCGGGCGCTCCACTCGGCACTGCCCTTGAGCGGGGCGGTGGCGGTGAAGTACGACACCGGATCGTGGCCGAGCAGCATCAAGTCGTGATCGGTGCCGTCGGAAGTCGTGTTGTAGACCGCGCAGCCTTGCGCCACCGCAATCGTGAGGGTCACTAAGACGCATCGGAGAGCGGCTTGGAGCATGTCGCTCACGACATCCCCGCCGTTGCCTGCTGGAATCTCGATCTTGGCTGCATGAGAATGCCGATCGCCGCGGTGCCTGCTAGCGTTTCCAAGGCGGGATGTACCGCGCGGGCTCCGTTAGCGGACAAGCCGGCGGACACGGATCGGTTCCGACCAAGCCCAGCGCCGGCTGCCCGAATCCTTCACGCGCCCGCCAACCGGGATACTTGATCAGCAGGTTGCGCGTAAGCCCGCCAGGGTCGTAGGTGATCGGCTTGCTCGGATGCTTCGCGTTCCACTCGTCGTCCAGGCTCTGGTGCGTGCGATACCAGGGCACCTTGTTGGTCCAAGCGTTGAAGGTCGCGGTTCGCCACGGAACGTCTTTGATCTCGCTCCACACCTGGTCGGCGTACTTCACATTGAATGCCGGATCCAGGCTCCAGTAGGAGTGCCCGACGATATCGCCGAAGATGAATAGGCGTCCCTCGCGAATCTCCCATTCGGTCGGATCGCTACCGAGCTTGATCTTGAACGGGGTGCCGTTCGAGCAGAAGCCACCGTACTGCGGCTCGTATTTCGCAGGGTCCGCGGTGAACAGCCGCCGATGCTCTTCGTTGGCAAAGAAATAAGTTCGGTGCGCGAGCGCGACTTTGATCTTCGGATCGCCGCGCAACGGCTTACCCAGCGTGAAGTACGCAACCGGGTCGTGACCGAGCAGCATGATCGGTTCGCCGTCGGCCGAATGCACGGTTGCGTAGAGCGTCCCACCGCATCCGGCGACGAGCAGCGCGCACAGTAGGCTAGTCAGCCGGAACACGATCCGCGAAGTCATGGCGAGATCAATTCTTGTCGTCGGCGAAGCCGATGTCCCAATGCGATCCATCGCAAAACGGCTTGTTCTTCGAGCCTCCGCAGCGGCATAGCGTGCAGCGCTCCGGTGACGCACCGGCGTTCTGCGCCTGATCGAGGGCGATGTTGCCCATGACCGCGTACGGTCCCGGCGTCACAACGATCATCGGGATGCGCTCGGGCGCGGCCGCCGCCGGCCGATCGTGCAGCGTGTAGCTGAGCGCCCCCGAAGGGCACTGTGCGACGATAGCGACGATCTGCGCCGCCAGGTCGGCATCAGCGTCGATGAACGGTTCTTGATCGTAGCGAAAGGTCGTGGGCAGACCGTCGGTACAGCGGCCGGCGTGCGCGCAGATGCTGCGATTGTCGTGGATGGTGATCTGCTTGCCGCGATAACTGTCGATCCGGTCAGGAGCGCGATCCGCCGCTTTCTCACTGACGAAGCCGTTGGATCGATGTGTGCCGTCACAGTACGGCTTCGTGGCCGAGCCCCCGCAGCGGCAGAGCACCGTGATTTCCTTCGTGGGCAGATCCTCGCCCTTGGAATTGCGCAGCGTAGGCAATCCCTTCACTCGCAGCGGTCCGTTCGGTACGCATTCGATGCTGGTCGATTCGCTCATGCGTCCTCCGTTGGCGGCTCGTGGCGTGGCAGCTGATACCGCACGGCGCGACTCTAGGCCGTTGCAATCGTCGCAGCAAGTCGGGCTCAAAGCGGTCGCGGGCCGTCGCTGGCGTGGCCCTTCTCTAGGCCCCGTGACTAGGCCGCGAATGCACACTACGTGGCGGGGCAGCTATCCAGCTTGTCGTAGACGCTGGAAATCCAGTTCAGTGAACGCGAAAGTGATTCAAACGATGGTCCCACGATGTACGCGTCGTGCTGCCAATCGCCGACGTAGGTCACTATGTGGGGCTTCTGATCACTGAACAAGCCAGCACCATGGTCGACCTTGATCACGATAAAGCGGCGCCGCACAGATCTCGATGCCAACAGCACGACGCCTTCAGCGTACATTTCCTGCAGCTGTTCGCCGCTGCTGCCGGCCACGTCCCGATCGAGCTCGATGTCCCGGGCGGCTTTCTCCGACAAGAACAGAAACCCACCAACTTGCTGGATCTCGATCTCGGTAAGCGAAAGTCGTGGCGTCGCGGCAATGATCGAACCGCGGGCAATCGGCCGCGACGACAATAGCTCCCTGTGCATAGCTCCTCTCCCGTCCTGCGGCTACATGCGCCAGTGGCGGTACTCACAATCCCGCCCGGACCACGCGCGGGTGATTGAGTTTGAGCAAAAGCCATGGAGTCGAACAAGTGCCGAATTCGAATGTGGTTTCCGGCAACCATTCGAAGTACTGTCGGCGCGGCAATAGTTGGCACGGCGAGGATTCGTGGGGTTCGGGCGCCGGTTCGGTAGGGCGCGCGAATCTCCCTCGGCACCGAACTTTCCGCAACGTCCCGCCCAGGCTGCGGGTACGATTCTGCCGGCCTCACTGCGAGTGGGTGCTTTCTGATTGCGTGGCCCGGCTACACCGGACGCACGCGAGACACAGGCGCGAACTGCATCTTTCTGCTTTTCGCATCCCAGTCGATCGGCCTCCAACAGCCCTTGTAGTCGCTCCGCGACATGTTTGGCGTGATGCGCTGCCCACACAACTGCCCACCGACCATGACCAACACCTTGACCGGCGCGCTGGCGTTGTCGAGCTTGACATCGAACGCGCCGGATTCGAACGCCTTGGCTGCACGCCCGTCCGGGGTGCTGACGTAGACCGACATCTGGCTCCCACCAGAACCGGAGAACAGCGAAGCGGCTCCTTGGCAGTTGTACGCACCCTCGTTGATGACGTAGTCGGTCACACCGTCGCCGGTGAGATCGGCCACCTGGACCGCCTCAGGCGCGTTGACCGGTATGCCGCCGGATTCACGGCACATCTTGGCCATGCTCGTCAGATGCTGTTGTACGGCTGCAGGGAACTTGCTCGGTGCTTGTGCCCAGGCAACGTTGGACGCAACCAGCACCGCGAAGGTGAGCCCAGCGTGCGCGAAGACCTGCATGGAACGACCTCCGGTGTCGATCTGCTTTTCAGGCATCGTAGCGGAGGGTGTGCGCGCCGGCGACGCGTACAACCAAGTCCAAGGTAGAAGATTGTCAGTGCCCGTTGCCGGCCGCAAAGGTGTTTGGCGCGAGCGCGGCCTCTACGCGAGGGAGTGAAACGAACACTTGCGCGCGGATGCTCCTCGATTGGACTGGCATTTCGGAGTCGATGCGGCTCGACGTGCAATCTATAATCGTTGGTTCACTCGAACGACCGGAGAATCTGTTGAGCAATCTTGCTGATTCAGTGAAGGCCCTCGAAGACCGACGTGCCGCGCTGGAAGCCGAACTCGCCCAGGTGAATCAACGCCTGAATTCGATCAACGCTGCACTCGGGGCGCCTGCGCGTAGAGGACGTCCACCCGGCGGCGGGAAAGCCGTAGCGAAGGCAGCACCGGGCAAGAAACTGAAAAATCGCAGCTGGTTCGAGCCCGGCGAAGCCGTGGCACTGATGAAGAAGATCGCTACCAAGCCGATGCGCCCATCGGAGCTGATCAAGCAACTGGGCGTGGTCAAAGGCTACGCCGGCAAGCTCGGCAAGCCCGATATGAACCGGTTTACCTGGGCCGCCACCTCCGCGGTGAAGGCCGCGCTCGCCGCCAAGCAACTGCTGCGCCGGAACGATGGCTCTTTGTCCGCTGCGAAGTAGACCTGATCGGTTCTCTGTACAACGCCCGAGTCGCTAGGCCGTTCCCCTCGAGCGACTCGTCTTCGCTCTTTTTTTCGGAGCGAGGCACATTCAATCGGGGAACCGGCTCGCTCTTTCGAACTCGGCTTTTGTGTCGTACCGCGGCGCCGAGTTCGAATCGTGAACCGTCAGCTCGTAGCGCCGCTTCCAGCCCAGCGAGCGGCAGCGCAACGGCTCTTCGTAGCTATCGATGCTCATGCGTCGAAGAGTGCATACGACAATCGCCAGCATCGCAAATCTGCCCGCGACATCATCGCGCGTTGGATAACCTTAGTGTCGAGGGATCGATGCTACTCGGGACAGCTCGGTAGAGTTTCGTTACGCGCCTGTTCGGCTGCTGCAGTCCGGACTAGATTGGCTCTGCCCTGACATTTTCGAACAGGGCGAAGCGATCAAGGGCGCAGACCGAAAGGGACGCAAATGGCGTACTCCTACGTCCGCAGTGGGGGCAACCTGAGCTTGGAACATCGAGCACGCAGCGTCCGCAACGCAAAGGTTGCCTCAGCGGCTCGACTCGATCCGGACGATCGAGACGTCGATAGCCTGATTTTTCAGCATCGCCGTCCGATCCTCGAAGCCTGGCTCGAGCAGTTGCCTGGCCAACTGAACGTGCTTGATGTGGGCGGCCGGATTCAACCGTACCGCGGCCTGATCGAGACGAAGATCCGTGGTTACTTCGCGCTGGATCTTCAGTTCGAAGGGATGGTCGATGTCGTGGCTACGGCCGAGCACATTCCCTTGCGCAACGATTGCCTCGACTTGGTGCTATGCACGGATACGCTTCAGTACATTCCCGATCCGGGCGCCGCGATCAACGAAATGCATCGCGTACTCAAGCCAGGCGGTCAGCTCCTGTTATCCACACGCGGTTGCTATCCCGAGCACCACGATGAGCTGTGGCGCTTCCTGCCGGATGGTCTGCGTCGTCTCGCGCATCGGTTTTCCAAAGTCGAAGTGATGCCCGAGGGTGCGACCGGCAGCGGCGTGATGACCACCATTAACGTACTGCTGCATCGGTCGCTCGAAGAGACCCGATGGGGCCGCATCGCCCGACGTACCAGCGTACCGCTACTAAATCGTCTTGGCCGCGTGCTCGACCGCATCAGTCCCCACGACACGCGTAGCGCCTGCGGGATCAGTGTGCGCGCAATCAAGTAGCAACTAGGGCACGCTTAGCTTGTCCAGGTCGCAATCGATGGCGATTGTTCAAGACAACATCGCCCGTTTTACAACCGAACAAGGCAGTGGTGGGGCTTCGGTTATCACCAGCTACTGTGAATAACCATGGAACGGCGGTCGCGTAAGCACCTGAAATGTCGCACGAAGCGCATCGAATATCGGCGTGGTGAAAAAATGAGCATCTCGATCCGCTATCAATGGCGTGACTACGATCCGGCTCCCCACTTGCGCATTGCCCGCCAGCTTTGTACCGTGGGACGAATGTCCGTCAATGCCCGCACGATTCGGACGCGCGGCGGTGGACTGCGCAGTGCCCGTGCGGCGCTGCCGCCAATCCAAACTTCGATCTGCGGTGCAAGGCTTGCATCGAGCGTCGCCAGCGCGTACTCGGCTGATCGAACCGGAAAGCATGCCGCCCCGGAAACGGCCACCACATCCGCCCGATGGGCCTGCGCGGCTTGAGCGATTACATCCAGCGGCACGGAGGCGCCAAGCGACAGGCAATACGCCGACTCGGCGCTGAGCATCGCTTGCGCAAGCAGCAGACCGAGTTGATGTTGCTCTCCAGGAAACGTGGCCAGCAGCACGCGCGGCGCGCGTTTTTCGCTGCGCAGGGCGCGAATACCTTCTTGCAGCAACGTCTGGACTGTTTGCGAGAACAGATGCTCCTGGTAAATCTCGATCTCACCGACCGCCCACAGGTTGCCAACCACCGCTAGAAGCGGCGCCACCGTTTGCGTGGCGAACGATTCCAGGCCCTGCGTGCGCAGCAGCGCCTCCAGTTCGACATTCAACTGCACCGGATCATTACGAAGCAGGATGTCGAGCAAAGGGCGAAACCGGGCGTTGTCCCGAAGTGAAGACGGTTCATGTGCGGATTGGTGCAGCAGCGCACGCAACTCGGTGAGCGTGCGGGAGACGATGGCACTTGGGCGATAGCCGCAGTCGACGAGGCGTTTGATCAGCTTGAGCTTTGCGATTTCAGCCTGGGTATAGGCGCGGTTCCCCACGGCGTCCCGCGCGGGCTTGGGAAACGCGTAGCGACGTTCCCAGGCGCGGAGCGATTCCTTGCCGATGCCGGTGTCGAGGCAAACCTCATGAATGTTGGCGAGTCGCGTCTCGAATTGCGGAACGTCGGCGACTTCCATTTTCTTCCTTCTGCGGCGCGATCATGGGCCGGTCGACCCTATTTCCTAAGGCTAGCATCGTCATCCACTGCGGTGGTCACCCGAATGCCAATAACCGCACGGCCGGCCAGGCAGGAGCGCTTGCGTTTGTCGTTGACGGCTGGATGCCCGGCCGCGGTTCGCTTTCACCGTTGAATTTCTCGGACCGCAGTGCGGATGCATTGAACCAGCAACCGACTAACGCGTGGGTTGAGTAGGGCAAGATCACGCACAAACGGATTGCTCCGCAAATCCTGATGTTGCGCTGCCGCGCGGAGCTTGATGCGTAGGACAAAACCTCGTTTGGCTTCCTCGTTGCAACAACCCAGCCTCGTAGCTAACAAGAAGAAAGATGTGCGCAAGCGTTCGATCCGAGGGCGTCGATTTGCAATGATCGTTGACACAAGTGCTGGACGCTGGGGCGTAGCCTGCCGCTGCCGGGCAATCAATCGCGCAGATATGGCTGGAAGAGTGAGCCGGCAGAACTCCCCCGTGAAACCGAAAGTATGGCGCTTCAATTCCCTGCCTTTGATGCCGTCGCGCGGCAAATCCTTGCGCGGGAAATTGCTTGCTGGTCGGCGCTCGGGTTCGACGAGTTGGTCGAACTAGTAGGCATGCGCGCCCGATCCTCCATTGACGAGCACGATGAACTTACCTTGGCCGTCGCGCTGCGATGGGTCGATGGGCGTTCCGACAACATCGAGATCACCGTGGCGGTCGAAGCGCCGTTGCCGCTATCGCAGTGCCGTTTGGTGCAATCCATTCGCGTCGCGCGACCCGCGCATGCGAACTCGGCAATACCGGGTACGCGTTAAGAAGCCTTCGCTTGGTGATGCGGGGCGGGGCGCGCGCAGGCTTGTGCGTTGATCAGCCGCGCTTTCCCAAGTAGCGGCGCGG
>CADEEJ010000063.1:0-1943 GCA_902826315.1 uncultured Steroidobacter sp.
AGGTTGCCGGGCACCGGATACGCGGGCAGCACCGACTTGCCGAGCTTCAGCTCCAGGTTGCAGCGACGCGCGATCTCGAAGGTGTTGGCGACAGCCTCGGGCACGTCTTCGAACAGCTGCGCCATCTGGCGCGGCGACTTCAGGTACTGCTCCTTGCTGTAGCGGCTGCGCCGCTTGGCGTCGCCGACCAGCGCACCGTCGTGAATGCACACGCGCGCTTCGTGCGAGTCGAAATCGTCGATGCGAATGAAGCGCACGTCGTTGGTGGCCACGACCGGCACGCCATACTCGGCGGCGAGGTCGAGCGCGCCGTGAATGTAACGCTCTTCGGCTTCGCGACGCGTCCGTTGCAGCTCGATGTAATAGCGATCGCCGAACAGCGCGAGCCAGCTCTCCAGCGTTTTGCGCGCTTCGGCTTCGCGCCCATGCACCAGCGCGCGACCGAAGTCGCCGTCACGCGCGCCGGAAAGCGCAATCAACCCGACGAGGTTGTCGGCATCGAGCCACGAGCGGTCGATGGTCGCGAGGCCGCGTTGCTGGCCTTCGAGGTAGGAACGACTGACGAGCCGCGTCAGGTTGCGATAGCCGACCTCGTTCTGACACAGCAGCACCAGCGTCGACGGCTCGGCGCGCTCGCCAAGCTCGCGCACGCGCAGATCGACGCCGATGATCGGCTTCACGCCCGCAGCCTGCGCCGCGCGATAGAACTTCACCATCGCGAACAGGTTGCTCTGGTCGGTCAGTGCGACTGCCGGCATGCCCGCCGCGACGACGGCATCCATCAGGCGCGGCGCGTCACCGCCTTCGCTCTCGATCCGCACGACGCTGTCGACGAGCGAATACTCTGTGTGCAGGTGGAGGTGAACGAACATGAAGCGGTTAGCGGTTGGCGGTTGGCGGTTGGTGAAGAGCAGCCGCTACGCGGACCGGTTCGAAGCTTCGGCGGTGGATCGGTGAGGGGCCGTAGTAGTCGAGTGCTGAGCAATGATCGGGGGTGCTGTAGCCCTTGTGAGCAGCGAAACCGTATTGGGGATAGATCGCGTCGAGGCGGACCATCATCGCGTCGCGCGTGACCTTCGCGAGGATCGACGCGGCACCGATGCAGATGCGCCGCGCGTCGCCGTCGACAATGGCTTCGAAGCTGCAGTCCAGCGGCAGCCCGACGAACGAACAGCAGCGGTCGCCGTCGATCTGCACGTGCGCCGGCCGCACGCGCAGCCCGAGTAGCGCGCGCCGCATGGCGAGGTAGGTCGCCTGCAGGATGTTCAGCGTGTCGATCTCCGCAACGTCGGCCCACGCGACCGACCACGCGATCGCCTGGCTGCGGATCTTGATTGCGAGCTCGGCGCGCTCCTCCGGCTCGATCACCTTGGAGTCGCGGATGCCGCGAATGCGCCGCCGCGGATCGAGGATCACCGCACCCGCCACGACCGGCCCGGCGAGCGGTCCGCGGCCCGCCTCATCGACGCCAGCGCGCAAGCCGTCCCGGACCAGATTGAACGCCAGCTGTGCCGTCATCGCTCCCCGTCAACTCAACCCTGCAGCAACCCGACAATGGCCTCCGCCGCACGCGCGCTCGCGTCGCGGCGCAGCGTCTCGTGGATGGAGGCGAAAGTTTGCACGAGCTGATCGCGATCGGCACGCTCCAATTGCGCGAGCACGGCGGGGCCGAGCACCGCCGCGCGCACCTCGTCGTTGAAATACTCGGGGACGACCTGACGGCCGGCGAGCAGATTGGGCTGCGCAAAAAACGGCGCCTTGAAGAGTTTCAAAGTCTTAAGCAGAAAAGTTGTCAGCAGACTCAAGCGATAGGCGACGACCATCGGCCGCTTGACCAGCATCGCTTCGAGCGTCGCGGTGCCGGACGCGAGCAGCACGACGTCGCTCGCCGCCATCACCTGTTGCGCGTTGCCGTCGACGAGCGTCACTCGATCGCGCACGCC
>CADEEJ010000063.1:2043-17538 GCA_902826315.1 uncultured Steroidobacter sp.
GCGCGACCCGCAGATTGAATTCCTTCGCATCGACGCCGACGTAGACATCGGGGCGCGCCGCGAGCACCCGCGCGAGCAGGTTGCGGCGGATGCGCAGCAGCCGCGGCAGATGCGGGATGATCTCGAACAGCCCCATCACGGCCAGATCCTCGGCGCGCTCCCAGGCCTCGCAGCCGGCCGCAGCCATGCGCGGCCCCGGAATGCCCGCGAACCGCGCGCCGGGCAAGCGAGCGCGCAGCGCTTCGATCAGGTGTGCGCCGAGATTGTCGCCAGAAGTCTCGCCGGCGACGAGAACGACTAGTGGACTACTGGGAGGGCTGCTACTGGCCACTCTTCATCGCACGATTCCGACCCGCTCCCGCCGCGGCGTGGAATCGTTGAGGAACGCGACCAGCGGCGCCAGCTCCGGCTGCGTGGCTGCACGCTGATTGAGCTGCTCGGTTGCCTCGTGCAGCTTCAGCTGCGAGCGATACAGGATCCGGTACGCGTCGCGGATGTTGCGGATCTGCTCGGTCGTGTAGCCGCGCCGCTTCAGGCCCTCGGAGTTCACGCTGTGCGGCTCCGCCGGCCGCCCGACGGCCATGACGAACGGCGGCACGTCGCGCGTCACTGCAGTGTTGTTGGCAATGAAGGCATGCTGACCGACGACGCAGAACTGGTGCACGCCGGAGAAGCCGCCCATGTGCACCCAGTCGCCCATCTCGACGTGCCCGCCGAGTGTCGCGTAGTTCGCGAACACGCAGTGCGAGCCGATCACGGAGTCGTGCCCGACATGCGAGCCGGCCATGAACAGGTTGTCGTCGGCGATGCGCGTGACCAGCTGGTCCTTGGTCGTGCCGCGATTGATCGTGCAGTTCTCGCGGAACGTGTTGCGGTCGCCGATCTCCAGGCGCGTCGGCTCGCCGCGATACTTCAGGTCCTGCGGCGCGGCGCCGATCGAGGCGAACTGGAAGATGCGATTCTCGCGGCCGATCGCGGTCGGCCCTTCGATCACGGCGTGCGGCCCGATCCAGGTGCCGGCGCCGATCGTGACGCCCGCACCGATCACGGTGTAGGCGCCGACTTCGACGTCGGCGTCCAGCTGCGCGTCGCTCGCGATCAGGGCGGTTGGGTGGATGGCCATGCGCAGGTCGTTACTTCGTTCCGGGCGCAACCATCATCTCGGCGCTCGTCGCTTCCTCGCCGTCCACTTCGGCGACGGTCGAGAACTTCCAGATGCCGCGCATCGAGCGCTCCAGCTGCGCCTTCAGGACCAGCTGGTCGCCGGGGACGACCGGGCGGCGGAAGCGCGCCTTGTCGATGCCGACGAAGTACATCGGCCGGCTCTCGTCCGGGTACACGCCGGCGGTGACGAACGCGAGGATGCCCGCGGTCTGCGCCAGCGCTTCCAGGATGATGACGCCCGGCAGCACCGGGCGATGCGGGAAGTGGCCCGGGAAGAACGACTCGTTGACCGTAACGTTCTTGAGCGCGCGGATCGACTGCCCGGCGATGCACTCGAGCACGCGGTCCACGAGCAGGAAGGGATAGCGATGCGGCAGGCGGCGCATCACTTCCTGAATGTCCATGGTCAACACTTCGGTCATCCCCGCCCCTTTGTCGTTCGTCATTCGTCGTTCGTCATGCGTCTTTGTTGTCGTCGTCGGCGTCGTCGTCCGAACCCGGCGTCCCACCCGTGAGCCGGCGCACCTGGCGCGCGAGCTCGTCCAGCCGGTGGAAGCGCGCGGCATTCTTGCGGAAGCGCGTGGTCTCGTCGGCCGGGATGCCGCCGGAATAGTACCCCGGCTTGCGGATGCTGTTGTTCACGAACGAGCGGCCGGTCACGACCACGTCGTCGCAGATCGTCAGGTGGCCGGCGACGCCGACCATTCCGCCCAGCATGCAGCGGGCGCCGATCGTCGTGCTGCCGGAGATGCCGCTGCAACCGGCGATCGCCGTGTGCGCGCCGATGCGCACGTTGTGGCCGATCTGGATCTGGTTGTCGAGCTTGACGCCGTCCTCGAGCACCGTGTCCTCGATCGCACCGCGGTCGATCGTCGTGCTGGCGCCGATTTCCACGTCGTTGCCGATGCGCACGCCGCCGACCTGCGGGACCTTGAGCCACTCGCCGTCCGACGGCGCGAGGCCGAAGCCGTCCGCGCCGATGACGACGCCGGGATGCACCAGGCAGCGCTCGCCGAAGACGACGGAATTGCACAGCGTGATGTTCGCCACGAGCCGCGTGTCGGCGCCGATCGTCACGTCGTCCAGCAGCACGCAAGCGGGTCCGATCGTGCAGCGGGCACCGATACGTGCCCGTGCACCGATCACGGCGAACGGACCGATGGCTGCAGTGGGATCGATCACGGCGCTCGGATCGACGACGGCCGTCGCATGTCGGCCGGGAATGACTGGCGGCGTCGGATACAGCACGGCTGCGATCCGTGCATACACCGCATAAGGATCCTTCGCGATCAGCGCCGGCACCGGGCAGCCCGCTGCGGACGCCGCGTCGAGCACGACAGCGCCGGCCTTGGTCTGCGCCAGGTAACGCCGATAGCGTGGATTCGCGAGAAAGCTCAGCGCCTGCGGATCCGCACGCTCCAGCGTCGCGACGTGCGCGACGCGCGTATCGGGATCGCCCTGAAGCGTACAGCCGAAGCGGACCGCGAGCTCACCTAGGGAAGCGGTGCCCACGAGCCGTGGTCCAGCGGGAGGACCTTTACTGTTTACCCTGAGGCGGCGCCGCCGGCTTCGGCGTCGCGGGCTTCGGCGTAGCGCCGCCCGTCGCCTTGTAGCGGGCTTGCAGTGCGCTCAGCACCTGCGCCGTGATGTCCATGGACTCGTTCACGTACAGCACGCCCTCGCCCACGATCAGGTCGTAGCTGGAGGTGCGCGCGAACGCCTGCACTTCCTGCAGCAGCGAGCGCTGCAGCTTGCCGATCTCCTCGTTGCGGCGCAGGTTCAGATCTTCGACGTACTCGTTCTGCTTGCGCGCCAGCTCGCGCTGGCCGTCGCGCAGATCCTTCTCGGCGTTGCGGCGCTCGTTCTCCGCCATCACCGCGCCGTCGCGCTGCAGCTTCTCTTCCTTCGCCTTGAGATCTTTCTGGGTCTGCACGATCTCTTTCTGGCGCGGCGCGAATTCGTCCTGCAGCGCCTGCATCGCCGACTTGGCCTGCGGGGCCTCGTCGAGCAAGCGCGGCACGTTCACGACCGCGATCTTCGTCTGTGCGTTCGCCACGCCCAGCGGCGCGAGCAGCATGCCCGCGAGAATCGAACTGCCAATCAGCAAACGTGCGCTCAAACGTGCCATGTCGGATGGACCTCGAATGCTTGCAAGACTTAAGGATCTGTTAAGTGTGTCCGCTCAGAACGCCTGGCCGATCGAGAACTGGAACCCCTCGATCTCATCCCCCCAGCGCGTGTCTGTGTCGCCGCGCTTGTCGTTCAGAGGCATCGCATAGCTGAAGCGGAACACGCCCAGCGGCGCCAGCCATTGCACGGCCACGCCGACGGACTGCTTGAGCTCACTATACTTGAAGCCATAGTCGATTTCCGCGGGAACGAAGTTCGGGTCGTCGAGGTGCAGGTTCGGCGCCCGGAACACGATGTTCTGGTCCGAGAATATGTTGCCGATGTCGTAGAACAGGCTGAAGCGCGCGCTGTTACGCCATTTTTCCGGGATCGGCAGCAGCAGCTCGGTCTGCGCCACCGTCTTGATGTTGCCGCCGTACGGCCGGCCGAAGTTGTCCTTCGGGCCGAGCCGCGACTCGCGGAAACCGCGTACCGAGTCCGGTCCGCCAGCGAAATACTGACGGTACGGCGGCAGCGCCGTGGTGTCCCCCAGCGCCTTGCCGTAGGCCAGCTCGGCGTTGAACATCAGCGTGAAGCTGCGCCAGATCGGGATGAACTGCAGGTAGTCGTACGACGCCGTCCAATACTCGACATCGCTTCCGGGCATCGTATAGCCCACGTTGAAGCGGTGGCGCATGCCGCGGTCGGCAAAGATCGCGCGGTTGCGCGAGTCGTAGCGCCAGCCCAGGTTCAGCTCGTAGGTGTCGAACTTGCTGCTCACGACCTCGAACTCGAACAGGTCGTCGCAATCGTCGTCGAGCTCCGTCTGGCGGCAGGTGATGCGCGGGTTGCCGTTGTTGCGCACCCAGTCGACTGCCTGGTCGGCGCTGCCGCCTTCGGTCGTGACCAGCTCGGCGCGCTGCGCCGAGATGCCGACGCCCAGGTACTGGTACTCGGTGATCGGCCAGTCGTAGTTCAGGCCGAGGCTGATCGTCTCGGTGTCGAAGTCCGAGGCCGCCGAGGTGAACTGCGTGACGTCGCGATAGCCGAGCGAGATCGTGCGCTGCACTTCGTCGATCGTCGTGTAGCGGTCGCTGTGCGAGAAGCTGAACGCCTTGGCATAGCGGCCGGAGTTGATCTCGGCGGCGATGCGGTTGCCCGTGCCCATGAAGTTCGAGTGCACGAAGTTGCCGTTCAGGATCACCGACTGCGACTCGGAGTAGCCGACGCCGCCGCCGAACTGGCCCGGCAGGCCTTCCTCGATCTGGAAGTCGACGTCGACCAGGTCGGCCGCGCCCGGCACCTGGTTGGTCTCGACCTCGACCTTCTCGATGAACGGCAGGCGCTGGATACGCTGCTTGGAGCGCTCGACTGCCGAGTTCGACAAGTACGCGCCTTCGAGCTGACGCATCTCGCGCCGGAACACCTCGTCGTTCACGCCGGAAGTGCCGTTGAAATTCACGCGCCGCACGTACACGCGGTTCTTCGGATCGACGACGAAAGTGAGCGTGATCTCCTTCGTCTCCTCGTTCACCTGCGGCACCGGGTCGATGGTCGCGAACGCGTAGCCGTCGACGCCGAGGCGCAGCTTCATCGCTTCGGTGGTCGCGGTGACGGCGCGCAGCGAGTAGGTGTTGCCGGGCCGCATGAAGATCAGCCGCTTCAGCTCCGACTCCGGCACGACCAGGTTGCCGGCGATCTTCACCTCCGAAACCTTGAAGACGTCGCCTTCATGCACGTTGACCGTGATGAAGATGTCGTCCTTCTCCGGCGCGATCGCCACCTGCGTCGAGGTGACGCCGAAATTCGCGTAGCCGCGGTCCATGTAGTACGAGCGCAGCTTCTCCAGGTCGCCCGACAGCGCTTCGCGCGCGTAGCGGTCGTCGGACTTGTACCAGGACAGCCAGTTCGGAGTCTTCAATTCGAACTGCTCGAGCAGCTCGTCGTCGGGGAACGCCGTGTTGCCGGCAACGTTGATCTGGCGGATGCGGGCGCGCTTGCCCTCGTTCACGTCGATCGTGATCTTGACCTTGTTGCCGGGGACTTCCTCGACCTTGGCGTCGACGCGCACCGCGTACTTGCCGCGCGAGAAGTACTGGTCGGTGAGGTACTGCTTGACCTCGTCGAGCACCGACTGGTCGAAGGTCTTGCCGGTCGCGAGACCGACGTTGCGCAGCGACTTCTGCAGGTCCTCGGTCTTGATGTCCTTGTTGCCCTTGATCTCGAAGCTCTCGATCGAGGGACGCTCGAGCACCGCGATCACCAGCGTGCCGCCCTCCTTGCGGATCTCGACGTCGCGGAAGAACTTCGTGTCGTACAGGGCGCGCAGCGCCTCGGCGACGCGCCGCTGGTCGAGCCGGTCGCCGATGTTTATCGGCAGGTAGTTGTAGACCGTGCCTTCGGAGATGCGCTGCAGGCCTTCGATACGGATGTCGCCGACGACGAACTGTCCTGCGGAGCTGGCTGCGTCGGACGTGGGCCCGACAGGGTTGGCCTGGCCGGGACCCTGCAGAACCTGCGCCGCTGCGGGCTCGCACAGCGCGCCCGCGGCGGCCAACGCGAGCGTCGCGTGAATGATCGACTTCAAACGCATCGGCCGGGCCCCTTCTGACGTCAGTTCAAGTGTCGTGCGATGTCGTTATAAAACGCCAGCGTCATCATCAGGATCAGCATCGCTATGCCGATCTGCTGGCCGAGCAGCTGTGCACGCTCTGAGACCGGCCGGCCCTTCACCAGTTCCGCAAGCTGATAAACCACTTGCCCGCCGTCGAGAATCGGAATCGGCAGCAAGTTCAGCACACCCAGGCTGATGCTGATCAGCGCCAGCGTGCCCAGGAACGTGCGCCACCCCTGCCGCGCAGCGAAACCTGTTGTTTCAGCGATACTGATCGGCCCGGAAATGGCCTGCAACGAGACGTCGCCGGTGATGATCCGGCCGACGATTCGCAACGTGAACACCGAGGTGTCCCAGGTCTTGGCCGAGGCCTCTCCGACTGCCGCCAGCGGACCGTATTTCTGCAGGGTCAGCATGTCGTCCAGCGTGCGGCCGGTAGGAATCCGCTGATCCTTCGGCGCAATGCCGATCAGGCCGATCTTGCTGCCGGCGCGCATTTCCTCGCCGATCGTCACCGGCACGTCGCGAACCGCCCCGTCGCGACGGATCTCCAGCTCGACGGTGCGGCCCGGATTCGGCTTGACGCGGTTGACCAGCTCCTGGAAGTGCGAGATCGGCTGGCCGTCGATCGCGACAATCTCGTCGCCGACTCGCAATCCCGCGCGCTCGCCGGCCGTGCCCTTGTTGACGACGCCGATGATCGGTTTGACGCGCGGGCGCCAGATCTCGAAGCCCAAGCCGGGCAGCAGCGCTTCAGGCTGCGTCAGGGCGCGGCTGCGATCGCCGGCCGGCAGCGACAGCTCGCGCTGCGAGCCGTCGACGCCTTGCACGCGCATGTTGATCGTGCCGTCGTCGGTGAGGTCTTCGATGATCGCCAGCGTTGCCGCCTCCAGCGTCGGCGTCGGCCGGCCGCCGATTTCGAGGATCTGGTCCTCGTAGCGCAGGCCGGCGCGCGCTGCGATCGTGTCCGGCGTGATCTCGCCGACGATCGGCCGCAGCGCAGGCACGCCCGCGGTAAACAACACCCAGTACAGCGCGATTGCGAAAATCAGGTTCATTGCCGGTCCCGCGAGCAGCGTCGCGATGCGCTTCCAGACCGGCTGGCGATTGAAGGCGCGCGGCAGGTCGCGCTCCGCAACGTTGCCCTCGCGCTCGTCGAGCAGCTTCACGTAACCGCCAAGCGGCACCGCGGCGATCACGAACTCGACCGGGTCCTTGCCGAGCACGCGGCGATACAGCGGCTTGCCGAAACCGATCGAGAAGCGCAGCACGCGAATGCCGAGCTTGCGCGCGACCCAGAAATGACCGAACTCGTGCACCGCGACCAGCACGCCGATCGCCACGATGAAGGCGGCGACGTTGATCACCAATTGCAGCGGGGTGTCGGTCGAAATCATGCATGGACTCCTGCAGGGCCGGCGATTGCAGCATGCGCCTCGCGGCGGGCCCAACCGTCTGCAGCCAGAATGTCTGCTACGCAGTCCGCCGGCATCGGCGGCGCGCGCTCCAATACCCGCTCGATCAACGCGACGATGTCGGGAAACCGGCAGCGCCCTTCGAGAAACGCGCCGACGGCGACTTCGTTCGCCGCATTGAGCACTGCGGGTGCCGTGCCGCCGGCTTCCGCGGCGCTGCGGGCCAGCGCCAGGGCGGGAAAACGTTCCAGGTCGGGCGCTTCGAAGTCGAGGCGGGCGGCACGCAAAATGTCGAGCGATTCTACACCCGAGCTCAGCCGCTCCGGCCAGCCCAGCGCGTGCGCGATCGGCGTACGCATGTCGGGATTGCCGAGCTGCGCCAGCATCGAGCCGTCGATGTACTCGACCAGCGAATGCACGATGCTCTGCGGGTGGACGACTACTTCGACCTGGCGGGCCGGCAAGCCGAACAGCAGGCAGGCCTCGATCAGCTCCAGGCCCTTGTTCATCAGCGTGGCCGAGTCGACGGAAATCTTGCGGCCCATCACCCAGCGCGGGTGCGCACAAGCCTGATCGGGCGTGACATTGCGTAATTCCGCTGCGGGCGTGCGCAGGAACGGCCCGCCGGAAGCCGTGAGCAGCACGCGGCGCACGCCCGCGGCGCGACTGCCGCCCATGCACTGGAAAATCGCGTTGTGCTCGCTATCGACGGGAATCAGCGTCGCACCGCCCTCGCGCACGGCTTGCACGAACAACGGGCCGGACATGACGAGCGCTTCCTTGTTCGCCAGCAGGATCCGCTTGCCGGCGCGCGCAGCCGCGAGGCTGGAGGCGAGGCCGGCGGCGCCGACGATAGCGGCCATGATCGTGTCGACTTCGCCGTGTGCCGCGATGTCGGTCAGTGCCTGCTCGCCGACGAGCACTTCGGTCGGCGAGCCTATGCTTCGTAGCTGCGATGCCAGAAGTGCGGCCGCTGAATTGTCAACGACGACGGCAAATCGCGGCCGGTGCTGCAGGCATTGCTCGCGCAGACGAGCGACGTTGCTGCGTGCAGCGAGAGCGTAGATCTCGTAGCGATCGGGATGACGTTCGAGCACGTCCAGCGTGTTCAGGCCAATGCTGCCGGTCGAGCCCAGCACCGCGACGCGCATCCGCGGGCTCATCGCAGCAACCCCAGACGTTCGAGACCGATCAGGAAGACCGGCGCCGCCGCCGTCACGCTGTCGACGCGGTCGAGCAACCCGCCGTGACCCGGCAGCAGCGTGCCGCTGTCCTTCAGGCCCGCGTGACGCTTGAACAGACTCTCGGTGAGGTCGCCGACGATCGAGGCCACGACAACGACGAGGCATAGCGCGAGAAACCGCGGCGCGTCCAAGCTGAACCACCATACGCCGACCGCGGCCATCAGGGCCGCAGCAACGAGGCCGCCGCCGACGCCTTCCCACGTCTTGCCGGGGCTGACGCGCGGCGCCAGCTTGTTCTGGCCGAAACGGCGGCCCGCGAAATACGCGCCGACGTCCGCTGCGACGACCAGCAGGATCAGGAACAGCAGCAGCTGAGGCCCAGCCGCATGCAGACGTGCCAGCGCGAGCCATGCCGGCACGAGCACCAGAAGGCCTGCGCCCGCAGCCGTCGTGCTGTTGACGCGCGCCGGTGCGATCGCGACCCAGACGAGAGCGAAAACCCACCACAGCAGCGCCATCTGAATCAGGCGATCCATCTCCTCGCGCTCAACGCCGAACCACCACGTGGCGGCGACACAGGCAGCCACGAACGCTACATAGACGATTCGTGCTGAATGCTGAGTGAAGCGCGGGAACGCCGACCACTCCCACGCCGCTGCAACGACGAGCAAGGCCAGCGCGGCCATCGTGGCGACGTGCGGCAACAGGAACAGCACCGCCAGCACGAGCGCGGCGAGAATCAACGCCGTGATGACTCGCTCACGCAGCATCAGCGGGTCCCAGCCTGCTCGGGCACGAGCCCGAAACGGCGTTGCCGCCGGCTGAAGTGCGCGATCGCCGCGTCGAGCTCGCGCTCGCCGAAGTCGGGCCAGAGCGCGTCGCAGAAGTACAGCTCGGTGTAAGCGAGGTTCCACAGCAGGAAATTGCTGATGCGCTGCTCGCCGCCGGTGCGGATCAGCAGATCGGGATCCGGCAGGCCGGCCAGCGCCAGATGCTCGCTGAGATGCGTTTCGTCGATGTCGGCGGTACGCAGTTCGCCCGCGACGGCGCGCTCAGCCACCCGACGAGTGGCGCAGACGATATCCCAGCGCCCGCCGTAGGCGATCGCGATGACGAGCGTCATCTTGTCATTGCCGGCGGTGAGCGCCACTGCGGCATCCATGCGCTCGCGCAGCGCCGGTGACAACTGTTGCAAGTTGCCGGCGAAGGTCAGGCGGATGCCGTTCTGGTGCAGTTCCGCGACCTCGTCGTCGAGCGCCTGCAGGAAGCGGCTCATCAGCATCGAGACTTCTTCCTTCGGCCGCTTCCAGTTCTCGCTCGAGAACGCGAACAGCGTCAGCACCTGCACGCCGCGCTGCGCGCAGTTCTCGACGATCTGCTTGACTGCTTTCACACCCATGCGATGGCCGGCGGGACGCGGCAGTGCGCGCGCAGCGGCCCAGCGACCATTGCCGTCCATGATGACTGCAATGTGCCGCGGCACGCCGCTGTGCTCTGCGGTCTTTGCCATTCAGACCTGCATCAGCTCTTTTTCTTTTTCGGCGAGGATCTGGTCGATCTCCGCGACGTGCCGGTCGGTGAGCTTCTGCACTTCGTCCTGTGCGCGGCGGTCGTCGTCCTGCGAGACCAGCTTTTCCTTCAGCATCTCCTTGAGCTCGTTCATCACGTCGCGGCGCACGTTACGGACGGCGACACGGGCGTTCTCCGCTTCGTGACGCACCACCTTGGTGAGATCGCGGCGGCGCTCCTCGGTGAGCGGCGGCATCGGCACGC
Source organism: uncultured Steroidobacter sp. (assembly GCA_902826315.1). Classification (GTDB taxonomy): domain Bacteria; phylum Pseudomonadota; class Gammaproteobacteria; order Steroidobacterales; family Steroidobacteraceae; genus Steroidobacter. The sequence goes on from CADEEJ010000063.1 coordinate 12,303, forward strand.
GGATCACCTGGCCGGCGGTGTTCGGCATCAGCCCGAGGTCGGACTTCATGATCGCCTTCTCGATCACCTGCACCATGGGCTTTTCCCAGGGCGTCACGGTGAGCGTGCGTGCATCCTCGAGCGCGATATTCGCGACCTGGTTGAGCGGCACCAGGTTGCCGTAGTACTCGACGCGGATGTGCTCCAGCAGGCTCGTGTGGGCGCGGCCGGTGCGCAGCTTCTTCAGCTCGTTCTTCAGCGCCGTGACGCACTTGTTCATGCGCTCGTTCGCGTCTTTCTTGATGTCGTCCAGCATGGGCGCTCTCCCAGCTACGAATTGGTGACCAGCGTGCCGACGTCCTCGCCGCGCACGATGCGCAGCAGCTCGCCCGGCTTCGTCAGGTCGAACACGCGCAGCGGCAGGTTGTTGTCGCGGCACATGACGATGGCCGTCGCATCCATCACGTTGAGACGGTCGGTCAGCACCTTGTCGAAGGTCAGGCGCGCATAACGCGTCGCCTGCGGATTCTTCATCGGGTCGTCGGAATAGATGCCGTTGACCTTGGTGGCCTTCAGCAGCAGGTCGGCGTTGATCTCGATCGCGCGCAGGCTCGCAGCGGTATCGGTCGTGAAGAACGGATTACCGGTACCGGCGGCGAGGATGCAGACGCGCCCCTTCTCCAGGTGGCGCACGGCACGGCGCCGGATGTATTCCTCGCAGACCTCGTTGATGCGGATGGCCGACATGACGCGCGCGTGCATGCCGAGCGCCTCGACGGCGTCCTGCATCGCCAACGAATTCATGACCGTGGCGAGCATGCCCATGTGATCGCCGGTGACGCGATCCATGCCGGCGCGCGCCAGCCCGGCGCCGCGGAAGATGTTGCCGCCGCCGACCACGACCGCGACCTGCATGCCGAGGCTCATGACCTCGCGGACCTCGAGCGCGATGCGCTTGAGCATCTTCGGATCGACGCCGTAGTCCTCCTGCCCCATCAGCGCCTCGCCCGATAGCTTGAGCAGGATGCGTCGCAACCCCGCGGGAGCAGGTGCCGGTGCCGGCGATTCGCTAAGAGGTTTTCCGGTGGCTGCCATGGAAGCGCGTGACCTCGTGACTTCGTGACCCTCGTCACCTTCCCACATTATAAAGAACCCCGCCGGAGCGGGGTTCTGGGGGTCGATGGCTCAGTGCGCAGACTTTGCGCTTTCGACCGTTTTGCGCACCTCGGCTGCAAAATCTTCCTGCTTCTTCTCGATGCCGTCGCCGACCTCGTAGCGCACGATCGCGGCCACTTCGCCGCCAGCGTTCTTGAGGTACTGCTCCACCGTCTGCTTGTCGTCCTTGACGAACGGCTGGCCGAGCAACGTGATCTCGCCCAGCCACTTACGCACCTTGCCCTCGATGATCTTGGCGACGATCTCCTGGGGCTTGCCGGCCGTCTTCGGATCGTTCTTGGCCTGCTCGACGAACACCTCGCGCTCGCGCGTCACTTCGTCGGCGGGCACTTGGGCGGACGACACGAAAGCCGGGTTGATGGCGGCCACGTGCATAGCGATGTCCTTGGCCACGGCTTCGTCGCCGGCCTTCATCACCACCAGCGCGCCGATACGCGTGCCGTGCAGGTACGTGCCGACGACCGCGGGCGCCTCGACGAGCGTGAAGCGGCGGACGCTGATGTTCTCGCCGATTTTCGCAATCAGGGCGCGCCGCGTCTCTTCGATCGACTGACCGCCGTCGAGCGGTGCGGCGACCAGCGCCTCGAGATTCGCGGGGCGCTTCGCCAGCGCTGCCTTCGCGACTCCCGCCGCGAAGCTCTGGAAGTCCTTCTCGCGTGCGACGAAATCGGTCTCGCAGTTCACCTCGACGACCACCGCGCGGCGACCGTCGCCGGAACGCTCGATCGCGATGACACCTTCCGCCGCGACCCGCGAGGCTTTCTTGTCGGCCTTCGCCAGGCCCGCTTTGCGCATCAGCTCGGCGGCCGCATCCAGGTCGCCGTTGGTTTCTACGAGTGCCTTCTTGCACTCCATCATCCCCGCGCCGGTCCGTTCGCGGAGCACTTTCACCGACTCAGCTGTGACGGCCATGATTACTCCGTCCCAGCCGCAGGTGTGGCGCCTGCAGCAGGTGTGGCGCCGGCCGCAGCGGCAGCAGCCGCCTCAGGTGTGCCCGCCGCGGGCGTTCCACCGGCGGCCGTCGGCTTGCGCTTGGCGAGCGCCGCTTTGCGGCGTGCCATGAACTCTTCGGGCGACACATCCGCCTCGACGTCGTCGACTTCGGCCGCGACGACCTCTTCGACCGGCTCGACCTCGGGCATCTTCTCCGGCACGCGGCGGCGCGGCGCCTGTTTCTTGCGCACGGCGGCCGGACGGCCGCGGCGGGGCGCGGGTGCTCCGCTCTTCGGCTTCGGCTTGCCTTCCTCGTCGAGCTCGACGAATTCGTCCTCGCCCGTCGGCACTTCCGGCAACGCCGACTTGCCGTCGAGCGCCGCTTCCGCGATGCCTTCGGCATACAGCGCGATCGCGCGCATGGCGTCATCGTTACCCGGCACGACGTAGTCGACGTCGTCCGGCGCGCAGTTGGTGTCGACGATCGCGACGACCGGGATGCCGAGCTTCTTCGCCTCGTGGATCGCGATCTTCTCGTGACCGACGTCGATCACGAACAGCACGTCCGGCAAGGAGTCCATCTCCTTGATGCCGCCCAGGCTGCGCTCCAGCTTGTCGCGCTCGCGGCGCAGGCCCTGCGCCTCGCGCTTGCTGTGCTGCTCGAGCGTGCCGTTCGCGGTCATCTCATCGAGCGTGAGCAAGCGCTTGATCGAGCCGCGCACGGTCTTGAAATTCGTCAACATGCCGCCAAGCCAACGATGGCTGACGTACGGCATGCCGCAGCGTGCAGCTGCCTGCTTGATCGCTTCGCGCGCCGAGCGCTTGGTGCCGACGAACAGCACGCGGCCGCCGTCGGCGACGACCTGGCGAATGAAGCCGGCCGCCTCGTTGTAGAGCGGCAGCGTCTTTTCCAGGTTGATGATGTGAATCCGGTTGCGCTCCCCGAAGATGAAAGGTGCCATCTTGGGGTTCCAGAAGCGGGTCTGATGTCCGAAGTGGACGCCCGCTTCCAGCATCTGCCGCATGGACATGCTGGCCATGATCGAGTCTCCTGTAGGGGTTGAGCCTCCACCCGCCCCATGCGACGACCTGCAGATCCTTGGAACTGCAAGCACCCCGTCACATGTGTCGGCAAGGTGTGAGAGTTAGGGCTCTTTCGAGCCAAGATTCATTGCGAAAAAAACGCGCGCTTTATACCATGAACTCCATGATCGTCCAAACGTTTTTAGCCCCGGGAGCCTGTTAGATGCGCGGCCTGCTGCAATCCCTGCCCCGCTGGCCGTCCTCGCAGTCCGAGGGTCCTGCGTCCAGCGCCATGAGAGGCAGTCAAGTGACGATCAAGACGCCGGCCCAACAGGAGCAAATGCGGACTGCCGGCCGCCTCGCGGCCGAAGTGCTGGACATGATCGGCCCTTACGTCGTGCCGGGTGTCACGACGGACGAGCTGAACGCGCGCTGTCACGACTACATCGTCAGCGTGCAGAAGGCCGTACCCGCGCCGCTCAATTACCGCGGTTTCCCCAAGTCGATCTGCACGTCGGTCAACCACGTGGTCTGCCACGGCATTCCGAGCCCGGACAAGCGCTTGAAGCAGGGTGACATCGTTAACGTCGACGTCACCGTCATCAAGGACGGCTGGCACGGCGACACGAGTCGCATGTACGCCGTCGGCAAGATCGCCCCCGCCGCGCAGCGGCTGATCGACATCACGCACGAGGCAATGTGGATCGGTATCCGCCAGATACGCCCGGGCGCGCATCTCGGCGACCTCGGCGCTGCGATCCAGACCTTCGTCGAGCCGCAGCACCTGTCGATCGTGCGGGAGTATTGCGGACATGGCATCGGCCAGATCTTTCACGAGGACCCGCAGGTGCTCCATTACGGCGAGCGCGGCCAGGGTCTGCAATTGATGCCCGGCATGACGTTTACGGTCGAGCCGATGGTCAACGCCGGCAAGCGCCACGTGCGCCTGCTGCCTGACGGCTGGACCGTCATCACCAAAGACCACTCGTTGTCGGCACAGTGGGAGCACACCGTGCTCGTCACCGACACCGGCTACGAGGTGCTGACGCTGGGCGCGGCCGAACGTTGAAGCCGCGGCCACTGGCGCTGCGGCCATGCCTGTCACCACTCCCGAGGACCTCGACGAGCTCACGACTGCAGTGAGCGATCCCGGCTGGGACTATCTCGGCGGGCTGCCGGCTGCCCTGCGCGATCAGCCGGGCGTCAACAAGCCTGACATCGCTGCGTTCCGCGGCGCGCTCACCGAAGGCGACAACCGCCTCAAGCAACGCTTCGACGACGACGAGCCGGTCGAGCTGCTCGTGCGCGATCGCGCGCGCCTCGTCGACACGCTGCTCAAGACCGCGTGGACGCAGCACCTCGGCGAGCACGTGCGCGAGCTCGCGCTGATCGCCGTCGGCGGCTACGGGCGCGGCGAGCTGAACCTGTGCTCCGACATCGACATCATGGTGCTGCTGCCGAAGAGCGAGACCGCGCCGTGGCAGCCGGATCTCGAGCGCTTCCTCACGTTCATGTGGGACATCGGCCTGGAGGTCGGGCACAGCGTGCGCACGATCGACGACTGTCAGCGCGAGAGCGCCGCGGACGTCAGCGTCGCGACCACGATGATCGAAGCGCGACTGTTGGTCGGCCCGGAACCGCTGTTCGAGGCCATGCGCCGCGCGCTCGCTCCCGAGCGCGTCTGGCCGACGCGCGATTTCTTCGAGGCGAAGGTCGCCGAGCAGACGGCGCGCCACCACCGCTATCACGACACCGCGTACAACCTCGAGCCGAACGTGAAATCGAGCCCGGGCGGGCTGCGCGACATCCAGACGATCGGCTGGGTCGCAAAACGGCACTTCGGCGGCGACTCACTCGAAGAGCTGGTCGAGCACGGCTTCCTCGCGAAGAGCGAGCTGCGCAAGCTGAAAACCGCGCAGGCGTTTCTGTGGAAGATCCGCTTCGCGCTGCACGTGCTGACGAACCGCCGCGAAGACCGGCTGCTGTTCGATCACCAGATCCGGCTCGCGAAGATGTTCGGCTACGAGGACGCGACCTACACGCTCGCAGTCGAACAGTTCATGCAGCGCTACTACCGCACGGCGATGGACGTGAGCCTGCTGAACGAAATGCTGCTGCAGCTGTT
>CADEEJ010000063.1:17638-21819 GCA_902826315.1 uncultured Steroidobacter sp.
CCGGCGTTCGGCCGCATCGTCGGCCGCATGCAGTACGACTTGTTCCACGCCTACACCGTGGACGCGCACACGCTGTTCGTCGTCAGCAACCTGCGGCGCCTCGCGATGGCGAAGTACGACCACGAGTTCCCGGAGCTGTCGCGCATCATGCAGTCGCTGCCGAAGCAGGAGCTCGCGTACGTCGCGGCCATCTTCCACGACATAGCGAAAGGACGCGGCGGCGACCACTCCGAGCTTGGCTCGGTCGATGCCGAGGCGTTCTGTCTCGAGCAGGGACTGTCGCCCTACGACGCGCGCCTGGTAGCGTGGCTGGTGCGCAATCACCTGGTGCTGTCCGTGACGGCACAGAAGAAGGACATTTCCGATCCGAAGGTGATCCACGAGTTCGCGAAGCTGGTCGGCGACCAGAACCATCTCGACTATCTGTACGTGCTGACCGTCGCCGACGTGCGCGGCACGAATCCGAAGTTGTGGAACAACTGGAAGGCGTCGTTGTTCGCCGGCTTCTACAACCGCACACGCGAAGCGTTACGGCGCGGCCTGGAGAGCCCGATCGACCAGGATCAGCTGATCGCCGAGACGCAGGCGCGTGCGCGCGAGTTGATCGGCCGCGAAGGGGTCGACGCAACGGCGTTGCAAACCGTCTGGCAGCGCTTCACCGACGCGTACTTCCTGCGGCACACGCCTGAGGAGATCGCCTGGCATACGCGGATGCTCGCGCAACGCGACAGCGGCGAAACAGGCTCGCTCGTCTCGGTCGAACAGCAGGCCGGGCGAGCGACCGGCATCTCGACGTTCACGTCACATCGCCAACACAGCTTCGCGCGCACCACGGCGCTGCTCGATCAGCTCGGGCTCACCATCGTCGACGCGCGCATCACGCCGACTGCCGATGGCTCCAGCCTCGACCTCTATCACGTGCTCGAAGACACCGGCGAAGAGATCAGCGATGCGGTCCGTATACGCGACATCCAGCAGCAGCTCGCACACGTCCTGTCGCAGGAGGATCACACCGCGGTGACGGTCACGCGGCGTGCGCCGCGCCAGGTGCGCATGTTCTCGACGCCGACGCAGATCACGTTTGTCGAAGATCCGCTGAATCGCCGCACGATCGTCGAGCTGATCGCCGGCGACCGGCCCGGCCTGCTGTCGCAGATCGCGAAAGTGTTCATGGCCGAGCGCGTCGACATCTACAACTCGAAGATCATGACGGTCGGGGAGCGCGCCGAAGACGTGTTCTACGTCTCCGACGAATCCGGCCGGCCGCTCGCCGCGGAGGCGCAGCAACGCCTCGCTCTGCGGCTGACCGAGTCGCTCGACCGCCGCGCATGAATCCAGCGCTGGCACAGCTGCGGCCGTATCCGTTCGAGCGCTTGCGCGCGCTGCTCGCGGGAGCGCAGCCGCCGGCGAGGCTGCCGCACATTTCCCTCTCGATCGGCGAGCCGCGTCATGAGCCACCGAGATTCGTATTGGATGCGCTGACCGCGAACCTCGCGGGATTCGGCAGCTATCCCACGACCGCGGGAGTGCTGCAGTTGAGAGCCGCGGCGGCAGCGTGGTTGATCCGGCGTTTCCGCTTGCCGGCAGGCTCAGTCGATCCCGAAACGATGCTGATTCCAGTCAACGGCACGCGCGAAGGATTGTTCGCGTTCGCGCAGGCAGTCGTCGATCCAGCGCGCGCACCGCTCGTCGTGATGCCGAATCCGTTCTATCAGATCTACGAAGGGGCAGCGCTACTCGCGGGTGCGCAGCCGCACTTTCTGGGTAACGACCGTGCGAATGCCTACCTGCCGGATCTCGATGACGTGCCGCCCGAGGTCTGGCAGCGCTGCCAGCTGCTATTCCTCTGCTCGCCCGGCAATCCGACCGGCGCCGTTGCCGGCATCGACTACCTGCAACGCGCGCTCGCGCTCGCGGACCGGTACGACTTCGTGATCGCGTCCGACGAGTGCTACAGCGAAATCTATCTCGACGAAGCCCGCCCGCCGCCGGGACTGTTGCAAGCTGCGATCGCCAGCGGCCACACCGGCTTCGAGCGCTGCGTCGTCTTCCACAGCCTGTCGAAGCGCTCGAGCGTGCCGGGGTTGCGATCCGGTTTCGTCGCGGGCGACGCGGGGCTGATCAAGTCGTTCCTGCAGTACCGGACGTATCACGGTTGCGCGCTGCCTTTGCCGACGCAGTTCGCGAGCATCGCGGCCTGGAACGACGACCAGCACGTCGTCGAGAACCGCCGCCTGTATCGGGAGAAGTTCGCGACGGTGTTGCCGATCCTCCGCGAGGTGCTCGAAGTGGACACGCCCGAGGCGAGCTTTTACCTGTGGCCGAAGGTGCCCGACGACGAACGCTTCGCGAGGCAGCTGTTCGAGCGCCAGCACGTTACAGTGCTGCCGGGCAGCTACATCGCACGCGACACGCCGCACGGCAATCCGGGACGCGGTCGTGTTCGCATCTCGCTCGTGGCGACTGTGCCCGAATGCGCCGATGCAGCTGCACGCATTCGCAGCCTGATGGAGTGACTCGATGACCGACTCTGCCCTCCCCGCCCTCATCGACGCCGCGTTCGAACGGCGCGCCGAGTTCAGCCCGAAGAGCGCGCCGGCCGAGGTTCGCGACGCCGTGGAGCAGGCGATCACGCTGCTCGATTCCGGCAAGGCGCGAGTTGCCGAAAAGCAGAACGGGCAGTGGCGCGTCAACCAGTGGCTGAAGAAAGCCGTGCTGCTGTCGTTCCGCCTCAACGACAACCGGCCCATCGACGCGGGCTTCACGCAGTTCTTCGACAAGGTCGCGTTGAAGTATTCCGACTATGACGAAGCGCGCTTCCGCAGCGAGGGCGTGCGCGTCGTGCCGCACGCAATCGTCCGCCGCGGCGCTTACGTTTCCGCCAACACGATTCTCATGCCTTCGTACGTCAATGTCGGCGCGCACGTCGGCGAAGGCACGATGATCGATACCTGGGCGACGGTCGGCTCGTGTGCGCAGGTCGGTCGCAACGTGCACTTGTCGGGCGGCGCCGGACTCGGCGGCGTGCTCGAGCCGCTGCAGGCCGCGCCGACGATCATCGAGGACAACTGCTTCATCGGCGCGCGCTCGGAGATCGTCGAGGGTGTCGTCGTCGAGGAAGGCGCGGTGATCTCGATGGGCGTGTTCATCGGCGCGAGCACGCGAATCTACGATCGCGAGCGCGACGAGGTTTCGTACGGTCGCGTGCCTGCCGGAGCCGTCGTCGTTCCGGGTTCGCTGCCATCGAAAGACGGTCGCTACGGGCTGAACTGCGCCGTCATCGTCAAGCGCGTCGATGCGCAGACCCGCGCGAAGGTCAGCCTCAACGAGTTGCTGCGCGAGTAGCGGCAGTTACGCCCTGGGCTTGATGTCCTGGAACATCGAGGACACCCACGGCCGGAAGGCCGCGAGCATCGCAACGTTTTTCTTCTCGCGGGCGGGCAGCCCGACATCCAGCGTCGCCAGCTCCGCGAAGTCGCGCGCCAACTGCTCGATCTTCCGCACCAGCACGCGCGTCGAGGCCTCGGAGAGCTCGGCGGAACGGAAGTACAGCACCTGGTCGGCGCCGTGAAACTCCGCTTGCAGGAATTCCGCCTTGACCTGCCGCTCGTACACCCGGTGGACCGGCCCGTCGATTCGCCAGCTCACCACCGGCCCGACGCGTAGCCGCGTCTTCAACCGCGGCTGCAGCTCGATCAAGCGTGCATCGTCCAACTTCACGTACAGCTCACGTAGCCCGCGCTCGGAGAGGTCCATGCGCTGCACGATCTCGGCGCTGCTGCGCCCGTTGAGCAGCAAGTAGAAGCAGGCGAGCAGCCGCGAATCGGCGGCCAGCAGCTGCTCCTGCTCCAGGCTCAGGTATTGCGAGCCGGCCTCGTGCGAGTTGGCCGCGGCGCGCATCAGCTCGCCCATGCTGATGCCGACGGCCGCGCAGATGCTCTCCAACCGCTGCAGCGTGAAGGTCTCCGCGGAGAACACGCGCTTGATCGAGCCTTCGCTCAAGCCGACGCGTTTCGCCAGGTCCCGATAGGTCAGCCCGCGCGTCTTCAGGGTGCGTTTCAGGACATCGATGATTTGCGCCGTTTCGCTCACGTCAGCACCCCTGCGTTGTGTGAGCGAATGATTACCTGCACCCGCCGCACTGTCCACGCGTGCGCACGGTTTACCGACGGTTCAGCACA
>CADEEJ010000064.1:0-19645 GCA_902826315.1 uncultured Steroidobacter sp.
CGAATCTGGTTCAGATACTCGCCTTCGTCGCCGGCCTTGTAGCCCTTGTGCAGGTAGCGCACGTTGCCCTTGCGGTCGATGAACACCGTGCTCGGCATCGCCTTCACGTCGTACAGCGCGCTGACCTTGCTCTCGCGATCGAACAGCACCGGGAACGACACCGGCGTCTTGCTCAGCCACTCCTCGGCGTCCTTGCTGTTGGCGTCGACGTTGACGCCGACCAGCGTGAAGCCGAGCGCACTGTAACGTTTGTGCATCTGTTCGAGTAGCGGCATCTCCTGGCGGCACGGTCCGCACCAGCTCGCCCAGAAGTTCAGCATGACAACTTTGCCCTTGAGCTGGGCGAGCGACACTGTGTCGCCGCCTCGCGACGGCAGCGTGAACGACGGGGCCAGCCCCGAGCTCGCACCCACCATCGACGACACCGCCAGCGTGCCCGCCAGGGCAGCGCCGCGCAGCCATGAATTCAGCTTCGAAATCCTCATGATTCGTGATCCTCTGTGCAGGATAGAAACGCCCAACGCGTATCCTCGCTCAGAAGAAAATCGACAAACCGAGATGCGCTTCTAGGTTATTGACGATCTTTTTTTCGCCCAGCAGGTCGATGTCGTAGACGTGGTCGCGCACGTCGAAGTGCACTGCAATCCAGTCCGCGGGCAGGATCCGATAACCGAAGCCGCCATTCACCGTGAAGCGATCGTCGCCGGCGAACGTGGTATTGCCGATGCCGGCCACCAGGTAAAACGCCGTGTTGTACGCGCGGTTCTCGCCGAGGAATATTTCGCCCGGCAGCGCGTTCCAGCCTACGGACAGCGCGTAATACGTGTAGTCGCGCTCGCTGTCGGTCAGCAGGTCCGCCGAGCCGGACAGGTTCTCGTAGCTGGTGCGGCCGGCGCGCGATTGGCCGGCGGTCGCTTCGAGGAAGAAATCTTCGGTGAGGTGATAGGCGAGCCGCGCGCCGTAGACCACGTTGCTCTCGAAGTCTTCGACGCTCAGCACGCCGACATAGGCGCCGACCTCGAAATCCTCGGTGTCGATGCGCGTGCGGCGGATCTCGCGGCGCTCCACCTGCGGGTCGATGATCGGCTTGTCCGACGGCTCGCCGGTGACCGGCTCGGCAGCGGTCTGCTCGCTGGTCGCGGGCGGCAGCTGCGCGTCGCCGCGCCGGAACAGCGCGCAGCCCGGCAGGGTCGTCGCGGCAAGCGCGATCAGAAAAAGAAGGCGAAGCCCAGATACTTCCATTCGTCCACTTCCTCGTTGTCGTTGCGGCTCGTGAATATGACGTTGTTGCGATATTCCGTGCGCAGCATGAAACGGCGGGTCAGATAGAACTGCAGACCGCCGCCGACATAGCCGATCTGGTCGTCGCGGTCGATGGATTGCACCAGCGTGGATTTCGGCTCGGTATGGATGACGCCGGTGCCGAGCGTGAAGTACGGCGAAATGCGCCACTCGGGCACGAACACGTGCATCAGCCCGAGCGTGGCGCTGTAGCCGGTGGAGAACTCGCCGAGGATGTGGTTGAGCGTGAGCTCGATCGACAGGTTGTCGCTGAAAGCATAGCCGCCGAACGCCGAGATCATGCTGGCGCCGGCGAAGTCGCCGCCCGCCACGCCGGCCTGCCAGCGCCGGCTCATGTAGTTCTCGCGCGCCGGCTCCTGCAGGTCGAGCGGCTCGCCGGTCGGCTCGAGCGTCGCGATCATCTGGTCGCGCGGCGCCCAGCCTTCGAGCCCGCGGTCGGTGCGCAGCTGGAACCAGTCGGTGCGGCGCTTGACGATCATGACCTCGCGGCCGCGCTCGATGACGTGAAAGACCGGGTAGCCGCGACCCGGACCGGTGTGCAGCTCGATGAACGGATCGGCGATCAGGATCTTGTGCGGCTCATCGGCCCGGGCGGTGCCCGGGCCGGCGGTGAGCGTCAACAGTGCAAGCAGCAGCGCAGATAGGATCCCGGAGAGCGTCGACGACCGCCGCATCAATTCGCCGGGGCGACGAACGGGTCGTTGTAGTACTGCGCGCCTATGTCGAGCCATTCGGAGAGCAAGCGTAACTCACTTGGTGACATAAAGTCGCGGTGATCCGTCTGCCCGGCGCCCGGCGCGCCTTCCATCTTGCCGAAGAAGCGGTTCGACGCCGTCGCGCCTGCCGCGCTCATCGATGCCGGCACTTGGCGGAACTGCACGCAGGTCGTCACGTTCGTCACCGGGTCGGTGACGAACTGCAGGCACTCGTCTTCGAGCTGCCCCATCGCGTTCACCACCTGCCCGACGTCGCCGAACAGCAGCTCGCGATACGAGCGGAACTGATCGGGCTCGTCTTCGGACGCGCCGTCGGTCAGGTCGAGATCGCCGGCCGGCACGGCCACCATGGCAGCGGCGTTGAGTGGCTGATGGCAGGTGCTGCACTTGTGATTGATCGGCTGCATCGTGACCGGATCGAGGTCCGGCATGCCGTCGTTGTTCGCGTCGACGAAGCGGTCGATGCCCCACATCGGATGCAGGTGCATCTCGTAGTGGATGGTGATGCGGCACAGGCTCGTCCAGTTCGCCGTACAGCTGGCGTTGACCGGTAGCACCGTGCCCTTCAGGCCGTTCAAGCAAGCGACACGCGAGCTCGGATTGGCGGCATCGGACTGCACCGTCGACGGACCGGCGGAGTAGCACGCATCGACCGAAGGCGTCGTGGCCGGCGTCGCGGGCCAGTAGTCCTGGAACGCCAGGTCGACGCTCGGCTCGCAGGCGCCGCCGCACATCACGCGGTTGCGCACCTGGGCCATCGTCTCGCCGGCATCGGCGAACAGCGCCGCATTCGTGCCGGGGAACGGGCTGCCGGTCGTCGTCGCGCCGGCATTCACTGCAGCCGTCAGACCCGCGCGGCCATGGGCACGCGGCGGAGTAAGAGCTGGGTTGTGGCAGCCGTTGCAAGTGAGCGTCTCGCCCGGCATGACTTGCAGCCAGTTCGTGTGACGGCTGCCGAGCACGCCGTTGAGGCGACGGCCGCGTGCATCGAGCACGCTGATGTTGAACGCCACGTTCGCCGGGACTTTTACCTTGACCGAGCCGTCCGGCTCGATCGGCGCGTAGCCGAGGATGTCGCGCATGCCGAGCGCGCGGTTCGGGCCGAACGCAGTGTTGTCGATGTCGCGCGTGTCGTCGTCCGGCTGCGAGACCGCCTTCTCGATGCGCAGGAAGCGGGCAGGGCGCGTGGCATACGCGGCGTTGGCCGGGTTGCGAACGGCAGCGATGCCGCCGGGCGCCTGGTCGACGCCGTCGATGTCATAGACGCTCTTGATGTGCAGGATGCCGACGGCATCGCTGAGCAGATCCTGCGGGAAGTCGACGCCCGCCGCGCGATCGAGAATGACCGGCGGCAGCACGCGCGGCGAGCCCGCGACGACTTCGGTGTAGATGAAGCCTTCCTGCGGCACGACGACGGGCTGCTGCGTATTGCGCGGCACGTCGTAGATGTAGATGCCGAACAGCGGCGGCGCTTCCACCGCATCCGGATTGCTCAGGCGATCGCTCGTGCACGGCACGATGCGCGTGTCTTCGAGCAGCCGGCACTGCGACCAGCTGACGAGCAGGCGATTGCTGCCGTCGAACAACGGCGCCGCCGCGCGGTAACGACCGCCGGGCGACGGACCTTCGATCGTGCGGACGTCGGTCGGCAGCGCGCGACTCTGTGCCGGGCCGGGCATGCCGGCGCTCGATGAGACCGGCACGGTGTTGTCGACGAAGTTCTGCGTGTCGATCAGCACCAGGTCGCCGCCTTCGCCGGTGCCGGAGAACGGGCGCACCACTGCCAGCGTGCGGCCGTCCTGCATCGGGCGCGGGCTCAGGAACTGGATGACGCTCGGCTGATTCGTGTCCGGATCGACCGTACCGGTGGCGTGGCTGTATGCGCCGTACAGCAGCTGCAGGTCGGAGCCGTCCGGGTTGACGCTGTAGAGGTCGAACTCGTTGTCGTCGATGTGATGTTCCCAGCGCGTGTAGACGATGCGCCCGTTCGGCAGCACCGCCGGGTCGAGGTCGTGGCTCTGGTTGAACGAGATCTGGTGGATGTTCGTGCCGTCGGCGTCCATCACGTGCAGCACGAACGCCGGCTCGTTGTCGTCCTCGTCCTGGGCGGCGTACTGCGGCTTGTTCTCGTCCAGCAGGATCGCGCGCGACTGGCGCTGGCGCGTCGAGCTGAACACGATCCTGCCGTCCGGCAGGTAGTGCGGCATGATGTCGTGGCCTTCGTCCTCGACCGTGTCGGACTGGATGAGCCGGCGCAGGACGTTCGCCGTGGCGTCGTACTCCCAGATGTTCCAGGTCGGCTGGTCTTCCTCGTCCGCGTTCTCGATGAACTGTGCGCGCATCGCGAACACGACCTTGCTGCCGTCGAAGTTCACGTCCAGGTCGCGGATGTCGCCGAGGCCTTCGGTCTCGCCGGCGGTGATGTTGATCTCCGGCGCGGAGACCGAGGCGCGGTCGCGCATGAACAGGTCGGCGCCGATCTGGAAGCGGCGCAGCTCGCGCGCGTCGTCGGGGAGGTCTTCCAGCTCTTCCTCCGTGGGCACCGGGCGCTTCACGTAGAACACCGGGAAGTCGAGCGTCACCGGATCCTGGTTCTGGCCGCTGCCGATCGTGACGTCGGTGCCGTTGCCGCCGCTGCTGCAGGCTGCGAGCACGCTGCACGCGGCCGCGATTACGAGCGCGACAGCGCCGCGAACCGCGCGTGCGGTTGCGACTTTCATCGTGCTCGGTCCGGCTGGACGACTCGCCTGATCACTCATTGCGTACCCCAGAACAACATTAGCGATGATCGACTGGACATATTGCGCGAGCCGTTAAGTCGGTCACACGACCCGCTGCGACGAACCCTGATTTTCCATAGTCGGGCCCGTTCATCCCTGCACGACGTGACCGCTCTCACATTGCCGGGCGCGCACCCGGTTTATTCCTTTGTCGGATCGTGGCGGCGAGCCTACACGCGCGCGCGAAACGGCCGGTACTGTCTCCGGCATGCGACGTGTGTCTGTTGAGACAGTTAACGCGGTCGAAATGCCGACCTATAGTCGCCGCGCACTGTCGGGCCAGGACCGACTTTGCGGTGACAAAGACGGCGGGTGCAAAGCGAGATTTCCGACATCAGGACCGACATTTAGGTTGTGGCATGACCAACATGAACATGAAACAGCAAACAGCTAGCCGCGGCGCGCGGCGCAGCCGCCTCGTGAAAGCGACGGCGCTGGCGCTTGCATTCGCGACTTTTGCATCGGTGCAACACGATGCAGCGGCGACTGATCTGTCGCGGCGGCAGGCGAAGCGCATGTACGACCGGCTCACCGGTACGCCGCCATCGCCGGCCACGCTCGACACGCTCGAGCCGATGGTCGCCGCGGACCCGGCCGGCGCCGCGCTGTTCATCATGAACAACTCGAGCTCGTTCTACAGCGTGACGCTGAAGAACTTCGCGACGCCGTGGACCAACCGCGACCAGACGGTGTTCGCGCCGCTCAACGACTACACCGCGACCGTGATCGGCATGGTGCGCGACGACTCCGACTTCCGCGGCATCCTCTCGGATGACGTCGTCTACATCGGCCAGGGCATCGCGCCGGCCTATTCGACGACCAGCAATGCGCACTACGAGACGATGGAGAGCAACAACGCCGACCTGCGCGTCGTGCTGCAGGCGACTCCGCAGTCTTCGCTGAACGGCCTGCCGTCGACGGCAACGGCCGGCATCATCACTTCGCGCGCCGCGTCCGAAGCGTTCTTCATCGACGGCACCAACCGCGCGATGTTCCGCTTCACGCTGCTCAACCACCTGTGCCATGACATGGAGCAGGTGCACGACACTTCGCGTCCGCCGGATCGCATCCGCCAGGACGTGACGCGCAGCCCGGGCGGCGACAGCTCGCTGTTCCTCAACAACTGCATCGGCTGCCACAACGGCATGGATCCGATGGCGCAGGCGTTCGCGTACTACGACTTCGACGAGACGCAGGGCCGGCTCGTCTACACGCAGGGCCAGGTGCAGCCGAAGTACCTGATCAACGCCGACAACTTCAAGCCGGGCTTCGTCACGCCGGACGACCACTGGGAGAACCGCTGGCGGCTGCCGGGCAAGAACACGCTGCTCGGCTGGGCCGGCCAGGACGGCCAGATCCGCACCGGCAACGGCGCGAAGACGCTCGGCCAGGAGCTGGCGAACAGCGATGCGTTCGCGCAGTGCCAGGTGGAGAAAGTGTTCCGCTCGGTGTGCCTGCGCCCGCCGAGCGACGTTCCGGACATCGATCAAGTACGGCTGGTGATCGTGCCGGCCTTCAAGAGCAGCGGCTACAAGCTGAAGACTGCGTTTGCTGAATCCGCTGCCTGGTGCGCGGGTAATTGAGGAGCGAGTTAAGCCATGAAGCGCCTTTTCGATTACAACGTTGCACGACTTGCCGGGCTTGCCCTGCTTGCAACCGTCGCCCTCGCGGGCTGCGGCGGCGGTGCCTCGACTGAAGAGAACCCGATCACGACGGGACCGACTGCCGGTCCGACGTACTCGGGCCCGCCGCCTGCGACCGCCGACATCCAGGCGTTCCGCATCAACTTCTGGGAGAACGTCCGCGGCACGAACCGCTGCGGCAACTGCCACAACGCCGGCGGCCAGGCGCCGCAGTTCGCGCGCTCCGACGACGTGAACGCCGCGTATCAGCAGGCGCAGGGCATCGTCGATCGCAACAGCCCGTCGCAGTCGCTCATCGTCGCCAAGGTCGGCGGCGGTCATAACTGTTGGCTGGCCGACGCCGGCGCGTGCGCGAGCATCATGACGCGCTGGATCCAGGACTGGGTCGGCGCGAGCGGCACCGGTGGCCGCACGATCGAGCTCATCGAGCCGGTGTCGAAAGACCCGGGCCAGACGCGCCGCTTCCCGCCGAATGCGCCGCCCGAGTACTCGCAGCCCGGTACGCCGCGCAGCGTCCATGTGCTCGTCACCACGTATTGCGCCGACTGCCACCGCTCGACCGCGGTCACCAAGCAGTCGCCGTTCTTCGCCGCGGCCGACGTCCAGGAATCGTACCTGGCCGCGATTCCGAAGATGAACCTCGACACCCCGGCTGAATCGCGCTTCGTGATCCGCCTGGGCCGCGAGTCGCACAACTGCTGGAGCAACTGCACGGACAACGCTGCGGAGATGCAGGCCGCGATCCAGCTGATGACCAACGCGATCGCACCGTCGCACGTCGACGAGAACCTGATCACCAGCAAGGCGCTGACGCTGTTCGACGGCACGATCGCCGCCGGCGGCAACCGCTACGAGAACAACGTGATCGCGCTCTACGAGTTCAAGAGCGGCCAGGGCGGCGTCGCGTTCGACACCAGCGGCGTCGATCCGGCAGCGGACCTCAACCTGAGCGGCGACGTGACCTGGGTCGGCGGCTGGGGCATCAACGTCCGCACCGGCAAGGCGCAGGCCTCGACCACGGCGAGCCGCAAGTTCCAGCAGCTCATCACTGCGACCGGCGAATACTCGATCGAAGCGTGGGTCGTGCCGGGCAACGTGGTGCAGGAAGACGCGCGCATCATCAGCTACTCCGGCAGCACGACGGCCCGTAACTTCACGATGGGCCAGACGATGTACAACTACGACTTCTTCGGCCGCAGCACCGAGACCGGTGCGAATGGCACGCCGACGCTGTCGACCGCTGATGCGGACGAGCGGCTGCAGGCTTCGTTGCAGCACGTCGTCATGACGTTCGACCCGGTCAACGGCCGCCGCATCTACGTGAACGGCGAGTTCACCGGCGACCTCGACGGCGCCGGCGGCGGCACGCTCGGCGACTGGGACAACAGCTTCGCGTTCGTGCTCGGCAACGAAGTGAGCAACAACCGTCAGTGGACCGGCGTGATCCGCCTGGTCGCGATTCACAATCGCGCGCTCAATCTGCAGCAGATCCAGCAGAACTTCGAAGCCGGCGTCGGCGAGAAATTCTTCATGCTGTTCGGCATCTCGCACCTGATCAACGTCCCGAAGGCGTACGTCATGTTCGAGGCGCAGCAATACGACAGCGCCGGCTACCTGTTCAACAACCCGAAGTTCATCAGCCTCGACAGCGCGGCGATGCCGGGCAGCATCCCGCTGAAGGGCATGCGCATCGGCGTCAACGGTGCCGAGCCGCCGGTCGGGCAGGCGTATCGCTTGCTGGACACGGTGATCGCGGATGCGAACTACTCGGCCGCGACCGGCCAGACGCTCTCGACCGTCGGCACGATCATCGGGCTCGAACAGGGTCCGACTTCGGACGAGTTCTTCCTGTGCTTCGACGTGCTCGGCACGCGCCAGAACGTGTGCTCGACCTACGCCAATGCGATTGCGGGCGACCCGCATGACAAGGCGGTGGTGCGGCCTTCCGACATCGGCGTGCGCACGTTCGACCGGATCAACGCCACGATGGCTGCGGTCACGGGCGTGAGCCCGAACACGGCGGCGGTGAAGGAGACCTTCGTCAACGTGCGGCAGTCGCTGCCGGCGGTGGATGGTGTCGAGGCCTTCCTCGCTTCGCACCAGACTGCGATCGCGCAGCTCGCCATCCAGTACTGCAGCGCGCTGGTCGACAACCCGGGCACCTACTTCGGCGGCCTCGACTTGAACGGCGCACCGGGCACGGTGTTCGCGACCGACGCCGGCAAGGACGCGCTGATCGATCCGCTGCTCACCCGCATGCTCGGCACGAATGTGACCTCGGGCCCGACCCCCGCCGAGATGAAGCAGCCGTACACGCCGGCCGACCAGGGTACGGAAGGTCCGCCGCGCCCCGGCCTGTACAGCATGATCGACACGCTCAAGGCCTGCAGTGGCGCGTCGTGCAACGGCCGCACGCGGCTCGTTGCGAAAGCAACCTGCGGTGCGGTCCTCGGCAGCGGCGCCGTGCTGATCAACTGAGTCAAGCCAAGAAACTTTGCGGTGACACACCCATGCTGATCATCAAATCGCGCAAGCAACGCCCGCTCGGCCTCGACGAGCCTTTGAAGCACGGATCGCACAAGAAGCCGGTGACCCGCCGCGACTTCCTGGCGCAGGGATTCGTGACCGGCTCGGCCACGGTCGTGGCACCGGCGATCCTCGGCGCCTTGCTCAATCCGCGCCGCGCGAATGGCCAGACTGTGCAGCTGTCGCCGGACATGGAGTTCCTGGCGAACCCGGCCAACGACATCTGCAACATTCAGCAGGGTGCCGGCCGCATCCCGTTCATCTGCTTCGACCTCGCGGGCGGCGCGAACATCGCCGGCTCGAACGTGCTCGTCGGCAAGGAAGGCGGCCAGCTCGACTTCCTGTCGACGCAGGGCTACTCGAAGCTCGGCCTGCCCGGCGACATGCTGCCGAACAACGCGACGACCAACTTCGTCAACGTCGAGTTCGGTCTCGCATTCCACGCGCGCAGCGCGTTCCTGCAGGGCATGCTCGAGAAGACTTCCGCCACGACGCGCGCCAACGTCAACGGCGCGGTGATCGCGGCGCGCTCCGAGAACGACACCGGCAACAACCCGCACAACCCGATGTACGGCATTGCCAAGACCGGCTCGCGCGGCAGCCTGCTGTCGCTGATCGGCTCGCAGAACTCCGACTCCGGCGGCAATTCGATGGCGCCGGCGATGCTGATGGATCCGGCAAACCGTCCCACCAAGATCGATCGCGCCAGCGACGCCAGCGGCCTGGTCGACACCGGCGCGCTCGGCACGCTGTTCACGAAGCCGGACAACACGCCCGACACGGCGTCCACCGTCGCGGTGATGGAACAGATGGCGCGCATCAGCGAGCAGAAGCTGTTCAAGGTCGACACGCAGCTCGCGGACGGCAACGAAGCCGCGCGGCTGGAGACGCAGGTCAAGTGCGGCTACGTGAAGACTGCCGACACGGTGGCGCGCTTCAGCAGCCCGGCCGCGATCAATCCTGCCCTGGACGAGGACATCACGGGTCCCGCCGGCGTCTTCGGCGCGAATTTCGGCAATGACGGCGAGTTCCAGAAGACCGCCTCGGTCATGAAGCTGGTCGTCGAAGGCTACGCGGGCGCGGGCACGATCAGCATGGGCGGCTTCGATTACCACACAGGCGATCGCGCGACCGGTGAGTTGCGCGACCTGCGCGCCGGTCGCTGCATCGGCGCGTGCCTGGAGTTCGCGGCACGCAACCAGCAGCAGCTGATGATCTACGTGTTCAGCGACGGTTCGCTGTCCTCGAACGGCATGGTCGACAACTCAGTCAACGGCGGCGGCAAGGGCGTGTGGACCGGCGACAACCAGCAGACCGCTGCATCGTTCTTCCTGGTCTACAACCCGACCGCGCGTCCGACGCTGCTCAACACGGGCGTCCCGGCGCGGCATCAGCAGCTCGGTTACTACAGCGCCGGCGGCGACGTGGTGACGAGCAGCAGCCCGGCGGCGAACAACGTCAACTTGTTGGTGCAGACGGTGCTGTTGAACTACATGGCGCTGCATGGCGAGACCGGCCAGTTCGTCAACACGTTCGGTCCGGCGCTCGGCACGACGCCGGCAGCGTTGGACGGCCTGACCGCGTTCAACCCGATCCGACCGTAACAGTCAGACTAAAGCCTGACCCACAGCAGCGCGTGGTGGCTGCTGCTGTGGGTCGGGCTTATTCACTTCTATATCTGACTTCCACGAACAGGGTGCGCCCGCGCCCTGGGAAGTACCGGTAATTCCCGAAAGCGAAGTCCGCGCGGTCCGCGTACGCGCGATCCGTCACGTTGTTCAGGCGCAGCGCCGTGCTCCAGTTGTCGCGGATATTCCAGCCGACGCGCAGGTTGAGCAGGTCATGGCCCGGATACTCGTTGGCGTTCGCTGCATCGACGAAATAGCGGCCGACCGACACCCACTCCAGCTCCGCATTCGCAACCGGCAGGAACTGCCAGTCGACGCGCGCCGTGTTCACGTGTCGAGGCGCAGTGTCCACGTCGCGGCCGGAGACGATCGTCTCGCCGCCGTCGACGGTACGGTTGAAGGCGTACGTGTGCTTGGCGTACGTGCCGGCGAGCGCGAGGGATAGCGTGTCGAGCGGCGCCCAGTTGAATTCGTATTCGACGCCTTCGTGGTCGGTCTTGCCGTCGCTCACGTTGAAGCCGACGGAGTCGCGGAAGATCACGTTGTCCTTCTTCATCTTGAAGGCGGCGAGCGAGTAGCGCAGCACGCCGAACGCGCCGCGCGCGCCGACTTCGATGCTGTCGAGCCGCTCGGGATCCAGGTCCGCGATCGATTGCTGGCGCTGCAAGCGATAGAGCTCGCTCGTGTCAGGTGCCCGATACCCGCGCGCACCGGTCACGTACAGCACGTGCTCTGCGGTGAGGTCGTACGTCAGGCCGAGCTTCGAAGTGAAGTTCGTGAAATTGTCGTTGCGGTCGGCAGGACGGTTGAAGAGACAGCCCGCGGCGCCGCAGGTCGTGCCGTCATCGCGCGTGTTACCGACGAGCATGCGGTTGTCGTACTCGTAGTCGACGTACTCCAGGCGCGCACCCACGGTGAGCTTGAAGCGCTGCGCGAACGGCTGCTCGATCTGGCCGTAGAGCGCGGCGACCTGGCTCTGCACCTCGTAATCGTAGTGCTTGCCCGCCGGACGAATCGCATTCGCCGCCGGCGCGCCGTCGGTTGCGGGGCCGGCCTGCGTCTCCTTGAGGAAGCCATCGGCGAGCTCCAGGTCGAGGCCCGCCAGCAGCTGCATGTCTTGCAGCACCACCATTTGCAGCGCCGTCAGCACGCCGAGCGAGTCCTGGCCATTCTCTTCGAGCGGCTTGCCGATCAGGAAGTGCTGCAGGAAATCCATGCGCGAGTGACGCACGAACGGCCGGATCGAGAGCTGCGCGTTGCCGAGCGGCCGCGCGTACTCGCCGGTGAGTCGCATCGCGTAGGCGTCGCGATAGGCTTCCGGATTCGCGTTCGACTTCGCGATGCTCTCGTCGCGATAGGAGTTGAAGCCCTGGATGAAGCCGGCGGTCTCCTGGGCGAGATTCGTCGCCGCGAATCGCACGCCGAGCGTTGCATCGCCCTGGCGGCGCGACAGCGACAAGTTCAGCTTCTGCTCGTCCAGGCCGGAGTTGTCGCGCCAGCCGCCGTCGTGCGACGCGACGATGACACCGCCCAGATCCGTCGTGCCGCCGGTGTGCGCGAGCGCGAGCTTGCCGCGATAGAACTCGTCCGGCCCGCCTTCGAGGGCGAGACTCTGGCCGGGCAACTCGGCCGGCGCAGCCTGGATGACATTCACCGCCCCATGCATCGCGCCGGAGCCGTACACGACTCCGGCGGGGCCGCGCAGAACTTCGATCGAGCTGGCCTGCTCGCTGTTCACTTCGAACAGCTCGTTCACGTTGCAGAAGCCGGTCGGGCGGATCGGGATGCTGTTCTCCAGGAACAGGAATACGCCGCAGGAGCCGGGGCCCGACAGCACCGGCGAGCGGATCGCCGTGAGACTTTCCTGGCCGCTGTTGCGCTGGATCATCGCGCCGGGCGCGCGGTTCATGATCTCGGCGTGATGCGTCGACCCGACGAGCGCGACGTCCGCGCCCGAGACGACGGAAATGCTGCCGGGGAATTCATGCAACTGCTGCTCGGAACGCGTGGCCGTAACGATCACTTCTTCCAGGCGGTCGCGATCCGCAGCGAAAGTGTTGCTTGCCAACAGCGGAGCAGCGATGGCCAGGAGGCGGAGCTTGTTCATGGCGCTGGCAAGTGTGTCACTGTCGGTACGCATGGTCTTCTCCCGTGGAGAAATCTTCACTCTGGCAGCGCGAAAGCAACCACATGGTCGCCGCGCTTGGTCCCTAGCTTGCCGTGTCCGCCGGCTGCAATCACTACGAACTGGCGGCCGTTCGCTTCATAGCTCATTGGCGTCGCCTGGCCGCCGGCGGGCAACCGGCCCTTCCACAGCTCGCGCCCCGTCTCGATGTCGAACGCGCGCAGATAGTTGTCGGTTGCGGCGCCGATGAACGCCAGCCCGCCGTCCGTGACCATCGGCCCACCCATGTTCGGCATGCCGAGCGTCGGGGCCGGCACGAACCACGGCGTCATGTCGCGCGTCGAGCCGAGCATTACTTGCCAACGAATGGCATTGCGGCGCAGGTCGATGGCGGCGAGCGTTCCCCACGGCGGGGCGGTGCACGGCAAGCCGAACGGTGAAGCCAGCAATTCGCGGCGTACGCCGTACGGCGTACCCGTCTGCGCCGCGAAGTCCGAATCCGGCCAGGCGTCCGAGCGGCGCGCCGCATCGAACTGCTCGCGCGGGATGAGGGTCACGACCATGGGTATGTGGTTGACGGCCGCGATCACGAGCTGGCGCTCGCTGTCGAACGCTGTGCTGCCCCAGTTCACGCCGCCTGCAAAGCCCGGCGACTCGATCGTGCCCTGCAGGCTGGGCGGCGTGAAGATGCCTTCCGAGCGATAGTGCGAGATCAGGTCGCGGCACTTGCCGCGATCGTAGAAGGTGAGTCCCCACGCGTCCTGCGGCGTCACCGCTGCGTGCGACACGAGTGCCGGAGTCGCGGGGAACGGTTGCGTTGGCGAGATCGTTTCGCCGGCGACGTCGGTCTGCGGCACGGGGCGCTCGACCACTTCGAACACCGGCTCGCCGGTCTCGCGATCGAAGACGAACAACATGCCGGTCTTCGTTGCCTGGACAACGGCCGGGATCGATTTGTTGTCGCGCTCGATGTCGATCAGCATCGGCTGCGCGGGCACGTCGTAGTCCCACAAATCGTGATGCACGAGCTGACGATGCCAGGCGATCGCGCCGGTCTCGGCGTGCAAGGCGACCAGCGAGTTTGCGTAGTTGTTGTCGCCCTTGCGCTCGCCGCCGTAGTAGTCCGGGCTCGCGGAACCAGTGGGCACGAACACCAGGCCGCGACCCGCATCGACCGACAGCACCGACCAGGCATTGGCCGCGCCAGTGCGCTGCGCCGACTGCGGTTGCCATCCGCGACGCGTCGCTTCTTCGCTGGAAGTCGGAATCGGATCCCACGACCACAGCTGCTTGCCGCTGCGGACATCGAACGCACGCACGATGCCTCGCTGCAGCTCGACGCCGCCGTTGTCGCCGATCGCGGAGCCGACGATCGCGATGTTGCGATAGATCGCCGGCGGCGAGGTCACGAGGTAGTTGCCTGCTGAGCCCGCGCGCACGCCTTCGTTCAGGTCCACCTTGCCACCGTTGCCGAAGTCGCGGCACGGCCGACCGGTGCGGCCGTCGAGGGCGATCAACCTGGCATCGAGCGTGCCCATCAGGATCCGATGGGCACAGGCGGCCGTCGGCTCGGCAGCTGCGTCGATCCATGAGGACACGCCGCGCGAAGTCGCTTCCGAATAGCGGCGCGTGCGATCGATCCGCGGGTCGTAGCGCCACCGCTGCTGACCGGTGACGGGATCGAGCGCGATCACGATGTTCGTGGCCGTGCTCAGATACAGCGAACCGCGAACCAGTATCGGCGTCGCCTCGAACGTGAGGTTTTCGGCGCGCGCAAAGTCGGCACCGAGCTCGCCGGTGCGGTAGGTCCACGCGATCTCCAGCTGCCGGACGTTCTGGCGGTTGATCTGCTGCAACGGCGCGTGGCGGTTGCCGCCGGGGTCGCCGCCGTACGATCCCCACTGCGACTCATCGTCGTCCGATTGACGTCCCGGCGGCGCGGCGGAGGCCGAGCAGATGGCCAGGCCGAGCAGCACGCCGGCTTGCATGAATGAACGTCGGGTTCGCATGCAATCGAGCCTAGCAGCGGCGCTTCGGCCGTCACAACTGCTGCTACTATCCGATCCGCAATGAGATTGCTTCCTGCGGCAATTGTCTGGCTGACGGTGCTCGTGCCGGCCGCACATGCGGCCGAGGAAACACGGCCGCGCGTAGGTCTCGTGCTCAGCGGCGGCGGCGCGCGCGGCGCGGCGCACGTCGGTGTGCTGAAAGTGCTGGACGAGATGCATGTGCCGGTCGATGCGATCGCCGGTACCAGCATGGGCGCTGTCGTCGGCGGCTTGTACGCCTCCGGCATGTCCGCTGCCGAGATCGAGACGCTGATCCGCTCGCTGAACTGGCAGGACGCCTTCCGCGACCGCCCGCCGCGCGAAGAGCTCGGCTTCCGGCGCAAGCAGGACGAGCGCAACTTCCTCGTGCGCTTCGCGCTCGGCCTGAAGAAGGACAAGGGCCTGGTGTTGCCGCCCGGCCTGGTGCAGGGGCAGACGCTCGAGCAGGTGTTGCGGAACGCAGCGCTGCCGGTCGCGGAGGTGCAGCGCTTCGACAAGCTGCCGATTCCGTTTCGCGCCATCGCGACCGACCTGGAGACCGGCCAGCCCGTCGTGATGGATTCCGGCGACCTGGTCACGGCGATGCGCGCGAGCATGTCGGCGCCGGGCGTGTTCGCGCCGGCGCAGCGCGAGGGCCGGCTGCTGGTCGACGGCGGGCTGGTCGAGAATCTGCCGATCGACACGGCGCGTGCGATGGGTGTCGACGTGCTGATCGTCGTCGACGTCAGCTTTCCGCTGTACTCGCGCGACGAGCTGACTTCGCCGCTGGAAGTGACCAACCAGGCGTTCGCGATCCTGATTCGCGGCCGCACGCTCGAGCAGCGCAAGAAGCTGCTGCCGACAGACATCGTGATCGATCCGCCGCTCGGGCGCTTTGCTTCCAGCGAGTTCAGCCGCGTGCCGCAGGCACTGCGCGCGGGCGAAGAGGCCGCGCGCGGCGCGTCGGCATCGCTAGCAAAGCTGTCGCTCAGTGAAGCGGATTACCGCCAGTACCTCGCCGCACGCAACACTCGTTCGACCGAGCTGCCGGTGATCGACTTCGTGCGCGCGGACGCTGCGTCGTCGCAGTACGACGCGCTGGTCAAGGAGACGATGCACGATCTCGTCGGCAAGAAGCTCGACAAGGAGCTGGTGCGCAGCAAGTTGTCCTCGCTGTACGCACTCGACCGCTTCGAGACGATCGACTACCAGTTGATCGAGGACGACGGCCGCGCCGGCCTGCAACTCGACCTGCGCCGCAAGAGCTGGGGCCCGAACTACATGCGCATGGGCCTCAATCTCGAAGACGACTTCGAGGGCAACAGCCGTTACAACGCGGCCGTGCGCTTCATCGCGACCGAGCTGAACAAGCTCGGCGGCGAATGGCTGACGGACGTGCAGATCGGCGAGAACCCGAAATTGTTCACGGAGTTCTATCAACCGCTGTCGCTCGCCAGCCGCTACTTCCTCGCGCCGAGCTTCGACTTCGAGGAACGCAGCGTGTTCGAGCTGCGTGACGCCGACCGCGTCGCCGAGTATCGCGTGCGCGAAGTGCAGGGCGGCCTGGATTTCGGCCGCGAGATTTCCAACTGGGGCGAGATCCGCTTCGGCGTGCGCCGCGGCACGGGGCGGCGGCGCGTGCTGATCGGCGATCCCTCGCTGCCCGCCAGCGAATTCGATCGCGGCGGTTATTTCACGCGCTTCTCGTACGACAGGCTCGACAGTATTTTCTTTCCGCGCCACGGCCAGCAGTTCGATCTCGAGTGGGGTGCGGAACGCGAGAGCGTCGGTGCCACTCGCAGCTTCGACACCGTGCGCACCAGCTGGCTGATCGCGCGCTCGTTCGAGCGGCACACGCTGATCTTCTGGACCGACATGGGCACGACGGTCGATGCGCTCGAGACGCCGGAGAATTCGTTCGCGCTCGGCGGCTTTCTGAATCTGTCAGGCCTCGCGCCGGGGTTCCTGGCGGGGCCGCACTACGGCATCGGTCGACTCATGTATTACCGGCGCATCGGGCGCGGTGGCGAAGGAGTGCTCGACTTGCCGGCGTACGCGGGCGTGTCGCTGGAAGCGGGTAACGTGTGGCAGAACCGCCGGGACGTGAGCTTCGGCGATTTACGTACCAACGCCAGCCTGTTCTTCGGGCTCGATACGCCGCTCGGACCGGTGTACCTGGCGACGGGCTACGACGAAGGCGGGGACCAGGCCTTCTATCTGTTCCTCGGCCGCACCTTCTAGTTTTTACTTATCGATCTTTTCGAATTCCAGACTCGGCTGATCGCCGGGCCGGAAATAGACGTACCGCCCGCTCATCTCTTGCAGAGCGCGGTCGCGCTCGTCGCGCGTCGCGAACCAGTGTTCCTTGGTCCACTCCGCGCCGACCAGGTTCTTGAACGGGTCGGTGCTGCGCAGGCGTACGCGAATACCGAACTGACATTGCTTCGGCAGCGGGCGGGCGAGGTTGTGTTCGTGAACGATGGGCATAAACGGCCAGTGGCAGCAGTGAAGGGTGGGGCGCGATTCTAAACGTGCTCTGCGGCGCCCGCCATAAAGTGTCCGATGTGTCCGCTGCAACCGGTGAAACTACGCATATTGCCGGTGAATGACGCGCCCGCGCGACGTCGCTGCAACGGTTCATGTCGTTGGCGCATCACAAGTTCGACGTACCGTGTTTTTCCGCTCGCGAGTCCGGTCTCATGTGTTGCGCAATTGTGTTTGGTGTTTGTCCAACACGCGCGAGCGCTGAAACCTTTCGTCGCATGCCGCGATCTGATCATCGTAATTCCCTTGTACACATGGGAACGCATCCGCGTAATGACGATCAATGACGTGGCGAGTTTTCGAGATGCGGGTGCAGTTCTCGGGTGACGCCGGCACCGTTTCCGGTGGTTCGTTGAACGGGGAGGGGCATGCGGATGATTCTCCGTAGGACCCATGAGATGACAGGCGGCGGCGACGTAAATCCTGGCGTGGTCCGGCAGCTCGATACCGGCAACGCAATTCTCAACGTGAAGACGCAAGTCGCGGACTACGCGCTCGATGCCGAGCGGTTGGCCGTGCTCTGCGCCTGGAACGGACGGCAGGAAGTCGCGCTCGACGGTCGACGAGTGTTCGTCGACGATGACACCTGGATGACAGTGCCGGCTTGTCCCGCGAACGTCCGCGTTCGCGGCGCACGCGAAGTGCATGCACTGACGATCCTGTTCCGGCGCGGCATGCCGGAAGAAACGCTCGGCGCGCTGATCACGCCGGAAGATCGCTTGCTGGAAAGCGGCGAAATCATGCCGTCCACGGCGCTGCCCTTCATGCCGCATCTGTACACGCACGATCGCAGCGTCACGCCGGTCCTGCTCTTCATCCGCCGTCACTGCGAGATGGGGTTGGACGATGCGCTGTGGTACGAGGAGCAATTCGCGTTCCTGCTGGAACGGTTGCTGATGCGCCATCGGCAGGTCGTGCAGCGCGCGCATTCGGTGCCGGTGCGCCGGGCCGCGACGCGTCGCGAGATTCTGCGGCGCGTTTCGCTCGCGACGGATTTCATTCACTCGAACTACGACAAGCCGCTCATGCTCGGCGACATGGCGCGGGCCGCGTTCCTGTCGCGCCATCACTTCCTGCGGCTGTTCAAGCGTATCCAAGACGTGACGCCGCACGAGTACTTGCAGCGCAAGCGCACGACGGTCGCGGCGCGTCTGCTGCGAGGCACGGAGCTGGCGGTCGAGGACATCGTGAAGCAGGTCGGCTTCGACTCGCGCTCGACGCTGTTCCGCGCGCTACGGCGGTTCCATGGAGTCACGCCGCGCGAGTGCCGTCGCGCACCGGAAGGCCTGGCGTTCATGGGCGGCATGGGAACGGCGGGCTTGACGCCTTCCCTGGAATCGGCCTGAAGTTCAGTTACGCGACTCTGCTACGACTCCAGCAGGTGGCGCATGCGCTCCTGCTGGAGTTTTTCATGATCGCGCGCGATCGCGAGCGTCTTCTGTAACGAATCCGAATCCGGGTTGATCTGCAGCCCGCGCTGCACGTCGCGCAGCGACTCCTCGATCTTCCCCAGGCCCAGGTTCGCGGCCGCGCGGTTTTGCCACGTGCGCCAGTTGTCCTCGACGAGCGCGATCGACTGATCGCAATAGTCGAGCGCGCGCTGGTATTTCTTCAGCGCCGCGAATCCCGCGCACAGGTTCGCGAGCGCGGAGGCGCGGTCCTGTTGCGAGACCGCGAACGACAATCCCATCTGCGTGAGCTGAACGCCGCGCTCCCACTCGCCGCGCATCAGTGCCTCGGCACCGTCGGCGAGCATCACGTTCGGTCCGATCACGGTGTTCGAGCTGGCGGACGGAGTTTCGGCGGAGGCTATCGAGGGCAGCGCCACCGCGATCGCGGCGAGGATCAGCGCTGCGAACAACGGCCGTTCGGAAAACAGCTTGAAGGGCGCGTTCATGGGCAAACCTCGCGCCCATTAATAGCACCCGTGGACCTGCGTGCAAGGACCCTTGCGCTATTGCGAGGCACCAGACTGCGGAAGGGTGAAGCGGGTCACGTCCGGGCTCGCCAAGCCCCGGTTTTTCAAGGGCCTGTGCCCGCCTGGCAGCCCGCATTTGCGGGGGGTGTGCGCCCTTGCTTACTCTCTGCCGCGACCCCACCCAGTGCTGCCCACCGCTGAGCCAAAGGACCCGCGCGATGAACCCGTTTCGCAAGAAGGCCGTGATGCCGGAGCCCTCGGACGTTTTGCCCGGACGCGCGACGTCGATGCAAGTGCCCGAGCGCCACGCCGTGAACGGCAATCGCATCGTGCCGCCGTTCCCGGAAGGCATGAAGCTCGCAATGTTCGGCCTTGGCTGTTTCTGGGGCGCAGAGCGCAAGTTCTGGCAGGTGCCCGGCGTGTACAGCACGGCCGT
>CADEEJ010000064.1:19745-21489 GCA_902826315.1 uncultured Steroidobacter sp.
TGAGCGAATGAGCGAGCGCGTCGCCTGCAAGTCCGACGGTTGCAGCCGGACCATTCTCGCGGCGACTGCGTCGCGTACCGGCGGTTACTGCATGCCCTGCGTGCAGGCGAAAGAGCGCCAGCAACGTGCGGCGTTCATCCACGCCAATCGTCGCAATGTCGATCCGTACGCAGGCCTCGACGATCCGCTCGAGATGCTGAAGATCGTCCACTCACCGCCGAAGCCCGATCCGCTGATTCGCCATGCGCCGCCGCCGCGGCCAACCGCAGCGCTCTACGCTGCGCTCAATTCGGGCCAGACCGCTGCGCTCGTGCGCCACGCGCATGCACTCCTGAAGAAGGGTGACGTGCACGCGGCACAGCGCATAGCGACGTGCCTCGTCGCGTTCGTAGCCGCGGACATCAGCTCGTTGCTGCAAGAGTTCATCCGGGTCGAGGAATTGCGGCCGGAGTTCGCATTCCATCGCGCCGCGCCGAAGATCCGCGATCTGCTGACTCAGCATCTCGCGCGGGTCGCGGGCCGCGATCGTTTGTTGACCGACAAGCTTCTCTGTGCGCTCGCCTGGGTCGGAGACAAGCGCGTCGTCGAGCTGTTCGCCGGGTGGCGCGCCAACCCGCCGCAGTGGGCCGCGGATCTGCACATTCCTCCGCATCGGTATTCGCAGCAAGCAGGCTGGGAGCTGTCGCTCGACTCGCAACGGCGCAATCTCTATCACGACGTTTGTCATGCGCTCGTCGCCGCGGGCGACTCCATGTCACCTTCGCCGGTGACCGTGCTCACGGAAACGAATCTGTTCGAGCTCGATGGAACGGCGCCGGCCTTGGCATTTCTCGGTTGCGCGCAGCAGATCGTCGTACCCATTGCGGACCTGAGGTTGGTCGATGGCCAGTTGCCGCGTCGATCTCTGCTACCGGCCGCCGTCCCGCGCAGCCCATGGCATGCGGCGATCGACACGCTGCCGACGCACTACTCGCAGCTCGGTGGGCATCCGGCGTGGGTCCAGGACGCTGAGTATCCGACCTGCGAGCAGTGTCAGCGCACCATGGTCTGTATCGGCCAGATCGCCTGCGAAGACGTTGACCCGCGGCGTGAGGGGATTTTCTACGCCTTCCTGTGCTCGGACTGCGCGACGACGGCGTCCACTTATCAGCAGACCTGACGCCGAGGCGTACGAAGAAAGCCGGGATCGGCGAGACGGAAACCACCAGCGCGCTGGCGGGTCTGTTGCCGCAGGTCATCGACAAGATCTCGCCGGGCGGCAAAGCGCCGGCCGCGAACGACATCGGCAGCGCGCTCGGAGCACTCGGCAAGATGCTGGGCTGACATGCGCTAAGCTCCTGCCCGTTGCAAGCGGGAGGAGCGATGCGAAATATCGATATCCGGGCCATCGTCCTGGCAACGCTGGCCGTGTTCGGTATCGACTTCGTCACGGGCATCGTGCTCTTCAGCGTCTTCACCGATCAGATCACCAACGCTAGTGACGAACAGGTGCGTGCCGCGGCCGCGGCACTCGCTACCGATCCCGGTTATCTCAGGGCCGCGCTCATTCTCGGCACTGCGTCGACGGTGGTGGGCGGATTTCTGGTGGCCCGCCTCGCGCGGCAGATTCCTTATTTCAATGCTCTTGCCTATGGCGTGCTCGGGATGGTGCTCAGCACGCTGACCACGGGCGAGCTGCCGACGTGGTTCCGCGTCGTCGGTATCGGGCTGACCGTGCCGGCCTCGCTCGTCGGCGCCTATTTCG
>CADEEJ010000065.1:0-5588 GCA_902826315.1 uncultured Steroidobacter sp.
GAGATCTCGGCGGCGAATCCGGAGCGCGACGTGCCGATTGCGGTCGCGCCGGGCATGCGTGCGTATGGCGACCCGAGACTGCTGCGCATCGTCGTGGTCAATCTGCTGGAGAACGCGTGGAAGTTCACCGCGCGGCGCCAGCGGCCAGTCGTCGAAGTCGGTCCGGTTCAGAACACGGCGCTGCCGACGTACTACGTGCGCGACAACGGCGCCGGCTTCGATCCGCAGTATGCAGCGCGCTTGTTCGGCGCATTCCAAAGACTGCACACGGATCGGGAATTCCCGGGGACCGGGATCGGGCTGGCGATCGTCCACCGGGTGATCGCGCGCCATGGCGGCACGGTCTGGGCGGAGTCGCGGGTCGAGCAGGGTGCGACGTTTTATTTCAGCTTGCCGGGGAAGTCGGGCTAAAGCTTAGAATCGGGGGCATGAAACGTCCCCTGGAACGCTACGCCGAGAAGCGAGCGTTCACGCGCACGCCGGAGCCTGCGCCCAAACTGCCGACCGATCGCCGCGGGCCGCTGCTGTTCGTGATCCAGAAGCACGCGGCGCGCCGCCTGCATTACGACTTCCGCCTCGAGCTCGACGGCGTGCTGAAGTCCTGGGCCGTGCCGAAGGGTCCGTCGCTCGAATACGGCGACAAGCGCCTGGCCGTCGAGGTCGAGGATCACCCGTTCGACTACGGCTCGTTCGAAGGCGTGATCCCGGCCAAGGAATACGGCGCCGGCAACGTCATCGTCTGGGACTGCGGCGTCTATTCGCCGGACGAGGACCACCGCTATTCGTTCGGCAATCGCGCAGAAGCACAGGAGCGCATCCGCACCGAGCTGGCCGACGGCAAGCTGAACTTCTTCCTGCGCGGCGAAAAACTGAAGGGCTCGTTCGCGCTGGTGCGCACGTCGTCGGACAAGCAATGGCTGCTGCTGAAGCACAAGGACCGCTTCGTGACGACCAGCGGCTCTGACATCCTCGCGCGCAGCCGTTCCGTGCTGACCGGCCGCTCGCTGGACGAGCTTGCCGCAAGCACTGGCAGTAAACGTCTCGACGCCGCTCTGCTCGGACCGACCGGTCCGAGCGAAGCCATGCCGAAAAAGCTCGATCCGATGCTCGCGGAGAGCGACGAGACCGCCAGCTCCGATCCGCATTGGCTGTACGAGCCGAAGGTCGACGGCTATCGCGTGCTCGCGTTCGTGCAAGATGACGTGGTGCGTCTGCAGTCGCGACGGGGCATCGATCTGACCACCGCATTTCCCGAGCTGGTCGCCGATCTCGCGACTCAGGCCGTCGATTCCATGATCCTCGACGGCGAAATCGTCGCGCTCGACGCAGCGACCGGACGCCCCTCGTTCAATCATCTGCAGAACCGGCGCGAGCTGAAGACACCGCCCGAAATCGCTGCCGCGCAACGCGAAGCGCCGGTGGTGATGCTGTGTTTCGATCTGCTGCATTTCGCCGGCATCAACCTGCGCGGCGCGCAGTACATCGACCGGCGTCGCTACCTGTCGCAATGCTTGCTGACGACGTCGCATCTGCAGCTGGTGCACGCAACGGACAACGCCGAGAAGCTCTACGCCGCCTCGCTCGACAGCGGCTTCGAGGGCATCGTCGCGAAGCGCAAGGACAGCACGTATCAGCCGGGGAAGCGCACGAACGGCTGGTTGAAGATCAAGGCAACGCAGACGGCCGAATTCGTCGTCGGCGGCTACACGAAAGGCAAGGGCGCGCGCGAGCCGCTGGGCTCGCTGCTGCTCGGCTACTGGAATGGCAGCAAGCTGCACTTTGCCGGCCACGTCGGCTCCGGCCTCGACGACCGGGTGATCGCCGAGCTCGGCAAGCGCTTTCCGAAGCTCGAACGCAAAGCGACACCGTTCGCGGAAAAGCCGCCGCTGCAGCGGCCGACCACGTGGATCGATCCCGAGCTCGTCGTCGAGGTGAGCTTCGCGGAATGGACACCCGACGGCATGTTGCGTGCACCTGTGTTCCAGCGCGTGCGCGACGACATCGAGTCTCGCAGCATCAAGGGCGGACCGAAGGCGAAGCGCGCCAAACCGGCGAGGCTCGCGACACCGCCGAACGAAGTCGCCGAGGTGTTGCAGCAGCTGGAGAACAAGTCGAATCGCATCGACCTCGCGGTCGGCGGCGCGAAGCTCCGCCTCACGAATCTCGACCGCGTGTACTGGCCCGCCAATCCCGATGCGAAACAGGCGGCAGTGACCAAGCGCGATCTGATCCGCTACCTCGCGGCAGTGTCGCGCTACATGCTGCCGCACCTGCGCGACCGGCCGCTGACGATGATCCGCATGCCCGAGGGCATCACGGGCGAGCGCTTCTACCAGAAGCATTGGGAGCAGGCGCGTCCGGATTTCGTGCCGATGGTCAGCGTCTACTCCGGGCACAAGGACGAGAAGCACCAGTACGTCGTCGCCAACAATCTGCCGACGCTGCTGTGGCTCGGCCAGAGCGGCACGCTGGAATTCCATGTCTGGCACTCGCGCGCCAACGTGGCGGCGGACGCGGCGAACAAGAACACCGACTACGACAGCTCGGAGGAATCGCTGGCGGACTCGGTGCTGAACTACCCGGACTACCTGGTGTTCGACATCGATCCTTATATCTACTCCGGCAAGGAACAGCCGGGGGAGGAGCCGGAGTTGAACAAGAAGGGCTTCGAGGGCGGCCGGCGCGTAGCGTTCTGGCTGCACGCGCTGTTGAAGCAGATGTCGCTCGAAGCCGTCGTGAAGACGTCAGGCAAGACGGGCCTGCACGTGTTCGTACCGATCAACCGCACGGTGACCTTCGACGGCGCCCGGCAGATCACCGAGATGGTGGGGCGTCACTTGCTCAAGGAGCATCCGAAGGAGATCACGATGGAGTGGGCCACCGGCAAGCGCACCGGCAAGATCTTCATCGATCACAACATGAACGTGCGGGGTAAGACTTTGCGGGTCGCCTATTCGCCCTGCGGCTCCCCCGGCGCCACGGTCTCGATGCCCTTGACCTGGGAAGAGCTGGAAGCGGCCGATCCGACGGATTTCACCCTTAATAATGTGTTGTCGCGCTTGGAAAAGAGCGGCGACCGGTGGCATGATGCACTCTCGTCAAAACAGAGCCTTGCAGACGCTTTCGGAAGTAAATAGTTGATATAGGCACGGGCGAACACAGTAGGCACTCTCCATGGCCGCACCACGCTCCATCGGCTCACTCACGGTCTCGTTCGGATTGGTCGCGATCCCGGTGAAGCTGTACACCGCGACCCAGTCCCAGAACTCGATCTCCTTCAACATGCTGCACAAGACTTGCGGCTCACGCCTCAAGCAGCAGTACGTCTGCGCCAAAGAAGGCGTGATCGTCGAGCGCGACGAAACGGTCAAGGGCTACGAGTTCGCCAAGGACCAGTACGTGCAGTTCACGCCGGAAGAGATCAAGGCGCTCGAAGAGGCCGGCTCGCACGCGGTGGAGATCTCGGAGTTCGTGCCGGTCGAGTCGATCGATCCGGTGTACTTCGACAAGACGTACTACCTGTCGCCGGAGAAAGGCGCGAATAAACCGTACGCGCTGCTGATCGAAGCGATGAAGGAAGCGAAGCTCGCGGCCGTCGGTCGCTGGGCGACGCGCGGCAAGGCGTACATCGTGCTGATCCGGCCGATCAACGACGTGCTGACGATGCAGCAGCTGCACTTCGCAGCGGACGTGCGGCCGTCGACCGAAGTCGAGATTCCGAAGACCGAAGTGAAACCGCAGGAGATGAAGCTCGCGAAGCAGCTGATCGAACAGCAGACCTCCGCGCGCTTCGATCCCACTGCGTACACCGACGAGCACCGCGGCCGCATCCAGGCCGAGATCCAGAAAAAAGTCGAAGGACAGGAGATTTCCGTGGCCGAAATCGAACCCGAGAGCAGCGGCAAGGTCATCGATCTGATGGAGGCGCTGCGTGCCAGCCTGGAGCGCACCGAGTCGGCGAAGGAATCGGCCGCCAAGCTCGGCCCGCGCAAGGAAGCGAAGCGCGTCGAGCAACCTGCGAAGACCGCACGCAAAGCCAGTCGTCGGTAACCCTTCCCGGGGCACCCGATGCAATCGTACAGCGTGCGGGACATCGAACGAGTCCTGCATCTTCCTCGCAGCACCATTCGCAGTCTCATCGACGTCGGCTTCGTCACGCCGACGCGTGGGCCGCGACGCGAATATCGTTTCTCGTTCCAGGATCTCATCGTGCTGCGCGCGGCGCGCGCGCTCATCCAGGCGAAAGTCTCGCGCCGCCGCATCCGCCGCTCGCTCGAAGATTTGCGCAAGCATCTGCCGGAGACGATGCCGTTGTCCGGCCTCAGCATCTGCGCCGTCGGCGATCGCGTGGTCGTGCGCGACGGCAACAGCCAGTATCAAGCCGACAGCGGGCAGTACGTGCTCGGGCTGGACGTGAGCGTCGAAGACGGCGTGCTGCGTGTCGTGGAGCGAGAGTTCGGGCAGCCTGACGAAGCCGCTGCGCCGCCGAGAAACGCGGAAGATTGGTTCGACGACGCATTGGACTTCGAAGAGAACGGCGACATCGACGCGGCAATCGACGCGTACCAGCAAACCGTTGCACTCGACGGACAGAACGTCGCCGCCTGGATCAACTGGGGCCGGCTGCTGCACGATCGCGGCAACAAGCGTGAGGCGGAAGCGGTTTACCTTCGCGCGATCGAGCAGTGCGGTCCGGACGCAGTGCTGATGTTCAATCTCGGCGTGCTGCTCGAGGATCTGGGACGCACGCAGGCCGCGCTCGAAGCCTATCAGACCGCGGTCGGTGAGGATCCCGCACTCGCGGACGGCCACTACAACCTCGCGCGCATCTACGAATCGATCGGCCAGCCGCAGCACGCGATCCGTCACCTCGGCCAATACCGCCGCCTGCTCCACAGCGAGTCGCGCTGACATGGGTCTGTGGGTGGGGACTTCGGGCTACGCGTACCCGGAGTGGCGCGGCAGCTTCTACCCGGAAAAGATGCAGACGGCGAAGATGCTGCCTTACTACGCCGAGCGCTTTCCCACCGTCGAGATCAACAACACGTTCTACCGGATGCCGAACGCGAAGCTGCTCGAAGGCTGGAGCGCGCAGGTGCCGGAGCAATTCAAGCTGACGCTGAAGGCGCCGCAGCGGATCACGCATCAGAAGCGGTTGCGGGACTGCGCCGACGACGTCAAGTACTTCCTGGAGGTCGCGAGCACGCTCGGGCCGAAGCTCGGCGCGATCCTGTTCCAGACGCCGCCGTACCTGCGCATGAACCTCGAAGTGTTCGATGCCTTCCTGGCAATGCTGCCGGCAGGCCTGTGCGCAGCGTTCGAGTTCCGGCACAAGTCATGGATGGAAGCGGACGTTTTCGAGCGGTTGCGGACACATGGGCTCGCCCTGTGTATCGCAGATAGCGAAAACTTCTCCACGCCGGTCGAAATCACCGCCGGGTATGCATACTTCCGGCTGCGCGACGAGGGCTACCAGCCGGCGGACATCGAGCGCTGGGCGCAGGTGATTCGCGACAAGACCGCGGGCAGCAGCGAGGTCTTCGTGTACTTCAAGCACGAAGAGGCCGGCATCGGCACCGAGTTCGCCA
>CADEEJ010000065.1:5688-17427 GCA_902826315.1 uncultured Steroidobacter sp.
CAAGGAGCCGGCGCCAGCTGCGCCACCGCCACCACCGAAGGCGGCGTACGGCAGTTTCGGCGTCGACCTCGCGCAGATGGACAAGAGCGTCAAGCCGGGCGACGACTTCTTTCGCTACGTGAACGGCAAGTGGCTCGACAGCTTTCAGATCCCGCCGGATCGCTCCAGCTACGGGACCGGCACGATGGTGTTCGAGAAGACCGAGGCCGATCTGCATGCCATTCTCGATGAGCTTGCGGCCAGCAAGCCGGCGGCCGGCAGCGTCGAGCAGAAGGTCGCCGACATTTATGCCAGCTGGATGGACGAAGCCGCGATCGAGGCACGCAAGCTCGAGCCGTTGCAGCCCTACTTGTCACGCATCGATGCGGTCAAGGACAAAGCCGGCCTGATGCAGCTGGTCGGCTCGATCGATTACCAGGCGCCGTTCGCCCTGGGCATCAATCCCGACACCGCGGATCCGACGCGCTACACGGTGTGGGTCGGCCAAGCGGGGCTCGGCATGCCGAATCGCGACTACTACCTGAAGAAGGGCGAGAAGTTCGACGCCTATCGCGCGGCGTATGCAACGTACGTCGCGAAGGTCTTCGAGCTGCTCGGCAACAAGGATCCCGCAGGCTCGGCGCAGCAAGTGATCGGCATCGAAAACAAGATCGCGGCCGTCGCCTGGGCGCCCGAGCGCCAGCGCAAGGTCAGCGAAGTCAACAACCCGATGGACCTGAAGGGGCTGAACAAGCTCGTGCCCAACGTCGATTGGAAGCTGGTGCTTGCTGGCGTCGGGCTCGGTGACTCGCAGAACTTCATCGTGAACGAGACCACCGCGATTCGCGACGGCGCCAGGCTGCTCGACAGCGAGCCGCTCGCGGCCTGGAAGTCCTACATGACCTTCCACTTCGTCAACTCGTATGCGACCGACTTGCCGAAGGCGTTCGACGATGCGCAGTTCGAGTTCAATGCGAAAGCGCTGCGCGGCGTGGAGAAGCAGCGCGATCGCTGGAAACGCGGCCTCACGCTGGTCGGCGGAGAGATCGGCGAAGGACTCGGCGAGATTTACGTGCGCAAGCACTTCACGCCCGACACCAAGGCCAAGATGGTCGAGCTCGTGGCGAACTTGCGCACGGCCGTCAAGCAGCGCCTCGCAACCCTCTCGTGGATGGACGACGCGACACGGGCAGAAGCGTTGAAGAAGCTGGATGCCTTCGAGCCTCGCATCGGCTATCCGGACAAGTGGCGCGACTACTCGGCGCTCAGCGTCGAGCGCGGCAAGCACTTCGAGAACTCCCGCAACGCGCGCGTCTTCGACTGGGAGCGCCAGGTCAAGCGCATCCACGAGCCCGTCGATCGCAGCGAATGGTTCATGACGCCGCAGACGGTCGATGCGTACTACAGCTCGCTCAACAACCAGATCACCTTTCCCGCAGGCATCCTGCAGCCGCCGTTCTTCGATCCGAACGCCGATCCGGCGGTCAACTACGGCGCGATCGGTGCGATCATCGGCCACGAGATCGGGCACGGCTTCGACGACCAGGGCCGCGAGTTCGATGGCTCGGGCAAGGTGCGCAACTGGTGGACGCCCGAGACCAACAAGAACTTCGTCGAAGCGACCAAGAAGCTCGGCGCGCAGTACGGTGCCTATTGCCCGCTCGAAGGCGCGTGCGTAAACGGCGACCTCACGATGGGCGAGAACATCGGCGATCTCGGCGGGCTCGAAATGGCCTACACCGCTTACAAGCTCTCGCTCGACGGCCAAGAGGCACCGGTTCTCGACGGCTTCACGGGCGATCAGCGCTTCTTCTTGTCCTTCGCGCAAGCCTGGCGCGGCAAGACGCGGGACGATGCTCTACGGGCGCAGATGCTCACGGACCCGCACTCGCCGCGCGAGGCACGCGGCACGTTCCCGGAACGCAACATGGATACGTGGTACGCGGCGTTCGACGTGCAGCCGGGCGAGAAGCTGTATCTCGATCCCAAGGATCGAGTCAGGATCTGGTGAAGCCCGGCGGCCTACGACGCCGCAAACGCCAGCAGATCCTGGTTGAGGCGCTCCGCATGCGTCAGGAACAGACCGTGCGGCGCGCCCTCGTAGATCTTCACGGTCGCCTGCGGC
This sequence comes from uncultured Steroidobacter sp., assembly GCA_902826315.1. GTDB lineage: Bacteria > Pseudomonadota > Gammaproteobacteria > Steroidobacterales > Steroidobacteraceae > Steroidobacter. The sequence goes on from CADEEJ010000065.1 coordinate 7,793, forward strand.
ATCAGTGCTGCTGTCTTGCGGCCTGTGATCGGCAGCGGCGCGGAGACGTCCTTATCGCCGTGCACGATCAACGTTGGCACGTCGACCTTCGCCAGCTCCGCGCGAAAGTCCGTCCCGGTCAGCGCGCGGTTGCACTCGACCAGCGCCTTCATCGAACAGCCCAGCATCAGGTCTGCGATCCAATCGAGCATCGCCTCCGAAGTTTCGGCGACGCCGAACGGCTTCATGTTGTCGCGCAGGGCTTTCGGGAAATCCCGTAACAGCACGTTGCGCCGAGCGTTGTCGAAGACAGCGGGGTCGATGCCGTCGGGGTTGTCGGCGGTCTTCGTGAGAAATGGCAAGGTGGCAGCGACGAGCGCAACGCGCGCGACTCGCTTCGAGCCGTGTCGCGAGAGGTAACGGATCGCCTCGCCGCCTGCCATCGAGTGCGTGACGAGCGTGACGTTCTTCAGATCCAGTGCGTCGAGCACGGCAGCCAGATCGTCGGCGAGCGTGTCGTAATCGAAGCCGCGCCCGGGATCGCTCGAACGGCCATGACCGCGGCGATCGTAGGCGATACAGCGCAGCCCGCTGTCGGAGAGCGGCGCCATCTGATAGCCCCAGCAGTCTGAGGTGAGCGCCCAACCACTCACGAATACGAGCGGCACGCCTGTACCCCAATCGCGATAGAAGAGCTGTGTGCCGTCGCGAGTCTCGACGAAGGGACCGGTTACACGCGCGCCGGTGCTCGCGCTGCGGGCTCGCTCCGCGATTGCAGTGTCGGCACTCAGCAACGCTGCGCCGCCGATCGCCGCGCTGGCGCCCTTCAGAAGGTCCCGTCGATGCATGTTCGCTCTCCGCATGATTCAACCTGTGCGGAATCATGCGAGCGAGCGATGCAACGGGTCGATTACCTGGGAGGTAAGGATTGCACTTGGTGCAGCGAGAACGACGGCCGGACGACGGTGAGTCGTGCGCGCATGTTCGCGCTCGCGCGCTCGGCGCTACTGGTGTCGTCGCGCCCTGTATCCGTTACACGTCCCCAGGTGTCCGCAGTCGCAGACGTTGCACCCAAATGGGTCGCAATCGCTTCCGCCATCGTCACGAAACTTCCCTTGAACATGCTCACCCCGGACACTGGTGTTGACTCGCCCGTCACTAAAGACGCACGGCAGAGGTGCGATTCGACAACTGCCGCGCGTTTTTAGTTCGCCTTCGCGAGCGGTGGACCGCCGAACTCCGACTCGATGGCGATCGCGATCTGGTCGCCGACGCCCATGTTGGTGCCTGCTTGCGGGATGCCGCCGGAGATGCCGAACTCGGAGCGGCGCAGGACACCGTGCGCAGAGAAGCCGACGCGGGCTTGCGGGTCCATCGGGTGGCCAGCATAGCCGCCGTTGTACGTCGCCTCCAGCACGATCGGCCGAGTCACACCATGCATGGTCAACTCGCCGTGCACGCGCATCGCCTGGTTGCCGAGATCCTCGACACTCGTCGTGCGGAAGGCGATTTCCGGGAATTTCGCGGCGTTCAGAAACTGCTCGCCGGCGAGCTCGGCATTGAAGTCGTACTTCGGATCCGGGTAGTCGGTCTCGATCGAGCGCGGGTCGACGGTGGCAGTCAGCTGCGTGGCCGTGAGGTTGCGCGGATCGAACTGCAGCTTCGCATCGAAGCGCCGGAACCGCGCCGTGAACCTCGAGAAGCCCATGTGGCTGATACGGAAAATGAGCGTGGAGTGCGCATGATCCATCTGGTACTCGCCGGCCGGCACATCGGGCGAGAGTGCAGCGACCCTGGACGGCTCACCAGCCTCTTCGGCGGGCGCCGCAGGGGTTGCCGGGGCGGGCTCGTTCTGCGCCTGGTCTTGCGCCGCGGGCGGAGCCTCTTTCTGAGCGCAAGCGGTCAAAGCAGCGAGCGCGACCAGGACTACGAAACGTTGCATGGCAATTCTCCAATCCATAGCTAAGGAGCCGTTCTGTCCACTAGGACGAACGACCCCTGTGCGAGTCGACATTGAACCCTGAAAAGATGTCAGAACATGTCAGTCAAGCAACTGCAGCTCGCGGGCACGCGCGATCGCACCGGTCCGGGTGCTGACATCGAGCTTCGCGAATACGTTCTTCAGGTGCCACTTCGCGGTCGACAGGGCGATGCGCGAGCGGGCGCCGATCTCCGGATTGCTGAGGCCGCGCGCCACCAGCTTGAGGATCTCGATCTCGCGGTCCGTCAGCGGCTCGAGCGGCAGCGTCGGCTTGCGGCGCGGCGCAGACGGAGCAGGGTGCTCGCGGAACACGTCGCCGAACTTGCAGAAGTACCGGCTCGGCAGCAGGTGGCGCAGCTTCCGTGCCTCGACCGCGGCCGCGATGATCTGCGTCAACGCCGGCGTGTCGTCGAACACGCCGCGCGTGAAGCCATAACCGCGCGTCAATGCGAAGCCGCGGTTCAAGGCCTGGAACGCCGCTTCCTGATCGCCTGCATGCCACGCGCATTCCGACAGTGCAGCTTCCAGTGCGACTTCGCGATAGATGAATCCCGCCGCCCGCGCACTATCGCGCAACACAGTCAGGATCGCGCGTGCCTCGTCCGTCCGCTGGCGATGGAGGAGCAGCAATGTGTATGCGAAGCCGAAGCGCTCCCACTCCTCGTCATAAGGCCGGACTTGCTGCCACGTTCCGGCTTGCGCGCGCCGTTCGAGGCCGAGCTCGACTGCGATGGCGAGTGCGCGCGGCGCATTGTTCTGCAACAGATGCAGACGAATCTTTTCCCGGCAAACCTGCGCGAGGAAGCGCTGGTGGCAGCCGCTCTCCAGCACGCTATGCATGTAGTCGAGCAGCTGGAACGCTTCGCCGAAGCGCTCGTGGATCGCCTTGATGCGTGCCAGCGTGATGTGGACGATCGTGAAGTTCTCGATCGTCGATGCGACCGACAGCAGCGGCAGAGCTTCGCGGCACAGCGCCTCCGCATCGGCGAGACGATTCTCCTCGTAGCGGACGCAGGCGAGAGCAGTAGCCGCGTTGACCCACGCGGGAGTGCGTCGGCCGCGGCGCACGGCGGCGAACATTCGCTCGCAGCGCTCTGCGGCCGATTTCATGTCGCCCTGCGCGCGCTCGGCGAGCGAGGCGACTACGTCCGCATATCCGAAGCCGTAGACGCTGACGTTCTCCAGCGCGTCGCGCGCCCGCATCGACAATCGCCACGCGAGGTCGAACTGGTTCCGCCGCAACAGTGCATAGGCTTGCAGCGTGAGCACGGTCGCACTGAGGAAGCTGTCGGCGCCCTCTAGTCTTGCCGACTCGGCGACGCCGATGCTCACGTGGCAGTCGCTGTCGGCGAGGATCGCGAGCATCGCGTGCAGCAGCGGCAGATGGATCGCTCCGACGACACGCCCACCCGCGACGCATGCCTCCACGTCGCGCAGCGCGATCGTGGCGTCGTCGAAGCGCCGGCACATGATCAACGCTGCGATGTAAGCCGTGCTGATGCCGGCGTGCGTCAGGATCTCGGTGCGCGACAGGCGCTCGCTCCAGCGGAGCACGTCGGCAATCTCGCCTTCCTGCAGCCACGAGGCGAGGCAGCGCGCGACGAGCTCGATGCGCCACTGCGGATCGTTTGCGAGGAATGCATGATTCAGTGCTTCCTCGTAGAGCTGATGCTCGGCAAACCAGCGGCTCGCGCGCACGTGCAGGTCCGGGATGCGCGCCGCGTCGCGACGCAGGACGCTGCGCAGGAAATCCAGGAACAGCGTGTGATATCGATACCAGTGCCCGTGGCTGTCGAGCGGCTGAATGAACAGCTGCGAGCGCTCCAGCCGTTCCAGCAACGATTGGCTATGTGAGATGCCGAGCAGGGCATTGCACAGCTCGCCGGTCATCCGGTCGACGATGCTGCTCGCGACCAGGAACTCGCGCATCTCGTCGCTCTGTTCGTGCAGCACCGAGGCGCCGAGGTAGCGAGCGACTTCCGAGTGCGAGCCTGCGAACTCCTGCAATGTCTCGCCGTGCGCGGGACCGGCTGCAGCGGCCAGCAGGGCGAGCTTCGTGCCCGCAACCCAGCCTTCGGTACGTGCTTTGATGGCCGAAGCTTCTTCCTGCGACAGCGCGCGACGGCAGAGTTTGCGGCTCAGTTGCACGATCGTGCCGTCGTCGAAGTTCAGATCCGCGGCATCGACGATCGACAGCTGATCGGCGAGACGCAACTGACTCAGGCTGATCTCCGGCATGCAGCGGCCCGAGATGATCCAATGCACGGTGTCGGGCGAGCGGTACAGCAGGAAGTCCACGGTGCGAATCAGCGACGGCTCGGTGAGCCATTGAAAGTCGTCGAGCACGATCGTCAGTTCCTGGTCGACCCGTTCGAGGCTCTCGCTGAACAGCGCGGCGCCTGGGTCGACAGGCGCGATGTACGCATCGAAGCCCGGTACGGCGCCGTGCACGGCTGCGATCAAATAAGAGAAGAAGCGCACCGGATCGTTGTCGCGCTCATCCAGCGACAGCCACGCGATGGGGTGTGTCGGAGCAGCGCGTCGATACCACTGGGTGAGCAACGTCGTCTTGCCGGAGCCGATCGGTGCGGCGAGCAGCACTAGCTTGTGCCGGAACGCAGCGTCCAGACGGGTGAGCAGCGGGCGACGCTCGATGCATGCGGCAGCACAGAGCGGCGGCTTCAGCTTGGAGTTGATGAGGTGCTGGGGGCCGATCGCGCTCGCGCCAGCAGCGCCGGCCAGGTGCTGCTGCGGTTCTATGGCGCCTTGGGCGGCACCTTCGCTGGCGAGCGGGTTGTGCACGTTCGTTCGCTCTTGCGCCCCCTCCCAACGGAGGGGCGACCGATTATGCACAGCGTTGTCAGCAACGTCATCCGGTGTTGTCGTGCCCGGAAATGCATCCGCCAATACATCGATGCACGCTGCCACGCAGGCTGCCTATAGAATAGCGACCCGACAGACAGATACCCCCAACAGCTCACTGTCTCAGCGGGAGCAGATTCATGACGAAGATCTCCGGGTTCGCGGCACTGCTGTGCGCGGCCGCATGGGCCACCAATGCGTGCGCCGACGAGCCTTCGGCCGTCGATACCGCCGGGTGGAAAGCCGTCGCCGGCGGACACGGCACCGGCTGCGCGACCGACGCCACGCCTTACGAGTTCTACGTGCACGAGGGCGACCCGCGGCGGGTCGCGATCTATTTCCAGGGCGGCGGTGGCTGCTGGAACAGCCGCAATTGCGGCCTGGACGGTCAGAAGACCTTCGAGAACGCGGTCGACGACGGCGATCGCCCGTGGCTGAACAAGGCTGTCGTGGGCGGCATCCTCGACCCGGCCAATCCTGCGAACCCCTTGCGCGAGTTCACGATCGTGTTCGCGCCGTACTGCACGGCCGACGTGCACCTCGGCGTGCGCACCGAGCGGTTCGAAACCAGCGACGGCAAGCGGCTCGACATCGCGTACCGCGGGCTTGCCAACTCGCAGCGCGTGATGGACTGGGTGACGCAGCAATACACGAATCCGCAGCAGGTCTTCGTCAGCGGCGGCAGCGCCGGTGCGATTCCGTCGCCGATCTTCGCGTCGCAGCTCGCGCGGCACTACACGAAAGCCCAAGTCGTGCAGCTGGGCGACGGCGCCGGCGGCTATCGCACCCATCGCCTCGCGCCGCAGCTGGAGCTGTGGGGCGCGACGCGGGCGCTGAAGCACGATCCGCTCTACAGCGATCTCGACGTCGCGACTGCGAACTTCGAGGACTTCTATGCGCGTGCCGCGGCCGTGCCCAATCTGCAGCTGGCGCAGATCAACAGCGTCGAGGATCGGGTTCAGTTGTTCTTCCTCGCGCAGCTCGGCCACGCCGACGTGAAGTCGCTGGCACCGCTGCTCAGTGCAGACATCGGGGACTTGCGCAAGACCAACCCGAAGCTGCGGACGTACACGATGCCCGGTACCGTGCATACGGTGCTCACGCGGCCGGATTTCTACACGGCCAAAGTCGATGACGTGGCGCTGACGAAGTGGCTCGATGACCTGGTGAATGGCCGCAAGACGACCAACGTTGGCGATTCGCTGCTCGTGACCGGTGCGGAGAGATTGCAGTGAAGATGGGAGACCTCGTGACAGTCCGACTTTTCGCCTGTGTACTGCTCGCAGCCTTGCTTGGCACCAATGTCGCGCGCGCAGACGAGGATCCGGCGTTGGCGCATGCGCGCAAGTTGCTGCGGTCGACGATCCTCGTCGATGGGCACAACGATCTGCCGTGGGCAGTGCGCACGGCCAAGACCGCACCGGGAGACGTGGTTGCGTACGATCTACGGAAGCCGACATCCGGTCAGACCGACCTCGCGCGACTGAAGCTCGGCGGTGTCGGTGCGCAATTCTGGTCCGTGTACATTCCCGGCGAGACCGGCAGCGGCTTCGCGCGCACGCAGCTCGAACAGATCGATATCGCGCGGCGGATCGTCGCGCAATATCCGGACCGGCTGCAGTTCGCGACGTCGGTCGCCGACATTCGTGCCGCGCATCGCGCAGGCCGCATCGCTTCGTTGCTCGGCATGGAAGGCGGGCATGCGATCGAGGATTCGCTCGGTGTTCTGCGCGCTTACTACGATCTCGGCGTGCGCTACATGACGTTGACGCACAACGTCCACACGAGCTGGGCGGACTCGCAGGCGTTCCCGCCGGAGCACGGCGGCCTCACGCCGTTCGGCGAGCAGATCGTGCTGGAGATGAACAAGCTCGGGATGCTCGTCGATCTGTCGCACACGGCTGACGTCACCATGGACGATGCATTGCGCGTGTCGCAAGCGCCCGTGATCTTCTCGCATTCGTCGGCACGTGCGCTCTGCGACGTGCCGCGCAACGTGCCTGACGAAATCCTGAAGCGTCTCAAGCCCAACGGCGGCGTTGTGATGGTCACGTTCGTGGCGGGCTTCATCGATCCGGCGGTCGCGGCCGTGCAGCTGCCGGCGATGGCAGAGATCAACCGCCGCTCGGCCGGCAAGAGCCTCGAAGAGCGCGAGAAGATCGAAGAAGAAGTGCTCGGCAAGGTGCAGGTGCCGAAGGTCTCGATCGCGAAGGTCGCCGATCACATCGAGCACATTCGCAAGGTTGCTGGCGTCGAGCACGTCGGGCTCGGCGGCGACTTCGACGGTAACTCGATGTGGCCGGACGGGCTGTCGGACGTCTCCATGTACCCGAACCTGTTCGCGGAGCTGATCCGCCGCGGCTGGAGCGACGGCGACCTGAAGCTCCTGGCCGGCGAGAACGTGCTGCGGGCGATGGAGCGGGCCGAGGCCGTTTCGCGCCGCTTGTCGAAGTAGCGGGTTCGGCTGCAGCCGAACATTTGCGATGCGCCGTGGCTGGCAATTCTGGATCGATCGCGGCGGCACGTTCACAGACATCGTCGGCCGCAAGCCGGACGGTGCGCTCGTCACGCTGAAGCTGCTGTCCGAGAATCCCGAGCGCTACAGCGATGCCGCCGTGCAGGGCATCCGCGAGTTGCTCGGGCTCGGCGCTGCGCCGATACCTGCCGGCGATATCGACGTCGTGCGGATGGGTACGACGGTCGCGACCAACGCGTTGTTGGAGCGCAAAGGCGATCGCACCGTGTTGGCGATCACTCGCGGGTTCGCGGATGCGCTGCGTATCGGCTATCAGCATCGTCCCAAGTTGTTCGTGCGGCACATCGAGCTGCCGTCGATGTTGTACGAGCAGGTGGTCGAGATCGACGAGCGCATCGACGCGCACGGTGACGTCGTTCGACTGCTCGACTTGCAACAGGCAGAGCGTGACCTGCGCGCGGCGTTTGATCGAGGGATCAGGTCATGCGCAATAGCGTTGCTCCACGGCTATCGCTATCACCAGCACGAGCTGCAACTGGCGGAGCTCGCTCGCCGTATCGGTTTCGTGCAGGTGTCGGTTTCGCACCAGGTTAGCCCGCTGATGAAGCTGGTCGCGCGCGGCGACACGACTGTCGTCGATGCGTACCTGTCGCCGGTTCTGCGCCGCTACGTGAACCAGGTCGCCGCGCAATTGCCGGGAGTGAAGCTGCAGTTCATGCAGTCTTCCGGCGGGCTTGCGGACGCGCAGCAGTTCCACGGGAAGGACGCGATCCTGTCAGGTCCCGCGGGTGGCATCGTCGGTGCTGCGCGAACGGCGCAGCAGGCAGGGATCCACAAGATCATCAGCTTCGACATGGGCGGCACGTCGACTGACGTTGCCCACTTCGCGGGCGAGTACGAGCGCGCGTTCGACGCTGAAGTTGCCGGTGTCCGGCTGCGTGCGCCGTTGATGCAAATCCACACTGTGGCGGCCGGGGGCGGCTCGATCTGCCAGTTCGATGGCGTGCGGCTGCGTGTCGGGCCCGAGTCGGCGGGCGCGAATCCCGGTCCAGCGTCGTATCGGCGCGGCGGACCGCTGACCGTCACCGATTGCAACGTGCTGCTCGGCCGGATTCAGCCGGAGTTCTTTCCCGCAGTGTTCGGCGAAGCCGGCGATTCGCGGTTGGATGCGGGCGTCGTTACCGAACAGTTCCGCACGCTTGCCGCGGACATCGAGCGTGCGACGAGCGTGCCGCAGACGCCGCAGGGTGTCGCTGCAGGTTGCATCCGGATCGCGGTCGAGAACATGGCAAACGCGATCAAGAAGATTTCAGTGCAGCGTGGCCACGACGTGACTGAGTACACGTTGTCGTGCTTCGGCGGTGCAGCCGGGCAGCACGCGTGCCTGGTCGCCGACGCGCTGGGGATGCAGACGGTGTTCATGCATCCGCTCGCGGGCGTGCTCTCGGCGTACGGCATCGGGCTGGCCGACGTGACGGTGATGAAGCAGCGAGCGGTCGAGGCGGTGTTGGATGATCGCGCGTTGAATGAGCTTGCCGCGCCGTTCGCCGCGCTCGTCAGTGAGGCTAAAGACGCGCTGCTCGCGCAAGGCGTGACGCCGGCGGACATTTCGATCGAGCGCAGGGTCGCGCTGAAATACGAAGGCACGGACAGCACGCTGCAGCTACCGATTGCGCCGGATGCAGGGACGATGACTGCGGCGTTCCTCGAACAATACCGGGTGCGGTATGGGTTCCTGATGCCGGAGCGGCGATTGGTGGTCGAATCGATTTCGGCGGAAGCGGTAGGGGCGAGCCACCAGAGCTCGGCTCAAGCCCATCCCACGACGGCCCCGGCAGCAACGGCACCAATAATCCGCCCAGTGTTCTTCGGTGATCGATGGCATGACACACCGTTCGTCGAGCGCGACGCGCTACGGCCGCAGGACACGATCACGGGGCCCGCTGTCATCCGCGAACGCAACACGACGACTGTGATCGAGCCCGGTTGGCGCGCAGAAGTCACGGCGCTGAATCACCTCATCCTGCGGCGTGTGCAGCCGTTGCAGCGAGCCAGCGCGATCGGTACGCGCGTCGATCCGGTCCTGCTGGAAGTCTTCAACAACCTGTTCATGTCCATCGCCGAACAGATGGGCGTGACGCTCGCCAACACTGCGACATCGGTCAACATCAAAGAGCGGCTCGATTTCTCCTGCGCGCTGTTCGACGAGCAGGGCAACCTGATCGCGAACGCGCCGCACATGCCCGTGCACCTCGGCTCGATGGGCGAATCGGTGCAGGAGATCATGCGACGGCGCGGCGCGACGATGCAGCCGGGCGACGTGTATGTGTTGAATGC
>CADEEJ010000065.1:17527-21453 GCA_902826315.1 uncultured Steroidobacter sp.
CGCGGCCACCACGCCGACATCGGCGGCATCACGCCGGGCTCGATGCCTTCCCACTCTGCGCACATCGACGAAGAGGGCGTGCTGCTCGACAACGTCCAACTGGTCGCGAAGGGCATCTTCCTCGAAGGCGAGCTGCGCGCATTGCTTGCGGGCGGCAAATATCCCGCCCGCAACGTCGAGCAGAACCTTGCCGACCTGCGAGCGCAAGTCGCTGCGTGTCAGAAGGGCGCGGCCGAGCTGGCCGCGATGGTCGAGCACTTCGGCCTGCAGGTCGTGCAGGCGTACATGCAGCACGTGCAAGACAACGCCGAAGAAGCCGTGCGCCGCGTGATCGACGCGCTTACCGACGGCGACTTCGAATACGCGATGGACAACGGCGCACGCGTGCGTGTCTCCATTCGTATCGACAAGCAAGCGCGCGCCGCGCGCATCGACTTCAGCGGCACGAGCGCGCAACAGCCCAACAACTTCAACGCGCCGGTCTCGGTCACGCGCGCCGCGGTCCTGTATGTGTTCCGCACGCTCGTGAACGACGAGATCCCGATGAACGCGGGTTGCCTCAAGCCGCTGGAGATCTTCGTCCCCGCCGGATCGATGCTGAAACCGCAGTACCCGGCGGCGGTCGTCGCCGGCAACGTCGAGACCTCGCAGGTCGTCACGGATTGCCTGTACGGCGCGCTCGGAGTGCTCGCGGCCAGCCAGGGCACGATGAACAACTTCACCTTCGGCGACGGCGCGCACCAGTACTACGAAACGATCGCCGGCGGCTCGGGCGCCGGGCCGGACTTCGACGGAACCTCGGCCGTCCAGACGCACATGACGAACTCGCGGCTCACCGACCCCGAAGTGCTGGAGTGGCGCTTCCCTGTGCGCCTGGAAGACTTTCGCATCCGGCGCGGATCCGGTGGAGCAGGGCGGCATCGCGGCGGTGACGGTAGCGAGCGCCGCGTGCGCTTCCTCACGCCGATGACTGCGGTGCTGCTCGCCAATCATCGCGTCGTCGCTCCGTTCGGGCTCGCGGGCGGTCGATCCGGTGCGACCGGCAAGAACTGGATCGAGCGTGTCGACGGCAGTATCGAGCAGTTCGGCGCGACGCACTCCGCCGAGATGAATGCCGGCGACATCTTCGTGATCCAGACGCCCGGCGGAGGCGGTTTTGGCTGAGCCGCGCACCGCTCGACTGGCGACTGCGAGCATCGTCGGCACGATGCTCGAGTACTACGACTTCGCGATCTACAACACGCTCGCGGCGCTGGCGTTCAATCGCCTGTTCTTCCCCTCGTTCGACCCGCTGACCGGCACGATCCTCGCGTTCTCGACGTTCGCGGTCGGCTATTTCTCGCGTCCGATCGGCGGCGCGATCTTCGGGCATCTCGGCGATCGCTACGGGCGCCGCTTCGTGCTCGTCACGACGCTCATGGTGATGGGCGTGACGACCGCTCTGATCGGTGCGCTGCCGACGTATGCGGCTGCTGGTGTCTTGAGTCCGGTGCTCCTCGTCGCGTTGCGCTTCGTGCAAGGCGCGGCGCTCGGCGGTGAGTGGGCCGGAGCAGTGCTGCTCTCCGTCGAGCATGGCGATCAGCGTCGCCGCGGCCGCAACGCCTCCTGGGCGCAGATGGGACCGTCGCTCGGCACGCTGCTGGCGACGGGATCCATCGCTGTCGTGACGTCGCAGCTTCCCGAGGAGAGTTTTCTGACTTGGGGCTGGCGACTCCCATTCTTCGCCAGCGTCGTCCTGGTCGCGTTCGGCCTGTGGATCCGTGTCGGCGTGGAGGAAACACCGCTGTTCCGGCAACTCGCGCGCGAGAAAACGCAGGCACGCGCACCGGTCGGCGAAGTCATGCGCGAGCATTGGCGCAAGCTACTGATCGGCGGCGGTGCACGCATCGGCCCCGATGTCCTGTATTCGCTCGCTGCCGTGTTCTCGCTTTCTTATCTAACGGTGACGGTCGGCGTGCCCCGCACGCTGGCGCTGATCGCTCTTTCGATCGGCGGCGCCTGCAACGCGCTGACGATCCCGATCTTCGGCGCTCTATCCGACCGTTACGGCCGGCGCGTCATATACGGCGTCGGAGTGGTGTGCGCGCTGGGGCTCGCGTTCGCCTTCTTCCCGTTGCTCAATACCGGATCGCCGGTAGCGATCACCTTCGCCATCGCCGCCGCGCTGGTCGTGCACGCGATGATGTACGGGCCGCAGGCAGCATTCATCGCCGAACAGTTTCCGACACGAGTGCGCTATGCAGGTTCGTCGATGGCGTATACGCTGGCCGGCATCGTCGGTGGCGGTATTGCACCACTGATGTTCGCGACCTTGCAGAGGGCTTATGGCACGACGCACGCTCTCAGCGCCTACCTGGCAGTCGCATTGCTCATTACCGGCATCGTGCTGATCATTGCACGCGAGCGCGCCGGCGCTGCGCTCGACTAGAACTCGGAGCTCGCCATGATCGAAGTCCACCACCTCAACAACTCCCGCTCGCAGCGTGTGCTGTGGATGCTCGAAGAGCTCGGTACGGAATACACCGTCGTGCGCTACGAGCGCGACCCGAAGACCATGCTCGCGCCGCCGGAGCTCAAGGAAATACATCCGCTGGGCCGCTCGCCGGTGATCCGCGACGGCGACTTCGTGCTCGCGGAGTCGGGCGCGATCCTCGAATACCTCGTCGACCGCTATGGCGGCGGGCGCTTCGTGCCGCCGCGAGGCACCCGCGAGTACGAAACCTGCCGCTACTGGGTCCACTACGCGGAAGGCTCGCTGATGATGCAGCTACTGGTGAAGCTGTATCTCGATCGTGTCGGCGAACCGGCGAAGGGGCCGCTCGAGCGCATCAACGCAGCCGTGCGGATGCATCTTGGGTACGTCGAAGAGTCGCTCGGCACTTCGCAATTCTTGACCGGTCCTGCGCTCACGGTGGCCGACGTGCAGATGAGTTTCCCGCTGGAGGTGAGCGTCGTGCAGGGCATGCTGGGCGACGCGCATCCGCGCCTGAAAGCGCTGCTGGCACGGCTGCATGAGCGGCCGGCATACCGGGCGGCGTTGGCGAAGGGTGGGGCTTATGCGTATGCGAAGTAGCGAGTACACCGTTCGTTAGGGAACCATCACTCCCCCAAGTGACTGGTCGAGCGTCATGGAGGACTTTCATCTTTGCGCGTCGGAACTCTGCCCGCGTCGCATCCATTGGAGATGCGGAATATTCCGCTCGTAACCAATAACCCTTCGCCGTTGGGGACGGACCTATGAAACACGAGACCTCTATTGCGCGCCGTGCGAATTGCCGGCTGCTGAGTGCTGCTGTGGCCACTTGCTTGCTGGCCGCCGCTCCGAACGCCATGTCGCAGGCGGTGAGCGCGACTCTGCGCGGCCACGTTCTGGCCGGCGAACAACCGGTACCTGCTGCGCGTGTGACCGCGACCAACACAGAGACTGGCTATGCGCGTAGCGGACAGAGCGATCAGGAGGGCAACTACGCTCTCGCGGGTCTGCCGCCCGGCACCTACAGGGTCGAGGTCAGCGGACCGACCGGCGCGATCGCACGCCTGGTCACTTTGCAAGTCGGCCAGAACGCCAGCCTGGACCTTGGGCTGGCGGCCGGCGCCGAGGAGAACATCGAATCGGTGACGGTTACGGCCACGCAGCTGTACGAGACCCGCACCTCCGAAGTCGCAACCTACGTCACGCCGAAGCAGATCGAAGCCCTGCCGCAGAATTCGCGCAACTTCCTCGCGTTCGCAGACACCATACCCGGCGTGCAGTTCTCGACCAGCGCCGACGGCGCCACCAGCGAGATTCGCAGCGGTGCGCAGTCCGCGAACGGCGTGAACGTCTTCATCGATGGCGTCGGCCAGAAGAATTACGTGCTGCGCGGTGGCGTCAGCGGCCAGACCCTGACGCGCGGCAATCCGTTCCCGCAGCTCGCCATCGGCGA
>CADEEJ010000066.1:0-6795 GCA_902826315.1 uncultured Steroidobacter sp.
GAGGAAACCCGGCGGGCGGCAGCCGAAATCGACCGTCTCGGACCGATCGCCGCGTACGAGCTCTCGCGCAGCAGGCACGATGCCCGCCTGAGCTCGGCGCCCGACGCCCACACGCTCGCCTGCAAGAACGGCTGCTTCTGGTGCTGTTATTTCACCGTCGACGTTCGCGCCGTCGAGGTCTTTGCCATCCTCGATTTCATGGCGCGCGAGCTGAGCCCGGAAGAGCAGGGGCGCGTGCAACGTGAGATCGCAGCGAACAGCGCGCTGCTGCGAGACCTCAGCGAGATGGACCGCATGCGACGCAACGTGAAGTGCCCATTCCTGGCTGCCGGTCGCTGCACCATATATGAGGCGCGGCCGCAGACCTGCCGCAACTATCACGCGACCGATGCGACCGGCTGTCGCTTGTCATATGAGCAGCCTGACAACACCGAGATCGATCCCGAATTCGCACCGCTCCTATATCAATCAGGGGGCGCGCATGTGGATGCGTTCTGCAACTCTCTGCAAGAACTTGGTTATGACATATCGGCATACGAGCTGAGCACTGCGCTCGGTGCCGCGATTGCGGATCCGCAAGCGCGCGTGCGCTTCGAAGCGAAGCAACTGCCGTTTCCGACCCTCACAGGAAGCGCAGTCGAGTGCGAATTTATATGAGCGTCGATACGACAGAATGCGCAGGCAAATCCGCAACGCAGTCTCAGACATTTAACTCAATATCTGTCTGCGCTTACTAACGTCTGTATCTGACGACGAACTGTGACCTGCGTCACACGAATGCTGTGACGCACTCGTGGTAGGGTTCGGCCGCGCGATTCAGACAAAGGCAAACCCATCGAAAGGTGGGGACGCAAAGTCTCCGGTCTAACGAGCGAAAGCTCCACGATAGCGGGACCGCCCGAATCACAGTCCGTTCATCCGGGCTGCCTTGTCAGAGCGTGTAGTCACTGTTCAGCAGTGCAAAGACGAGGTAGCCGTGAAGCGAACTGAGATTTTCCTCAACGCAGCCGTACCGCGAATTCTCGCGGCGGCAACCTCATCTCTGCACCGACGATCGACCGCTCTCCCGGCGGCCTGATCAAGAGTTTTTCGCCGGCGCGTCCCCGCGCGTCGGTCTGGCAGAACGGTTTGTGCAGAGGTGGGTTATGCGCAATCTGAAACAGTTCTGGCTCGTGATGACTGCAACGCTGGGCGTGCTCGCCAGCGGTGCCGGCTTCGCGGAAGCCAGTTATCGCGAACAGATGAAAGGTCTCGACGAGCAGGTGCAGGAGGTCAAGTCCGACGTCCTCAGCATCGCTGCCGAGCTCGCACGGCTGGAGGAACGACTCCTCTATCCGTCGAACACTCATCTGGCCGTATTCATCGCGCTCGCTGAGCGCGACACGCTGCGGCTCGATGCCGTGCAGGTGCAGATCGACGGCCAGCAGGTCGCGCACAGCATCTACAGCTTCAAGGAGCTCGAAGCCCTGCAGAAGGGCGGCGTACAGCGGATCTACACCGGTAACGTGCCGACCGGCGAGCACCAGATCGAAGTCACGATCGCGGGCAAGCTCGACACCGGCAAGGAATACACCCGCACGGAGCGCTTTGCGTTCAACAAGGGCATCGAGCCGAAACTTCTCGGCGTGACGCTCGGTTCGTCGCAGCTGCAGCTCGGAGACTGGTGACGAGCATGCCGCGCGCGGCTCTCATCGTCGGGCTCGGTTTGGCGGGTGCGCTCGCCGCGGCTCCTTGCGCCGGCAAGGATCTGCGCGACCTCTATTTCGGCGAAGCGCTCTACAACGCCAACCAGGGCCACTACTTCGAAGCGCTGGAGCGGCTCGATGCCGAGCTCGCCCTGCACGGCGGAGTCGACGAGCCGCAACGCGACTCGCTGCACTTCCACATCGGCGAAGCGCAGTTCTCGGTCGGCGATTTCGAGCTGTACTACCGCATGCACCTGCGCGCCGGCCGCGCCATCAAGGCCGTGCTCGAAGGTGCGGTGGACGAAGCCGTGCGTAACGAAGCGGCGTATCGCCTCGCACGCATCCACTTCCAGAAGGACCAGGCAGCGGATGCGCTGATTGCACTCGATCGCATCAGCGGCAAGGTGCCGGTCGTTATCCGCGACGACGTCGAGTTCCTGCGCGCGAACGTCTATATGGCGCTCGGCCGTCCTGCCGAAGCGGCCGCCGTGCTGAAGCGCTTGCAGAGCGCGCAGTCGCTCAGCGGATTTGCCGCCTACAACCTCGGCATCGCGATGCTGCAGGAAGGCCATGAGAAGGATGCGATCGCGCAGCTCGACAAGGCCGGGCAGCTGAAGCTGAGCGACGCCGGCCCGCTCGCGATCCGCGACAAGTCGAACATGCTGCTCGGCAAGCTGGCGCTGGAGTCCACCGACTTCACGCGCGCGCAGCTGTTCTTCGATCGCGTGAGCCTCGACGGGCCGTTCTCGAACCAGGCGCTGCTGAGCGCGGGCTGGGCGGACGTCTCCTCGCAGAACTTCGAACGCGCGGTCGTGCCGTGGAGCATTCTCGCCAAGCGCGAAGTCACCGACAGCGCCGTGCAGGAAGCTCTGCTCGCCCTGCCGTACGCGTACAGCAAGTTGAACGTTCACGGCCGCGCGGCCGTGTTGTACGGCGACGCGCTGCAGTCATTCGGCGACGAGCTGAACAAGGTCGATGCGTCGATGAAGAGCATCGCCGAAGGGCGCTTCCTGAAAGCGCTGGTGCGCGGGGAAATCCAGGAGGACAAGGGCTGGGTCATCCGCCTGCGGACGCTGCCGGATGCGCCCGAGACCTTCTACCTGATGCAGCTGATGGCCTCGCACGACTTCCAGACGGCGCTGCAGAACTACCTGGATCTCGAAGAGCTGCGCAAGAAGATGGCGGGCTGGCAGAAGAGCCTCGACTCGTTCGAGGACATGATCCGCCTGCGCAAGCAGAACTACGATCCGCTGCTGCCGGGCATCGACGCGCAGTTCCGCGAGCTGGACGCGCAGATCCGCCTGCGCATGGAACAGCGCAACCATCTGCAGCAGCGGCTCCATCAGTTGCTCATCGAGCCGCGGCCCGATCTGCTGGCGACGGCGGACGAGCGCATCGTGCTGGAGAGCATTCGCGGCATCGAGGAACAGCTGCAGAAGGCGAAGGGCTCCGACGCCGAACAGCTCCGGCAGCGACTGCGTCATGTCAAGGGTGTGCTCACGTGGACGCTGTACACCACGTATCCGGAGCGTCTCACCGAAGCGCACGAGCACCTGAATGCGCTGAATGCGGACGTTGCTGTGCTGACGAAGCAGTACCAGCAGTTCGTGCGGTCGCGACAGGCCGCCGCGCACAGCTATCTCGGTTATGACGACACGATCGATCGCCTGCGCACCCGCGCGGCCGAATCGCTGGAGACCGTCAATCAGCTGATGGCGAAGCAAGGCCACCTGATCGAGACCGTCGCCATCGACGAGCTGAAGAATCGTCGCGCTCGCCTGGAGGTTTACCAGACGCAAGCGCGTTACGCGGTCGCCGACAGCTACGACCGCGCCGCCAAGGCCCAAGGCACTCCAACATCGGAACAGGCCACTCAAACATCAGAAAACGCTGCGCCGGCCGGGGGCGGACACTGATGCGTACCCACCGCGTAATGTTCGTCGCCGGCGCGGCGTTCCTCGCTGCGTGCTCCAGCGGTCCGCAGAAGGACACGCTGGCCACGCTGCACAAGGTGAAGCCGGATCTGCAGGACGTGAAGGTCGAGGGTGGCCTCGACACGGCCATGCAGAGCTATCAGCGCTTCCTCGAAGAGACGCCGGAAACCAAGCGCACGCCGGAGGCGATGCGTCGTCTGGCCGACCTGAAGATCGAGAAGGAATACGGACTCAACGGCACGGGCGAGCTGCTCGAGCTGCCGGCGCCGCAAGCTACGGACATCACCGGTGCGAGCGCGGCCACAGCGGCGAAGCCCGCGGCCGGCATCGGCGTCGTGGCAGTCGGTTCCGAGCAGGAACTCGAAAAGCGCGCCAACGAGCAGCAGCGCGTCGCGTCGGCGGAAGACATGCTGCAGGGACAACTCCCTGAAGGCATGACCGACGACCTCGCACGCGCGGGGCCGTTGGAAGCGATCCAGCTGTACGACCGCTTGCTGGAAAAGTACCCGTCGCACGAGCACAACGACCAGGTGCTGTACCAGAAGGCACGCGCCTACGACGAGCTAGGCCGCACGGTCGAAGCCATGAAGGTGATGGAGCAGCTCATCGCTGCCTATCCGCGCTCGAAGTATCTCGACGAAGTGCACTTCCGCCGCGCCGAGCACTTCTTCACCCGCAAGAAGTTCCGCGACGCCGAAGGCTCGTACCAGGCGATCATCGCGATGGGCCCGGTGTCCGAGTACTACGAGCTCGCGCTCTACAAGCTCGGCTGGTCGCTCTACAAGCAGGAGATGTACGACGAGGCGCTCGACCAATACGTCGCGCTGCTCGACTACAAGGTCTCGATCGGCTACGACTTCGACGCGCAGCACGAGGAAGGCGACGAGCGGCGCATCTCCGACACGTTCGACATCATCAGCCTCAGCTTCTCGAACCTCGGCGGTCCGGAAGCCGTGCAGCAGTTCTTCGGCTCGAAGGGCAAGCGCAGCTACGAGGATCGCGTCTACCGCAACCTCGGCGAGTACTACCTGACGAAGCTGCGGTATCACGACGCCGCGAAGTCGTACAACACGTTCACCGCGCAGTACCCGCTGCACCGGCGCTCGCCGCACTTCAGCATGCGCGTGATCGAGATCTACGAGACCGGCCGCTTCCCGCAGCTGGTGCTCGACTCCAAGAAGGCTTTTGCCAGCAACTACGGTTTGAGCGCGGAATACTGGCGTCATTTCGACGTGCAGCAGTCGCCCGAGGTGCTCAGCTACCTGAAGAGCAACTTGCGCGATCTCGCGAATCACTACCACGCGCAGTATCAGAACAAGGAGCAGGCGGAGCAGAAGGTCGCGAACTACGGCGAGGCCGCGCGTTGGTACGGCCAGTACATCGCCTCGTTCCGCAGCGACGCCGATACGCCGGCGATCAACTATCAGCTCGCGGACCTGCAGCTCGAAAACAAGGACTTCGCCAGTGCCGCTCGCGAGTACGAGCGCACCGCCTACGAGTACGCGAAACACGATCGCGCCGCTGCTGCCGGCTATGCGGCCGTCTTCGCGCACCGCGAGCACCTGAAGGTCGTCGACGAGCAGAGCAAGCTCACTGCGCGACGCGATACGGTCACCAGCTCGCTGCGCTTTGCCGACACGTTCCCCGATCACGAGCACGCGCCGAAGATTCTCGGTGCGGCTGCCGACGATCTGTACGGCATGAAGGACTTCGCGCCCGCGCTCAGCGCCGGTCGCAAGCTGATCGAGCGCTATGCGAACGCGGAAGCGTCGATTCGCCGTTCGGCCTGGTTGGTGATCGCTCACTCTTCGCTGGAGCTTGCGGACTACCCGAACGCCGAGCAGGCGTATGGCCAGGTCCTTGCGCTGACCACCGCGGAAGACGAGTCGCGCGCCGGCCTGGTCGAGAACCTCGCGGCGTCGATCTACAAGCAAGGCGAGCAGGCGAACGAGCAGTCCAACTATCGCGCGGCGGCGGACCACTTCCTGCGCATCAAGCAAGTCGCGCCGACGGCGAAGATCCGCGCTGCGGCTGAGTATGACGCCGGCGCGGCACTGATCCACTTGGAAGACTGGGCCGCGGCCGCAGCAGTGCTCGACGCCTTCCGCACGACTTATCCCGATCACGAGATGAACCGCGAGGCGACCAAGCAGATCGCGTCTGTCTATCGCAAGGCCGGCCAGCTCTCGCGCTCCGCCGACGAGTACGAGCGCGTCGCCACTGAGTCGGAGAACCCCGAGATGCGCGCCGAAGCGCTGCTGCTCGCGGGTCAGTTGCATGAAGAGGCGGCGAGCCCCGACCGTGCACTCGTGGTGTATCAGCGCTACGTCGAGCAGTTCCCGAAGCCGCTCGAAGCGGCGGTCGAGACGCACTTCAAGATCGCTGGGATCTATCAGCGCAAGAACGACACGGCGAGCTATCACCGCACGCTGGAGCAGATCGTCAAGATCGACTCAGCAGCAGGCAGCGAGCGCACAGCGCGCACACGCTTCCTTGCCGGCAGCTCGGCGCTGGTGCTCGCACAGCAGGTTTACGAGAGCTTCGCCTCGCTCAAGCTGCTGCAGCCGTTCGAGAAGAGCCTCGAAGAGAAGCAGCGTCGCATGAATGCCGCGTCGGCGGCGTTCGGTCACCTCGTCGACTACCAGGTCGGCGAGATCACGTCCGCCGCGACGTTCTACCTCGGCGAGATCTACGGCGACTTCAGCCGCGCGCTGCGCGAGTCGGAGCGTCCGACCAACCTCGCGGGCGCGAAGCTGCAGGAGTACGAGGATGCGCTCGACGAAGAAGCGTTCCCGTTCGAGGAGAAGGCGATCAAGGTGCACGAGAAGAATCTCGAGCTGATGAGTGGCGATCACCTGTACAACAGCTGGATCGAGAAGAGCCTCGCGCGCCTCGCGCAGTTGATGCCGGGTCGCTACGCCAAGGCGGAGATCAGCTCCGGCTTCCTCGGCTCGATCGACCGTTACGCGTATCGCTCGCCGGCAGCGGTCGCTGCCGAAGCCGCGGCAGCAGCAGCTGCGGCGGCGATGAACAACGCCAGCAAAGCACCGAGTGGAGGCGCCAATGCGACGCTCCGCTAATCAACTAGTGTTCGCGATGGCACTGACGCTCGCGCTTGCCGCGTGCTCCAGCGCCCCCTCCCAACCCTCCCCCGCACGCGGGGGAGGGAAAGAACT
>CADEEJ010000066.1:6895-13538 GCA_902826315.1 uncultured Steroidobacter sp.
CGTGCTCCAGCGCCCCCTCCCAACCCTCCCCCGCACGCGGGGGAGGGAAAGAACTTGCCTCATCTACCTCCCCAGCGCGCGGGGGAGGGCAGGGTGGGGGCAAGCCTGCGAAGGTTGCGAAGCCCGCCAAGCCGGTGCCGCCGCCGCGTGTCGAGATGCAGCAGGACGAAGGCGGCTTCTCGATCGTCGAGGAAGTGCGCGTCGGCAACGACATTCACTCGGACTACGACAGCGCGATGCGCTCGTTCGAGCAGAAGCAGTACGAGCAAGGCATCGCGTCGCTCGTAAAGATCACGCAGTCCGCGCCGAACGTGACGGCCGCGCACATCGACCTCGGCATCGCATACGCCCGCACCGGCGATCTCGATCGCGCCGAGGCGAGCCTGGTGCGCGCGCTCGAGCTCAATCCGAAGCATCCGATTGCTCACAACGAGCTGGGCATGGTCCAGCGTCGCAAAGGTCAGTTCACCGCTGCGCGAGCCAGCTACGAGAAAGCTCTCGCGCTGTCGCCCGCGTTCCATTACGCCCGCCGCAATCTCGCGATTCTCTGCGATCTGTATCTCGCCGACCGCTCGTGCGCCCTCACCAACTACGAGGCGTACCTGCGCAGCGCTCCGGACGATCCGGATGTCGTGAAGTGGCTGGCGGATCTGCAGAACCGAGCAGGCAAGTAGAGGGAGTCATGACGCGCACGACAATGATCTTGATCGCGCTGCTCGCCGCCGGCCCGCTCATGGCCGCGGACGCGCCGCCGAAGCAGGCCGCCGCGAAAGCGGAGAAGGTCGCTGCGAACGATGCGAATGCCCAGAACGCGAAGGGCACCGGCGCGAAGCCGGGCGATGCGAAAACGCTCGCCGGCATCTCGATCCTGGGCAACCAGGAAGCGCCGAAGTCGCTGGTCATCGTGCCGTGGAAAGGCTCGGAGATCGGCGACATGCCGGGGCTGTCGCGCCTGCTGGACGATTCCGTGCAACCCGTCGACAAAGACGTGTTCATGCGCGAGCTCAGTTACTACCAGATCAGACAGAGTCACTAGAGAGAGGCTGCAACCGTGGATATCTACATTGGATTCATAAGTTTCTTCGTCAAGGGCGGCTTGTTCATGGCCCCCATTGCGTTGGTCGGCGCCCTGTCGCTGGCGATCGCGGTGGAGCGCTACTTCACCATCACGCGCTTGGTGGTCACCAACCGCCGCGTGTGGGAAGACGTCGAGCCGGCACTTTCGAACGCGGACTTCGACGCCGCGCGCGAGAAGACCAGCAAGAGCGACACGATCGTGGCGCGCCTGCTCGGTGTCGGTCTCGCCCGGCTCGGCGCGGTGCGCCGGATCGACGACATCGAGAAGGCGCTGCGCGCCAACCTGATGGAAGCGATTCCGCACCTGGAAAAGCGCACGCACTACCTGGCGACGTTCGCGAACCTCGCGACGCTGCTCGGCCTGCTCGGCACCGTCAACGGCCTGATCCACGCGTTCACCGCCGTCGCGACTGCGAACCCGGCCGAGAAAGCGAACCTGCTCGCGGCCAGCATCTCCGAGGCCATGAACTGTACGGCCTTCGGCCTGATGGTCGCGGTGCCGCTGCTGTTCACTCACTCGTTCCTGCAGTCGAAGACCTCGCAGCTCATCGGCAGCCTCGAAACGGGCGCGGTGAAGTTCCTGACGCTCGTGGCCGATCGCCAGTCGGCGAAGGCGCAGACGCGTTTGGATGCGGCGCAGGCGGCGCACGGCTCCACGTCGGGCGGTAACGATTCGCTGCCGGCCCCGGCGCACGCCTAAGGACTCGTCATGACCGCCAACGCACGATCGTTCTCGATGACGGGCGGGTCGCTCCTGCAAGGGGGCTTCACGAACCGTATTCGCAAGCCGGCCGAAGTGATGCTGGTGCCGATGATCGACATCTTCGTGGTGCTGGTCACGTTCCTGCTCATGACGGCGGTGTTTTCGCGCATCACGATCCTGCAGCTCGATCTGCCGAGCGCGGACGCGGGTGGGCCGCCGGCGGCGCCGTCGTTCCGCCTGGAAGTGATCGTGCGCGAAAGCGGCTTCGAGCTGACCAACGGCGAGACGCTGATCGCAGCGCTGCCGAAGCTCGATGGCGAGTACGACTGGGCGACGCTCACCACGCTCGCGCAGCAGTTGAAGAGCGAGCACGCGGACGTGAATGACGCGTCCGTGTTGCTGGAGCGCACGGTCAAGTACGACTACCTGATCCAGGTGATGGACGCGATCCGCAGCACCAACGTTCCGGTCGACGAGGGGTCTGCAGCCGACCACCTCGGCGCCACGAAACGCGTGGAGCTGTTCACGAACATCGCCGTGGGAGAAGCCCCATGAGTCTGCTGAACCGCTCGAACAAGCCCCCCGTGGAAGCGGAGCTGAACCTGATCCCGCTGATCGACGTGATGTCGGTGCTGGTGGCGTTCCTGCTGATCTACACGGCGGACGTGGCGGTCGTGCAGAACACCAAGGACGTCGAGATCCCGCAGTCCACTGCAGAGACCCAGGCGCAGCAGTCGGTGGTGGTGATGATCACCAAGGATCACGTGTTCGTGCAGGGTGAGCTGGTCGCGGACGTCGCCGAGGTCAACGCCT
Organism: uncultured Steroidobacter sp.; assembly: GCA_902826315.1. GTDB lineage: Bacteria > Pseudomonadota > Gammaproteobacteria > Steroidobacterales > Steroidobacteraceae > Steroidobacter. The sequence continues at coordinate 9,489 of CADEEJ010000066.1, forward strand.
CGAGCGAGCCGCTGGTCGAGCCGCTGCGCCGCGTGCTCGATCGTCCGATGCTGTTGGGCAGCGGTGACGACACAGGCAAGGCGACGCGCGAAGTCACTGTGATCGCCGACAAGTCGCTGCCGTTCGATCTGGTCCGCAAGGTCATGGCGACGTGCACGGCCACGACGTACGGCAAGATTTCGCTCGCGGTGCTGCAGAAATAGGTAAAGCATGAACGCAGCAGTCCACATTCTCGAAGACCTGAGCTTCGCCGACCCCGAGCCGGAGTCGGCGCAGCGGCAGCTTGCCAACGAGCTGGCGCGGACGCGCACCAAGCGCGCGTCGCTCCAGCACGAGCTCAACGAGGTCGAAGGCGAGCTCGAAGATCTCGCGCCGCAACGCGAGCGTCATCACCTCGTCGTCGAAGCTTGCGCGGCGCTGGAAAAGCTCGCAGCCGTCGACGGCGACCAGTTGTTCTGGGGCGCCGAGACGTCTACCGCACGCGCAGCCGAGCATCTTGCGGCAGCACGCGGCCGTGTCGCCCAGCTGGGTGAGTGGTTCAGCCACATGGAAGGCCGTCAGGCGGCGCTGCGCGAACAGATCCGGCACCACAACGACACGATCGACGCGCTCGAGCGCGCACTGTTCGAGGTGCAGTACGAGGAAGAGCAGCTCAGCTACGAGTGGGAGATCGAGCGCGAGATCGACGAGAAGCCGCGCAAAGCGATTCTCGCCTGGGTGTACAGCGGCGAGGAAGACAAGCGCTTCCGCAAGCACGCCTTCCTCGCGTTGCTGGTCACATTGCTGCTGAGTGCGATTCTTTCGCAGATCGTGCTGCCGCCACTGGTCGTCGACGGCCAGGAAGTGCCGCAGCGTGTCGTACGCCTGTTGATGGAAGAGAAGCCGACTCCGCCGCCGCCGGCAATCGAACTGCCGAAGCCGAAAGTGCGTGAGATCGAGAAGAAGCGGACCGACAAACCGATTCAGGTCGCAAAGGCCGAGCCGAAGGTCGAAGAGCTGGCGCCGAAAGAGCCGGACGCGAAGGACCAGGGCATCCTGGCGTTCCGCGAACGGCTCGCGTCCGTGAAGGACGACCAGGTCGTCGGCAAGCTCGGCTTGCAGGCGCAGATCGACAGCTCCGACTACAACTCGGCGCGCGCGCAGCGCTCGATGTTGACGACCAGCGGGCCGGGCTCGAGCGGCGGTATCAATCTCGCGTCGATCAGCCGCGGCGTGGGTAACGGCAACGGTAAGGGCGGCGGCATGGCCGGCGTGGCCGTTACGCGTGCGAGCAGCGCGATCGCTGCAGTAGGCACGCCTGGTGGCGATCGTCCGGTGGCCGGCGACGTCGGGATCCCGGGTCGCACCGACGAAGAAATCCAGATCGTGTTCGACCGCTACAAGGCGGCGCTGTACCGGCTCTACAACAAGGAGCTGCGTCGCGATCCGACCTTGAAGGGCCAGGTGATCCTCAAGCTGACGATCGAGCCCGACGGCTCAGTGTCGCTGTGCGAGCTGAAGGCGTCGGACATGAACGCGCCCGAGCTGACGGCGCTGGTGGTCGAGCGCGTGAAGGGCTTCGACTTCGGCGCGAAGCCGGTGCCCGCGATCACGATCCTCTATCCAATCGACTTCCTGCCGGCGGCCTGACGTGAAGTTCTCGCAAGCAAAATCGTTCGTCGTCCTGAGCGCATGGCTTTGCGCGCTGGTCGCGTTGCTTGCGGCCCCGAGCGCGCCGGCGGCCACGATCGAGTACATATCGCTGACCGGTTCCTGGCGCGACGCAATGGCCAACCAACCCACGCCTGCGGGAGGTTTGCCCGTCATCATGAACGGCGACCCGACCTCGATCATCCGCTGGGGCACGACGACGGTCGCGCAGCCGCAGCAGAGCGGCTACGACTTCATGCGAGCGCAGCCGCTGCCGGATGAATTCGATCTGCCTGGGCCCTTCCCGACGTTTTCTCTCGGGTCGTTCGTGCATCGGAACTTCGTGGTCGGCGATCCTTCGCTGGTTTCCGTGTTGCTCGACGTCGTCCTTGTGATCAGGGTCGATGGCGTCGATCGCCCGCCGCTGACGTTCACCTACACGTTCAACCACGTTGAGACGGACAACACACCGGATCCGGGGGAGAATTGTCCATTCGATCTGCCAGGGCCGCCGCCCCCCGGTGGGTGCTCGGACCAGGTGTCGATCGTTGCATCGCCGACGCCCACGATCTTCAACGTCGATGGAGTGGATTACACGCTGTCGCTGGCCTTTCTCGATCCCGCAGGTAATCCGGTCTCCACGTTCACTACGCTCGAAGGCGGTGTGACCAACACCACGGGTCTGGTCGGCGAATTCACGCCGCCGCCGGGCACGCCGGTGATCCAGGTCGAGAAGTCGGGCCCGACGGCGCTGAAGCCGGCGCAGTGGGGCACCTTCACCATCGACGCGCAGAACACGGGCGACGTCGATCCGTTCAACACGGATGCCGATGCGTTCAACGTGACACTCGTCGATCGTCTGCCCGACGGCGCGACGGGTGGCATGTGCGACACGACGCCGGAAATCCTGAGCGCGCGCGTTTTCGCGGCAGACGGCCTGACGCAGGTCCCGGGCAAAGGTCCCCTGGTCCAGGGCACGGACTATTCGCTCGTCTACAACGGCGCAGCATGTGAGCTCACGTTCACTACGCTGAACACCGCCGCTTCAGTGATCAGCGAAGACGAACGTCTGATCATCACGTACCGCACGCAACTCGACGACGATTCACAGGGTGGCGCCGTGCTCACGAACGTGGCCGGTGCGACTCAGTGGTACGACGGCCCCAGCACGGATCCGACCCGCGAGTCGTTCACGCGCGTGCTGACCAACGGCACGGTGGGTATCCCGGACCATCAGGACGCGCACTCCGTCACAGTCGATCTGCCGGTGCTGAGCTTCACCAAGACGGTGAGCAACGTCACGAGCGGTCAGAGCCCCGCTACGCACGCGACGCCCGGCGATACGCTGCGCTACCGGATCCGCATCGAGAATCTGAGCAACACGCCGGTCCCCGACTTCAGGTTGCGTGACGAGCTCGGCCGTCTCAACAACGCGGCGGTCTACGTTCCAGGCACGCTGAATATCGTGACCGTGCCGGCGGGCGGCCATGCGACCAATTCGAATCCCTCCGGCGGCGTGAACAACTCGGGCCTCGTCGACATCCGTAACCTGAGTCTGGGCGGACTGGGCACGTTTATCGTCATCGAGTACGACGTGCGCACGGCGCTGGTGCTGCCGAACCAGAGCTTCGTGTACAACCAGGCGCAGATCTACGTCGACAGCCTCGAAGTCGCGCGCAGCGACGACCCGAATTTCGGCGCGACTCCGCCGGATCCGCTGGTGCTCGGCGATGAAGACCCGACGCGCGTGCAGATCACGTCCGCGCCGAGGTTCCGTGTCCTGAAGACATCCACGTATCTCGGTGCGAGCACGACGATTCTGCGCGCCGGCGACCGGATGCGCTACACGATCACGGTCAAGAACATCGGTACCGAGAATGCGACCGGTGTGTCGATTCGCGACCAGATTCCCGCGAACACGACCTACGTTGCCGGCACCACGACGCTGAACGGCACGCAGCAGAACGACAATGCCCAAGGCATCACGCCGCTGGCTGATGGCATACAGATCTATGCGCCGGAGAACACGACTCCGGGCGTGATGCGTGCCGACGCGACTACCACCCCGAACAACGTCGCGACGATTCAGTTCGACGTGACCACGTACCCGGATCTGGCCGACGGCACGATCATCTCGAACCAGGCGTTCGTGAATGCCACGGCGCCCGTGATCGTGGATGTTCCGTCCGACGATCCGCGCACGCCGATCGTCAACGACCCGACGCGCGACGTGGTCGGCAACGTGCCGCTGCTGTTCGCGACGAAGCAGGCGCAGCTGCAGATCGACAACAGCTCGCCGGGCATCGTCGATCCGGGCGACACGCTGCGCTACACGATCACGATCTACAACAACGGCACGATTCCGGCGACCACCGTGATACTGGCGGACAACGTCCCGCCGAATACCACCTACGTCCCGAA
>CADEEJ010000066.1:13638-15865 GCA_902826315.1 uncultured Steroidobacter sp.
GGCAAGACGCTCGAATACACCGTGCGAGTCACCAACATCTCGCTGGTGCCGGCGCTGTATGTGACGATCACCGACGATCTCAACATGCCGGTGCCGGGTTACCTCACGTACGTGAACAACTCGGCGACGCTGAACGCGCAGACGACCGGCATCGCCGTCAACGCCGGCGTCATCACCGCCGACTACTCGACGACTTACGGTCCGTTGCAGCCGCAAGGTACTGCGGTGCTGCGCTTCCGCGCCGTGATCAATCCGGATCTGCTCGACGGCACGAAGGTCACCAACATCGGCACGGTGAAGTGGAACGACCCGCCGCAGACCGCGAGCGCGAGCGTCACCATCGACGTCGGCGCCATCCCGGGCCAGGGCATCCTGAACGGCAAGGCGTGGCACGACTCGAACTTCAACCGCACGCTGGAAGCGAACGAGCGCGTGCTCGAAGGCTGGACGGTCGCGCTGTATCGCAACGACCGGCTGTTACGCAGCGTGACCACCGATGCGAACGGCGTGTATCGCATCAGCGGCATCCCGCCGAACTACATCTCGGGCGAGCAGTACGAGCTGCGCTTCAGCGCGCCGGAGGCGACGTCGAACACCGCGAAGCTGGGCTTCGCCTACTCGCCGACGTTCACGAACGGGCTGCAGGAGATCAGCAACATCATCGTCGAGTTCGCCAGCAACCTGCAGGAGTTGAACCTGCCGATCTCGCCGAACGGCGTCGCGTACAACTCCGTGTCGCGCGGCTCCGTCGCGGGCGTGACGTTGCGCATGTTGAGTGCAGGCTCGAACTCGTTGCTGCCGGCGGCGTGCTTCGACGATCCGGCCCAGCAGGGCCAGGTCACGTTGCCGAGCGGCTATTACCGCTTCGACCTGAACTTCGCAGATCCGGCGTGTCCGAACGACGGCAATTACATCATCGATGTGACGCCGCCGCCGACCGGCTACATCGGCACGTACTCGGCGATCATTCCGCCGACCACGGGTCCGACGACCGCTGCGTTCTCCGTACCCGCGTGCTCCGGCGGCATCGACGATGCGCTCTCGGCGACGCCGGACTATTGCGAGATCCAGACCTCTGAGTTCGCGCCGACTCTGGCCGTGCGCGCACGCAGTGCCGGCACGCGGTATCAAGCGCATCTGAAGCTCAACAACAACCTGGTCCCGGGCTCGAGCCAGATCTACAACAACCACATCCCGGTGGATCCGGACCTGCAGGGCGCGATCCAGATCTCCAAGACGACGCCGCTGCTGAACGTGGTGCGCGGCCAGCTCGTGCCGTACGTGATCACATATAAGAACGTCACCGAGGTGCCGCTGTTCGACGTGAGCATCGTCGACCGCATCCCGGCGGGCTTCCGCTACGTCGAAGGCTCGGCGCGCATCGACCGCGAGCCGGTCGAGCCTGCAGTGGCCGGGCGTGAGCTGATCTGGAGCGACCTGGCGGTCGATCGGCAGGAACAGCATGAGCTGCTCGTGCTGCTCGCGGTCGGCGCCGGTGTCAGCGAAGGCGAGTTCGTGAATCGCGTGCAAGCGGCTCACATGCTGACCGGCACCGCGCTGTCGAACGAAGCGTCCGCGACGGTCCGCGTCATACCGGATCCGACGTTCGACTGTACGGACGTCACCGGCAAGGTGTTCGACGACGCCAACCGCAACGGTCACCAGGACCTCGGCGAAACCGGCTTGCCGGGCGTGCGCGTCGTGAGCGCGCGCGGTCTCGCGGCGACGACGGACGCTTACGGAAGATTCCACATCACCTGCGCGATCGTTCCGCGCGAAGGACGCGGCAGCAACTTCGTCCTGAAGCTCGACGACCGCACGCTGCCGAGCGGCTTCCGCTCCTCGACGGATCAGGTGAAGATCGAACGCGCCACGCGCGGTAAAGCGCTGAAGTTCAACTTCGGTGCGTCGCTGCACCGTGTGATCGGCTTGGATCTCGCCGACGCCGTGTTCGAGCCGGGCACGACGGAGATGCGCGCGCAGTGGCGTCCGCGCCTCGACATGTTGATGAAGGAGCTGCAGAAGGCACCGGCAATCCTGCGCCTCTCGTACCTCGCCGACGTCGAGAGCGAGGATCTGGTCCAGCGTCGCCTGGCGATCATCAAGAGCGAAATCGCGAGCAGGTGGCAGTCCGCGAATGCGAACGCAACTTACCAGCTGACGATCGAGCCGGAAGTGTTCTGGCGCCTCGGCGCGCCGCCGCAACATGCGCGGGACGAGAGCAGGT
>CADEEJ010000066.1:15965-17470 GCA_902826315.1 uncultured Steroidobacter sp.
TTCGATTCGGGCGTCGCGGACATTCCGCAGACCTACGTCGAGTCGATTCGCAAGGCGCTGGACGATCTGCGCGATCGTCGCAACGTGCGCCTGCACCTGGTCGGTCACGCTGACGATCAGCCGCTCTCCGACCACCTCGCGAGGGTCTACGGCGACAACGCCGGCCTGTCGCGCGAGCGCGCGGGCGAAGTCGCCGAGTTCCTGCAGACGCGCCTGGCCCTGCCGGCGGAAGCCATTTCATATGAGTGGGCCGGTGCGACCAAACCGGTAGCGACCAACACGACGCCGGAAGGCCGCGCGCTGAACCGCCGTGTCGAAGTGCAGGTCTGGTACGACGAGATACAGGCCGCGATCGCCGACGAAGAGGTGCTGGTCAGGGACGACATCAAGCGCGTGAAAGTCTGCCGGATGGAGACGGTTTGCAAGATGCGCTTCAAGGAAGGCATGGCGCATCGCACGCGCATCCGCAATCTCGTGCAGCCGCTGCTGTACGAGGAGAACCCGATGGTCTCCGAGGCGTTCGTCGCGAACGTCAAGCGCTCGCTGGAGAATCTGCAGGAAAAGCAGAACGTCGTGGTCAAGCTGATCGGCTACACCGACAACGTGCCGCTGACCGAGCGCAACTCGCGCATCTATGGCAATCACCTGGCGCTGTCGAAGGCGCGTGCACATCGAGCCGCGCTCGCGCTGCAAGGCGCACTCGACCTGCCGAACGACGCGATCATCAGCGACGGCCGCGGATCGAGCACGCCGGTCGCGACGAACAACACCGAGCAAGGGCGTGCAGCCAACCGCCGCATCGAAGTCGAGTTCTGGCACGACGATCCGCTGACGGAATTGCCGGATGAGCCACGCCTGTGCCCGGGTGCGCCGGGCAGCGAGGTCGTCACGCGTGTCTACAATCCGCCTTGGGGCGTGATCGAGCCGTTGCAGCTCGAACAGGGCGGCCGCGCGGTGATTCCGGCCGGTTACGCAGAGCAACTGCGTCGCGCGATGACGGACATCGCCGAGAAGACCAACGTGCGCCTGCGCTTCATCGGCTACACGAAGAACGAGCGCCTCGATCGCCGAACCGCGATCGTGTACGGCGACGACATCGGCCTGGCCGCGGCGCGTGCGCGTCGCGCCATGGATACGATCGTGAAGGAGATGAGCCTGACGGAGGCGCAGGCGGAGCACGAGGGCCGCGGCTTCGTGCAGTCCGGCGACGTCGTCAACGAAGGCTTCACGCAGGAAGGCACGTCGCACATCGTGGTGCAGGTCGTTTACGACGAGCCCGCGATCCTCGACGACTACGAAGGCGTCGACATCGAAACGCTGACGCGCGAGCTGAGCCCGAAGAATCCGTTTGGGCTGAACCTGATGCGCATCACTGTCGATGGCGAGCCGATCGACGATCCGGGCCGCAGCTCGGCCGACATTCAGCGCTGCACCGACGTGGCGCTGGAGAAAGCGGACATCCTGTTCCAGTTCGACAATCTGCAGTCGAGCCCGCGGTTGAGCGT
>CADEEJ010000066.1:17570-21426 GCA_902826315.1 uncultured Steroidobacter sp.
CTGGTCGAGACGCCGCCGGGCGAAGAGATCCAGACTGCGTTGGGCGGCGTGCCGGAGTTGCGCGCGCCGCGCTTGTTCGGAACGCCGGTGCGCTTCCGGATGTACAACAACTACTCCGCGTTCATCGATCGCACCGAAGTGCGCATCTTCCAGGCCGATCAGTCGACGCAGGCCACGCCGATGAAGGTGCTGCCGGTGGACGCCGGCGGCTTCGCGGAGTGGGAGCCGACGGCAGAGCAGACGACTGCGCCGATGCGCGAGCTGCAATATGTGCTGCGTGCGTATGACAAGCAGGGCAACTTCGACGAAACGACCCCGCAGCCGCTGTGGTTGGTGCTGGACGATGGCAAGCGCATCGACGTGCCCGCGGATGCGCCGGCGCAGCCGCCGAATGAGCTGCTGGCGAGCTACGGCGCTAGCGGGCTGACGTCGCACAACATTCAGCTCGGCAGCGGCACGATCAAGGTTCGCGGCGGCAGCATCCCTGCGCATCACACCGTGTATGTCGCAGGCAAGCAGGTGCCGGTCGATCCGGCCGGTAACTTCCTCGCCGAGGAAATCCTGCCGGCCGGCATGCACACCGTCGAAGTCGCGGTGCTGGACGACGAAGGCAACGGCGCGATGTTCCTGCGCGACCTCGAGTTCCAGAAGAACGACTGGTTCTACGTCGGCATCGCCGACGTGACGGCGTCCAAGACGAATACGCGCGGTCCGGCCGAGCTCCTGCAAGGCGAGAACGCGCCCTATGACTACGACTCGGAGCTGGACGCCCGCCTCGCGTTCTACGTGACCGGCAAGTTCAAGGAGGACTGGCACATCAGCGCCAGTGCCGACACGCGCGAAGGCCCGGTCGACGAGCTGTTCAGCAACTTCGTCAACAAGGCGCCCGATTCGCTGTTCCGGCGCATCGACCCGGACCTGCACTATCCGACGTTCGGTGACGACTCGGTCGTGGAGGAAGTCGCGCCGACGCTCGGCAAGGCGTACGTGAAGCTGGCGCACAACGACAGTCACGTGATGTGGGGCAACTTCAAGATCAACTACGCGGACAACGAGCTCGCGCACGTCGACCGCGGCCTGTACGGCGGCAATTTCCACTATCAGACCGAAAGTGCGACCAGCTTCGGCGAGCAGCGCTTCACTTTCGATGGTTTCGCCGCGGAACCGGGCACGCTGGCGAGCCGCGAGGAATTCCGCGGCACTGGCGGTTCGCTGTACTTCCTGCGCAACCAGGACATCCTCGTCGGGTCCGAGCGGCTGCGCGTCGAATTGCGCGACAAGGATTCGGGCCTGGTCAGCGGCGTGGTCAACCTGCGGCCGGTGCTCGACTACGACATCGATTATCTGCAGGGCCGCATCGTGCTGGCCGAGCCCCTGAACTCGACGGTCGACGATCGCCTGCTCGTGCGCAGCGGCTCCGTCAGCGGTGATGCTGCGTACCTCGTGGCACGCTACGAATACACGCCGGGATTCACCGAGCTCGACACGCTCGCGACCGGCGGCCAGGCGCACATGTGGATCAACGACTACGTGAAGGTCGGCCTGACCACGAACGGCAACGAGGAAGGCGACACCGAGAGCAGTCTCGACGGCGCCGACGTCACGCTGCGCATGAGCGCGGATTCGTGGCTGAAAGTGCAGGGCGGCAAGAGCGAAGGCCTGGTGTCGAGCGCGATCTTCTCGGATGACGGCGGCTTCGGCTTCGTCAATCCGGATACGGCGGGCTTCGAGTCTGCCAGCGCCGATTCGTATCGCGCCGACTTGAGCGTCGGCTTCGGCGACGTGTTCGCAGGCATGCCGGGTCGACTCACGATGTACACGCAATCGCTCGGCGCCGGCTACTCGTCGCCTGGTTTCGGCACGCTGACAGACGTCGAGAACGTCGGCGGCACGTTCGGCATGCAGCTGTTCCAGCGCTTCGACATCCGTGCGAAGGCGGATAAGAAGGATCAGGACCAGGGACTGTTCGCCAACACCCAGGAACTGAACCTCGGCTACCAGATCACCGATCGCTGGAACGTGAGCGCCGGTGCCCGCAAGGACGAGCGCGAGTACACAGGGCCGTTCGTGCCGCTGAATCGCGAGACGGGGGAGCGTACCGACGGTGTGCTGCAGCTCGGCTATGACTCGAATGCCTCGTGGCGCGCCTACACCTTCGCGCAGAACACGCTGTCGAAGAGCGAGGAGCGGCCCGACAACGATCGTTACGGCATGGGTGGCTCGTATCGCATGACCGAGCGCTTCCGCGTCGACGCGGAAGTGTCGGACGGCGATCTCGGCCCTGGCGGCCGGCTCGGCACGAACTACCTGTTCTCCGAGCGCACGACGCTGTACCTGAACTACGCACTCGAGAACGAGCGCACCGACAACGGTCTGCGCGGCGGCCGTCGCGGCAACCTGATCTCCGGCATGAAGCGGCGGCTGTCGGATTCGAGCAGCATGTTCGTCGAGGAGCGCTACCAGGAGACGGACGATATGTCCGGCCTCACGCACGCGACCGGCATGACGCTGGCGCCGAACGAGCGCTGGAACTTCGGCGCGAACACCGACATCGGCACGCTCACCGACGAGCTGACCGGCGCGAAGATCGATCGCGAGGCCGGCGGCGTTCGCATGGGCTACGGCTGGCAGGCCGTGCAGCTGTCGAGCGCAGTCGAGTATCGACTGGACAAGACCGAGCAGCCGGACCTGGCGACCTCGGAGCGCACGACGTGGCTGTTCCGGAACAGCTTCAAGTTCCAGCTCAACCCGGACTGGCGCGTCGTCGGCAAGTACAACCACGCGAAGAGCGAGAGCTCGCTCGGACAGTTCTACGATGGCGGCTACACCGAAGCGGTGGTCGGCTACGGCTATCGCCCGATCGCGCACGACCGGCTGAACGCGCTGGCGAAGTACACCTACTTCTATAACGTGCCGACGACGGAGCAGGTGACGCCGACGAACTCGATGGCGCAGTTCGTTCAGAAGAGCCATGTCGCGGCGCTCGACCTGACGTACGACCTCACCGACTCGTGGTCGATCGGCGGCAAGTACGCCTACCGCCTCGGCCAGTTGAGCCTGGATCGCGAGAACCCGCAGTTCTTCGACAACCGCGCGTCGCTCTACATCCTGCGCACGGACCTGAAGTTCGGCGGCTGGGAAGGCCTGCTGGAAGGCCGCATGCTGGATATGGCGGACCTGAATGAACAGCGCGCCGGCGCGCTCGTCGCGGTGTATCGCTACGTCGGCAAGCACTTCAAAGTCGGCGCCGGCTACAACTTCACCGACTTCTCGGAAGACCTCACGGACCTGAGCTTCCGCAGCGAAGGCGTGTTCATCAACATGATCGGGTCGATGTGATGAAGATCGCGGCGTGGTTTGCAGCAATTGTTCCGGCGGCCGCATTGGCTGACGGCCTGGTGGGCACGACCATCCCGCCGTACCCGGCGGGCGTCGTGCATGAGCAAGGCGCCTGCATCGCCGGCTGCGATTTCTCGATCGGTATCCTCGAAGATTCGAGCAACGTTCCGCAAACGCTCTTCGGTGCGCGGCTGGCAGGCCGGGACGAAGCCGGCAAAGCACGCTGGACCGTGACGGATGCGCTGCCATTCCCGCGCATGCCCGAGGGTTACCTCCTGGCAATGTCGACCTGCGAGGTCGACGGCAAGCAGGATGAAACAATCGTCGCGGCGGTGCGAGGCTCCGAAGTGGAGGAGTGGCTCGACGATGTCATATGGGCCCGCCGCTTGGATCTGGCCACCGGCAAGTTCGTGGAGCACGCGAATTCAGGCGTGCGGTGTCTCAACGAGGGTTGGGGACTCTGACTCGATGTAAAGGTCGCGCTGGCGGACTGGGACAAGGAGGTTCCAGTCCGTTT
>CADEEJ010000067.1:0-5390 GCA_902826315.1 uncultured Steroidobacter sp.
TACTTCGACGATGCCTGGTCGGCAGTCGCCGGCGCGCGCAACGGTAGCGATCACAGCGACCGCACCGCGCGGCTCAAGCTCAATGGCGTGGTGCTCAGCCCAAGCATCACCACTCATCCCGGCAACACCAATGTCGTCACGCCATACGCCGGATTGATCTATGACTTCAGCGAGCGGTACTCGGCGTACGCCAGTTATGCTGACATTTACTTGAGCACCGGCGTGCGACAGCAGCGGGACGGCAGTGCGCTCGGCGCCGCGAGAGGTGTCAGCACCGAGATCGGCATCAAGGGTGCCTGGCGCGACGGCGCGCTCAATGGTGCGCTGGCTCTGTACAGGATTGCCCAGCGCAACGTACCGGTTTCGGCACCCGTGCTACCCAACACCATTTCGGTCGTTTGCTGCTGGGTGGGAGGCGTTACGCGCAGCCGCGGTGTCGACCTCGAACTGACCGGCGCGCTCGCGCCGGGCTGGCTCGTCAGCGCGGGCTACAGCTACAACATCAACGAGGACGTCGGCGGAGAAGTGCTATCGGCGATCACGCCGAGGCACCTGCTGAAGGTGTGGATGAGCAGGGAGCTGCCCGGCGCGCTCGATCGCTGGACCGTAGGCGGCAGTCTGTACGCACAATCCCGCACGAAAAACGAGCTCACGCAGGATCGCTACGCGGTGCTGGATCTGCGCGCTGCGTACGAGATCGATCCCTACTGGGAAGTGGCGCTCAGCGTGAACAACGTGTTCGACAAGCACTACTACGAATCCATCAACTCGCCGCAGCTGCATGCCTGGTACGGCGAGCCGCGCAACTTCATGTTACGGATCGATGGCAGATACTGAAAGGCAGCGATGCTCTTGTGTCAGAGGACGGGCAGCCGGTAGATGAACGTGCATGCGCCCGGAGCGAAATGCTTGCTGCCGTCGCTGGAGACCTCGAGCGAGCCGCGCGCTTCGTAGCGCGCTGCGGCGCTTTTTGCCAGCGATTCGAGAATGGCGGCGGAAGAGTCCGTGATGAACATCAATGTGAGCAGCAGATACTTGTCGCCGGCTGCCTCCTGGATCGCGTAGCCGTCACCGCCGCTCACTTCATCGAGGATGCGGCCAGTAACGATCAGCGGTTGTGCTTGCGGATTGCGGGGCGCCGCGACCGTGTCTTCTGCCGGTGCAATCACCCATGCAAGTGTCTTTACGCGCGGCAGCTCGATGTTGCGGATGGCCGAGGCGCCTGGCTGCAAGGCGTCGAGCTCGGCGAGCCGCTCCAGGTACACGCGCTCGAGGCACGGGGCATCCTTGCATTGGTTGCGCTCGGACTTCAGCCAGTTACGCTGATTCTGCGCAACGCACGAGCTCGCCGCGCCTAGTGTCTCGCGCGCTACCAAATAGTAGCGACCCAGATGCTCATCGAGCTGCGACAGGTTGGCGTCGCCGCAGATCGTTTTCTCCAGGGGAGTCCCTGCTTTTTCGCAAGGGAACGAAGCGCCCCAGGCAGCAGGCGCGAAGCCGAGCCACAGCATGGCGGCGACTGCGATGCATCTCATGCACGAATCATTGCATACGGCGTGGCTTAGTCCAGTGCGTTCGCTCTAGATCTCCAGGCAGACCTTGCCGAAGTGCTGCTGCGACTCGTAGTGCTGGAAGGCGGCGACGATGTCCGGCAGCGGGAAGCGGCGGTCGATGACGGGCCGCAAGCGATTCACCGTGAGCGCGCGAATCATGTCCTCCTGATCTGCGCGGCTGCCGATCGAGATCCCGCTGGTGCGAATCTGATTCGAGAACAGCGCCGGGATCGGCACTTGTGCCGCGAAGCCGGTCAGCACACCGATGATCGCGATGTGCCCGCCGGTCCTGCACGCTGCGATCGACTGCAGGAAGGTGGCCGGTCCGCCGACTTCCATCACGTGGTCGACGCCGCGTCCGTCCGTCAGAGCCTTTGCCTTCTGGCCCCACTCCGGAACGGCCCGGTAGTTGATGACTGCATCGGCGCCGAGTTGCTGGAGCTTTTCCAGTTTTTCATCGGAGGAGGAGGTGGCGATCACTCGCGCTCCCGCAGCCTTCGCGAATTGCAGCGCGAACAGTGACACGCCGCCGGTGCCTTGGACCAGCACCGTATCGCCCGGCCTGACGTGGCCGCACGTTACCAGTCCTCGCCAAGCGGTGACCGCCGCGCAGGGAAGCGTTGCAGCTTCCACATGCGTGTAGCCCGCCGGTGCCTTAGTAAAGAAGTGAGCCGGCTTGCACACGTACTCACTGGCGTAGCCGTCGACAGTCTCGCCGGGTATTTCGCGCCTGATCGCCGGCGACATCTCACCGCCGAACCAGTAGGGCCAGAAAGTGCTGACGACGCTGTCGCCCACCGCGAATCCATCGACTCCTTCGCCGAGCGCAGCGACTTCGCCAGCGCCATCCGTCAGCGGAACGCGGCCGGGCGCGGTCGGTATCTTGCCGTGCACGACCATGTCGTCGTGAAAATTCAGCGAGCCCGCGCGGATCCTGACGAGCACTTCGCCCGGCCGCGGCTGCGGCGGAGCTTCCTCGACCAGTTGGAGATTTTGCAAGCTTGCCGGCGCGCCGAGCCTGATCAGCCTCATGAATGTTCTCTTTCACTGCGACGACGGCTACCGTAGCACACGGAGGTTCGAACCCGATGCCTGAGCTGAGCACCCCGCGCACGATCGGACGTCGAGAATTCGCTTTGCGGTTCTTGCAGCTTGCCGCGGCCTTGGCCCTGCCGGCGCGGGGCTTCGCAGACATCGTTCGTGGCGCGTTCGACGTCATCGTTCAACGCGACGTCATGGTGGCGATGCGCGATGGTGTGCAGATGGCGACGGACATCTATCTGCCGGCGCATAACGGCAAGCCGCTGACGCAGCGCGCGCCGGTGATTCTGGAGCGCACGCCGTATGGCAAGTCGGGCAAGACCCGGCGGCACGCGAGCGAGGAGATCGCGAACATCTACGCGAGCCACGGTTACGCCGTGGTCTTCCAGGACTGCCGCGGCCGCGGCAATTCGCAAGGTGAGTACGTCAAGTATCTCAGCGATGGACGCGACGGTTACGACACCTGCGCGTGGATCGTGAAGCAGGCGTGGAGCAACGGCCGGATCGGTACGCAAGGCCTGTCCTACGGCGCGCACACGACAACCGCGCTGGCGTGCCTCAACGCGCCCGGCCTGGCCGCGATGTTCATCGACTCCGGCGGATTCGCAAACGCGTACCAGGGTGGCATTCGCCAGGGCGGAGCGTTCGAGCTCAAGCAGGTGACCTGGGCCTTCAACGCCGCGTTGGAGGCGCCGGAGATTCGCGACGATCCGGTCAAACGCGCGGCGCTACAGGCCGTCGACATCAAGGAATGGTTCGGTCGCATGCCGTGGAAGCGCGGCCATTCGCCGCTGAGCCTCGCGCCGGAGTACGAGAGCTATGTGTTCGATCAATGGGAGCACGGCGTCTTCGACGACTATTGGCAGCAGGTCGGGATCTACGCCGAAGGCTCGTACGACCGGTTCAGCGATGTGCCGGTTCTCTGGATGTCGTCGTGGTACGACCCATACCCGCGCACCGCGACCGACAACTACGTCGCGCTCACGCGGCGCAAGCGTAGTCCGCAGCGGTTGATCCTCGGTCCCTGGACCCACGGCAACAACCACGAGACGTTCGCGGGAGACGTGGACTTCGGGTCGGCGGCGCAGCTTGCAGGGAATGTCGCGCCCGATCTTTTGACGCTGCGGCTGCGCTGGTTCGATCGCTGGCTGAAAGGCGAGAAGAATGCAGTAGACAACGAGCCGCCGGTACGGATCTTCGTGATGGGCGGCGGTAGCGGTCGCAAGAACGTGGCGGGTCGAATGGATCACGGCGGACGCTGGCGCGACGAAAAGCAGTGGCCGATTCCCGCAGCGGTGCCGACGAGCTTCTACCTGCACGGCGATGGCGCGTTGTCCGAGACAGCGCCGCCTGCGAAAGCGCCGCCACGCGTGTACGACTACGATCCGCGTCATCCCGTGCCGACGATCGGCGGGACGGTGACGTCGGGTCAGCCCGTGATGGTTGGTGGAGCGTTCGATCAGCGGGAAAGTGCAGCGTTCTTCGGCTCACGCGCGCCGTATCGGTCGCTCGCGGAGCGCGCGGACGTGCTCGTGTTCCAGACTGCGCCGCTCGCGAGCGATGTCGAGATCACCGGTGCGATCGAAGCGGAGCTGTGGATCGCGTCGAACTGTCCCGACACGGACTTCACGATCAAGCTCGTCGACGTGTATCCGCCCAACGAGGACTATCCGCAGGGCTACGCGATGAACCTGACCGACGGCATCCTGCGCTGCCGCTATCGCGATTCCTGGGAGCGGCCGACGCCGCTGACGCCGGGCGAGACGTATCGCATCAAGGTGACGGCATTTCCGACGTCAAACCTCTTCAAGCGCGGTCACCGCATTCGGCTCGACGTGTCGTCGAGCAACTTCCCGCATTTCGATCTGAATTTGAACACGGGTGCAGCGGAAGGCGCGGGCGGGGAGATGCGCGTCGCGACGAACCGCGTATTTGTAGACAAGGAGCGTGCTTCGCGCGTCGTGCTGCCAGTGATACTGAAGGCTTGAACGACATGCTGGCATGGCTCGGCTTCGGCATGGTCACCACGTTCATGACGCTGATCATGACGCGGCGGATGTCGCCGTTGGTCGCGTTGATCAGCGTGCCGATAGTGTTCGCCTTGCTCGGCGGCTTCGGTGGAGCGGAGCTCGGCCCGATGATGCTCGCCGGCCTGCGCACGCTGGCACCGACCGGCGTCATGCTGATGTTCGCCATCCTGTACTTCGGCCTGATGATCGATACCGGCCTGTTCGACCCGCTGATCCGCGCGATTCTGCGCGTGGTCCACGGCGACCCGGTGAGAATCGTCGTCGGTACTGCGCTGCTCGCGGCGCTCGTTTCGCTCGATGGCGATGGGTCGACGACATACATGATCACGGTCGCCGCCATGCTGCCGTTGTACCGGCGGCTGCGCCTCGATCCGCTGAACCTCACGTGTGTGACGATTCTTGCGAGTGGGGTGATGAACCTCACGCCATGGGGTGGCCCGCTGGCGCGCGCAGCGAGCGCGCTGCATGTCGAGCCCGCCGCTGTATTCGTGCCGATGCTGCCTGCGATGGCGATGGGCATCGTTGCGGTGTTCGGCCTCGCGTGGCTCCTGGGCCGGCGCGAGAAGCAGCGTCTCGGTCGCCTCTCGCTGAGTGCGGACGTGATCGAGGTCACCCTGATCGTCGATAGCGCGTTGATCACTGAGGAATCGAATGCGGAGGCTTTGCGTCGACCGAGGCTGCTTGCAGTCAACGCGTTGCTGACGCTGCTGCTGCTCGTGGCGCTGGTGCTGGGCGTGCTGCCGCTGCCCGTGCTGTTCATGATCGC
>CADEEJ010000067.1:5490-7370 GCA_902826315.1 uncultured Steroidobacter sp.
TTCGGTATTTCACCCGTCGAGATCGCCCGCGCTTCGCTGATCGGCCAGCCGGTGCACCTGCTCAGCCCATTGGTGCCCTCGACATACCTGTTGGTCGGTCTCGCCGGCGTGGAGTTCGGCGATCACCAGCGCTTTACGTTGAAGTGGGCAGTGCTCGTTTGCCTGGTCATGCTGGTTGCATCGCTGGCGTGCGCAGTCTTCCCGCTCGCTGCAGGCTAACGCCCGGTGACCGGCCCCATCACCCAAGGCGCCGGATATCGGCGGCAACTTCCGACATGTCGTTGTTGAGCTGATGGTCTCGACCTCTGAGCCGCCGCACGACAGCTTGCGGAATTGCCAGCGCGTAGAGGTCGGCATGCTGGAGCGGCGCTGTTTCGTCTTCGCTGCCGTGATAGACATAGACCGGGGTCGACGCAGGCAGTCTCTTCCCGAGACCGCGCATGGTGTCGATTTCCCCGCTGCGCCATCCACCTTCACCCACGAAGGGCGCTGCGATGAGAAAGATGCCGCGCAAAGTGACCGCGGATGGCTCGTCGGCGAGAGCGTTGATCAGGATCGTGGCGCCTATCGAGTGGCCGACCACCACGGCGCCATCGGCCAGTCTGGCTAAGTCTTTCCGGAGCGCCGCTTTCCAGCGCGCGTACTGCGGATCGGCTTCATCCGGCATCTGCGGGTAGCGAATCTCGTAGTCAGGGCCGAGCTCGTGCCCGAGATGTGCGACGAGCTTGTTGTCCCATTCGTCATGGGTGCCCTCGCCACCGCCCTGCACGAACAACACTTGCTGCAGCATTCTGGGTCTCCGCGAAAGCGCGCTCGCAATTCACCCCTCACGGACTCGAGGAGGCATTTCATCCAACTGAGACTACGGTCGCGCGCGGCCGCAGATCGCACTGCGTCCGCATCGAACAGTGTCTGCGACTCTTCAGTCGATCAAGCAGATGCGCACGATCTTCACTACGCGATCGAGATATGCAGCCGCAGACACTCGACAATGTACGCCGCTTCCCGCCGAAACTTCCCATTGACTAAGCCGACGCGCGGGGCTAGAAACTTCTGAGCTGCAGGAAGCGGCAAAACTTCACGAATAGTAGCGACGGATCGCTCGCAAAGGCTCTCCACCCGTTCGCATCCCGCTTTCATTGCCAGATCAACGTACGAAGCTCTAGTGCGGAGGTTCGATATGAGACTGATCAGCGCGGTTTTCTGTGCTGGATTGATGGTCGCGTCGCTCGCAGGAACTCCCTGCGCGGACGCAACGACCGTCAAACATTTCGACCTGGGAGGCATGACCGCCTCGGCCGCCCGCGTGTTTCGCGGAACGGTCACGGACGTGCGTCCCGGAACCGTCAGCGTCGGGGGCGGGCAGCTCGACACGACGCTCTATCGCATCCGTGTGACGGAGGTTTTCAAGGGTGAGTTCGCGACGGTCAAGGACATCACCTATGCCGACGTTGAAATGGTCGGCAGTCTCAAAGCCGATGCGCAGCGCAACGGCGCGCGCCACTTTTCGGTCTTCCGCGACATGCCCCGCCTCGAGCGCGGGCGGGATTACCTGCTGTTCCTCACGGCAGAGAGCAGCATCGCGCTTTCGAGCCCCGTAGGCCTGGTGCAGGGCCTGTTCGACATCGATACGTCGATCCCGAGTCAGCCGACGGCGAACCGTGTAAATAACGCCGGACTGGTGGCGGGTGTCGCCAAGGGTCCGCTCCCGTATGAAGTCCTCGCGGAGCGCGTGCGCGCGATCGTCGCCGAGCAAGGAGAAAAGCGATGAACACGCTCATGCGCATTGCTCTCGCCGCATTTGCGGCGCCGCTTCTCGTCATCGCCTCCGCGCAGGCCGCCGGTCCGCTGGCGAACTGCGACGACGGGGTGCCGTTTCT
>CADEEJ010000067.1:7470-16968 GCA_902826315.1 uncultured Steroidobacter sp.
TTCCTGAACGGTCCGGAGTTCAGTCCGGCCGATCCGCTGACCGGGCTCTCCATCATGGTTCACGAGTTCGGTCACTTCAGTAACCTTGCGCACACGCAGACCAATGGTGGAATCCTGCTCGGGATCGCCGTGGGCACGCCCGAGACCAGCGGGCCGGCGCCAAACAATACGTTCGGCGCGCCGACCGTTGCGGACTTCGTCAACCAGGGCCTGCTCGAGACGATGTATCCGTTCTTCTTCGGCCCGCAGTTCGGCGAGGACAGCCTGGGGCGCGACGACATCACGTCGATCTCGCGGCTGTATCCGGACCCGACTTACTTCGCCACGACGGCTGCCGTCGCCGGGACCATCTTCAGTTCCAACGGCACGACGCGGCTCTCGGGCGTGAACGTCATCGCGCGCAATGTCGCGAGTCCGTTCCTCGACGCGGTCTCCGCGCTGTCCGGCGATTTCACCGACGAGGTCGATCCTGCGGTGAGCCCGGTCGTGGGAACGTACCGCTTCACCGGATTGACTCCCGGCGCGAGCTACGCGGTTTACGTCGATGAGATTCTGGATGGCGGCTTCTCCACACCTCCCCGCGACCTGCCGGGTCCCGAGGAGTTCGCTAGCGGCGCCGCAGAGTCCAACAGCGATGTGACCAGCACGTTCGCTGCCGTGAGCGCAGCCGCGGGCGCGACCCGCAGCGGCGTCAACGTCATCTTCAATGTGCCGCAGCCGGGTGAGCCGCTGGCGGTCGGCGACGATGGCTTCGTCGAGCTGTTCCCGGCGTTCCCGATCGATTTCTGCGGGCAGCGCTTCACGTCGCTGTTCGTGAACGCCAACGGCAGCGTCACCTTCGGGCGCGGCGACGGCGCGTTCTCGGAGTCCACTCTCGCAGTCTTGAACGGGCCGCCTCGCATCGCGGGCATTTGGGATGACTTGAATGCCGACGCCGGCGGCACCGTCACGTTCGGCACGTCGCCGGACAGCTTCACGGTGCGCTGGGACGGCGTGCCGGAGTTCCCGGCGGCCGGCGCGAACACTTTTGCCATCACGATCTCGAAGAAGGATCGACTGAGCGAGTTGCTCGGCGTCGCCGTCGGTAACCGGTTCTCGATCAGCTACGGCGCGCACTCGGCCGTGGATGGCCTCGCCGGTTACAGCTGCGGCAGCGCGCTTACGAGCGGCTTCGAAGAGGAGTCGAACCTGAGCGGGCTGCACGGCTCCATCGGCGGCGTGATTCCTGTTCCCGCGATCTTCGAGGACTTCGTCGGCACCGGTGCCAACGAGACGCTCGATCTGACGGGCACGCTGCGCTTCAACGGAGTGAACCGGATCCTCGATCTGACCGAGCTGCTCCGCCGTAACGACAGCATCAGCAAGGCGACTCCGCTCATTCTGCCGTTCGACAGCGCGAATCCCGCGCTCGCGACGGTGATCGAGCCGGACCGTGACGATATCGACTTCTACAGCTTCCGCGTCCGCGCGGGCGACGTCATCGCGATCGAAGTCGTGCGTGGTGCAATCGACAGCATCATCGGCGTCTTCGATGCCGACACCAAGCAGCTGCTCGTCGCAGACGACGACGGCGGCAACGGTCTGCTGTCACGCTTGCTGCTGCAGACCACCGTCGATCGCCGCCTGGCAGTCGCGGTAACGACCTTCCCGGATGTGACCTTCATCGGCGCCGGCGAATCGAAGGGACGCTATGCGCTGTACGTCAACACTTATCGCGGCACGCTCATCGACATCGGCGATGACGACACCGTGCCGGTCACGTTGACGAGGCCATTCAAGTTCCAGGGTCAGACGCACAACTCGCTGTTCGTCAATTCGAACGGCAGCCTCTCGTTCGGTGCCGGCGATACGAACTTCCGGGCGACCGTGCCGAACTTCCTCGCCGGACCCGCGCGAATCTCGCCGTTGTGGGCCGACCTCGATCCGACGGGTTTCTTCGGGAATCCGGGCGCGGTGCTGGTGGACACGAGCTCGAAACCGGCGGCAGTGCACTTCCTCAGCGTGGGCGAGTTCTTCTCCAGCAGTCCGAACTACTTCACGACTGAGCTGGGCGACCTGGGCAAGATCACGCTGAAGTGGGGCCCGACGGCACGCGGCGCTGCACTCGTCGGTGCGACGCAAGGCTCAGGCGCCGCGGATCCGGGACCGCGCGATCTGAGCGAGAAGGGACTCAAGGAGACCGGAACCTCGTACGAGAACTTCCTGTTCAACATCTCGACGAAGGGCGTGAGCAACTTCGATCTGTTCTTCGACCAGATCAAGAATAAGTAATCGAACGCGGGAATCGATGCAGGCCGGCCGCTCATCCGAGCGGCCGGCCGTCTCAAGGTCGATTCGGTTTGCGCACGTCGTGGTCGCCGCCGGAATCCTTGGTACCGGCCAGGTCGCGAGGGTTCCACCCCAGCACCGTGCCGTCCGACAGCTCGAGCTGGCAGCCGCACTTGAATAGCCCGTGCTGCGTCACGGTCACGGTTTCCGTGCCGGTGACCTGTGTGTTCACGCGGTCGTCGGTTCGGTAGGGCGAGCGCCCCGGGAAGCGGACGACGACTTTGCCGTCATGCTTGCTGAAATAGTGCACGGTGTCGCCGACCGACAGCTGCGGCATGGGCGAGGGCTGCCGCACGCTCTTGTCGACGACCGTGATTTCGATTTCATGGTGTTTCGTCGTCATGGGCTCCTCCAGTCATGGTTTCTGCAACAGCTTCTTGAAGCGTACATCGCGGGAAAGATCCGCCAGGTCCGGATGGCGAGCGAGCTCGCCCAGGATGCCCGGGCCGAGGCGTACGAGTATCTGTAGCGCATCGTCACGACGTCCCATCGCTTCGTAGGTGAGCACCGCGCGCCGCATCACCTTGGTGTCGCCGGGCGAAAATCTCATGGCCTCGGCGATGTCATCTGCCGCGCGCGCCAGGTCATCCAGCCGCGCGGTGAAATACGCGGCATAGGCGCGTGGCAGTCCGAGCCGAGGATTCTGTGCCAACTGCGCGCGCGCCAGTTCGAGCGCGTTGCGGTAGGCGGTTGCGGCCCGTGCGTGGCTTCCAGAACGGCGCGCGGCGTCGCCGAGATTGAGCCAGTACACGTAGCTGCCGGCGTCGAGTGCCACGGCACGCTCGTAGAATCCCAGGGCTTCCGTGTCCCGCTTCTGATACGCGCGTATCGCGCCGAGGCTGTTCCAGGCGCCGGCTGTCTCGCGGATTTCCAATGACGCGCGCAGCGCCCGCTCCGCGGCATCGTCGTCGCCGGCATCGGACAACGCGGCGGCCAGGCTGGTGTACGCATCGACGCGGCCCGGCGCGCGCTCGATGGCCTTCTGCAGCTGCTCCGCCGCCTCGCGATAGAGGCCGCGGTAGTAATAGAAGACACCGAAATGCTGGTACGGCTTGAAATAGCCCGGATCGAGGTCGATGGCTTTGCGATAACAATCGATCGCGCGTTCGGGCATGTCGAGCGCGTCGTCGATACTCGCCATGCGTAGATAGGCTTCGACATTGCGCGGATCGAGCTCGTGCACGCGCTGATAGTTCTCGCGCGCGCGTTCGTATTCGCCGGTAGCTTCGCCGAGCCGGCCGGCGGCGAGCAGGACGGCGACCGAATCCGGATTGATGCTCTGCGCTTCCTGCAGCGCGCTCCGAGCGGCTGCGATTCTCGATGCGTCCTT
This sequence comes from uncultured Steroidobacter sp., assembly GCA_902826315.1. Classification (GTDB taxonomy): domain Bacteria; phylum Pseudomonadota; class Gammaproteobacteria; order Steroidobacterales; family Steroidobacteraceae; genus Steroidobacter. The sequence continues at coordinate 11,129 of CADEEJ010000067.1, forward strand.
GGTCGATTCGAACAGCTTGATCTCGGCCTCGATCAACGCTGCCAGCGGCAGCGTGGCGCCGCGGTCGTCACGCGCGGCCTGCTCGAACAGCGGTATCGCCTTCGCGACGTCTGCGTCGTCGTCATGTAGATAGTGCAGCCCCTGGTCGTACGACCGTGCGGCTGCGGCATTGAGTTTTTCAGCTGCGGAGGCGGCGTCGAGTCGCAACGCCAACGACACGGCACCGGCGAGCGCTGAAGGGAGATTGCCCAGCGTGGCGGGCGGATATCGTCCGGTCGTTTCTCCTACGGTGACATTGGTGTCGAGGTCCACCACCGAAGCCTGCATCACCAGTTCCGTGCCTTCTTTGCGTACGGCAGTTCGCAGCGCGTGCGTCGCGTGCAACACGGACTTGGCCTGAGCCAGCGTCGTTACGCCGCTCTCCGACAGTTCCAGCGGCGAGAGCACGATGATGGTTCGGCGCGCACTGCGCATTTTTGCCACGCGTCCCGACACGTCCTGAAGCACACCGCCCATGGCATTGCTCGCATCGCCATCCGCCGTCACCGGCAGTACCGCGAGGCGCACGTTCGACGCCGGCGGCCACAGGTGATCAGCGAGCCATTGGTTGATGGACGGCTGCAGGCTGAATAGCGCGAGCACCAGGGCCAGAAGCGCTGCGCCGGCCAATATTCGCTCCTTGCGCAGCCAACGTGATTGCAGCGAGTCGGCGACTTCCGTGGCGTTGTCGAATCTCGCGCCCGGATCGGGTTCCAGGCAGCGGCGAATCGTGCGTTGCCAGCGCGCGTCGGCGAAGCCACCCGCGTCAGCGAGCTCGCGCATGATGATGCCGAGCGCGTAAATATCGGACGCCTGCGAATTCTCGCCACCGGCCAGCAGTTCGGGCGCCATGTACGCGGGAGTGCCGGCGAGCTCCGCCAGTGGCGAAGCCTCGCTGCCCGAAAGTCCGAAATCCATGATGACGACACGGCGCTGTCCGTCCGCGCCCTGGCACACCATGATGTTGGATGCTTTGAGGTCGCGATGCAGGATGTCGCTGCGATGCGCTTCCGCTACGCCGGCGCAGATCTGCACTGCGACGTCGAGCGCCTCCGGTTGCGACAGCGCGCCGTGACTATCGCGAAACTTGCCGAGATACGTGCTCAGCGTCTGACCGCAGAGGTACTCCATCGTCAGGAAATCCACGGCACCCTGGGCGGTCGGCGTGCTGTGAATCTCGTTCACGAGGCAGATGTTCGGATGGCGCACGCGCAGCGCGCCTTCGAGCTCCGGGGACAGCAGGGTCTGGAAGCCGGGTTTCGCCGCCTTGATCGCGATTCGCTGCGCTCGCTTGCGATCGAACGCTTCGTAGACCACGCCCATGCCGCCTTCGCCGATCTCGCGCTGAATCTCGAAGCGTTCGGCGATGACGTCGCCGGGCTCGAAAGGCCGGGCGAGGTCGATGAAGTTCATCAGCGGCGTGGTGAGGAAGGAACCCATACGGGCTTCCCAGGCGAGCGCATCGGAGATCTCGTCGAACAACTCTCCGTCGCCCTCGCAAGCCGCGCGCAGAAATGACTCGCGATCCTCCGGCGCACACGCGCGCGCACGCGCGAGCAAGGTCATGACGCGGCGGTCGTATTCGGCGCTGCTGTCCATGGCTCCGTATTCATTCGCTCGAACAACCAGCGTCGTGCGCGGTACCACTCGCGCTGTAGCGTGTGCAGCGACAGGCCCAAGGCATCGGCCGCTTCATCATCCGTCATGCCCAGAAAAAACTTCAGCTCGACCACCGCCCGACGCTGCGACGATTCGGTTTCCAGCTCATCCAGCAGCCGGTCGATGCCGATGACGAGGTCGAGCGGCGTGTGACTGCCGAGCAGACCTTCGGTCAGCCCTTCCATGGGCAGGAAGCGGACGCTGGGCTGTGCGCGTGCGTGATCGATGAGGTAGTGCCGCATCACGCGCGCTGCCAATGCCAGGAAGTGGCCGCGGTCGCGCCACTCGATCCGCCGCGCATTGGCGAGCCGCAGGAAGGCTTCGTTGACGAGCGCGGTGGGTTGGAGCGTGTGGTTGGCGCGTTCGCCGCGAAAGCAGCGTCCCGCTATGCGGCGCAGGTCCGGGAGCAATAGCTGGAACAGCAGAGTTTCGGCGTGCCGATCGCCGCGCCGCCAATCCTGCAGTAGCTGGGTGATTTGACCCGAGTCGGCTGTCATGACGAACGGGTGGCGGGGTTTTCCGCGCTCTCTCGCTTCTCTGGTTGGAGCCAATAAACCACCGGGAGGGTCTCATGTCCATCCAGAAGCGCGCAGCGCTGCTGCGCCTCGCCTTGCTGTTCCTGCTCGGCGGCGCGCAAGCCGCCGCCCTCGGCCAGCAGACCGTCACGATTGCCAACTATCCACAGTACGCAACCGACGTGAACAAGCTCGACGCTGGAGCGCAGGTGAAGCTGCAAGCCTTTGCCGCGGCTCTGGTCGGCGCCGCGCGCGCCGGCCAGAACGTCGAAGTCACCACCATCGGTCACGCGGATTTCGACGCGCAGGGCCGGGGGTTCGAGGTGGCCGTCAGCCGTAACCGGGCCGTCAGCGCCGACAACGCGCTCGAAGTGCTGTTCAAGCAGACCGCCAGCCTGGCCATGTTGCCGCCCGATCGCATCGAGCTGGTGCGCTTTCTCACGGCGGGTGCCGGTACGTTGCGACCCATCGTCAACAATCCCTCCGGCGAGGATCAGCGCCGTGAGAACCGCCGCGTCGAACTAGTGCTCAACATGGCGCCTGCAGCGACGTCCGACTCACGCGAGGCATTGCAGCGCTGCGTGCGTGTGCTCGCCGACGACGCGGTGCCGCCTGAGCCCGCCCGCCGCATGACCTGCATGTGCAACCAGCTGCTGCAGACACCGCCACCGGACACGAAGGACTATTTCTACGACGCACGCGCGGCACAGGAGCGTCGCGCGGCGGCTGGGGACCTCAGCCAGTTCACGCCGGGGCAATTGAGCGATTTCTACCGCAGCTTCATGCCTTCCCTGGTCCAGAGGATCAGCATCCCGGCGGCCTTCGACCGCGAGCTCGCATCCGGACTCCACGCGCTCGACATCGACATCGTTCGCGGGATCAAGGAGCTCCTGAAGAAGTCGGTCGAGCCCGACGCGGGCGCGTTCGAGCACAGCCTCGCGCACGACATCGCGTTCCGGCTGCACGATTCCAATCACATCTATTCCTGCTACGCGGACGTTTCGCTCAAGGAATAACCACTGCGAGGAGCATGTCGTGAACACTCACAGAGTATTTTTGTTTTCGTTCCTGGCGCTGTCCGCCGTCGCGCGGGCCAATGGCGAAGGCGACCGCTGCGACGCCATCCTGCAACAGGATCTGTTCAATCGCGTCAGCAACTCCACGAACTCCACGGCCAGCGAACGGGCGGCGTTCGAGGAGCACCTGTTCAGCCTCACCGACACCGAGGCTTTTGCCGAATACGAACAGGCATTCGCGAGCAAGAAGGCACAGAACACGAGTGGTGCCACCGAATTTCACTACGGCGTGATCGGCGGCGAGCTCGAGTTCAGTCATTCCTACGATCGCGCGCTGAGCAAGGAGGAATTCTCCAAGACCTTCAACAAGGCCAAGGAGCAACACCAGAAGAACGTGAGCTCCTCGAGCGCGCGCGACACGAGCCTGATCTCGCTCTATACATCCAGCGTGCGGGATCCGGCCTCGGTGAAGGCGTGGGAGAACTGCATGACGTCGAGTCGCGCCGGCCCCGGGTTGATTGCCTATGGTTACCGCGATCCGCGCGGCAGCCCGTACCTCGTGGTGATCTGGGCGCCCGGGTCGTTCGCGGCCTCGACGCCGGTCGTCGACGTGAAGTTTGCCGTCACCGACGTTGGTATGAGCATCGAAGGCGCGGACGGCAAGGTGCAGATCGCCACCGGCAGCGGCGCCTCGTTTCCGGTCCGCTTCAGCGCCGCGGGCGACCGGCGCGCGCTGGCCGACGGGTTCGCGGTGCTGGTCAATGGCGAGCTCAAGAGCGGCGGGAAACTTATCCAGTCGTTTCACGCCGAGGCCACCGTGCCGCGCAACCTCGGCCCGACGCCCTGCGCGTTGGTGTTCGGCGCCAACCGCAACTATCAGGTCGGATTCACCGATCCTGAGACGCGCGAAGTCAAATGGCTGACCGAGTTCTCGACCGGGGCCAAGCTGCCTTCGGATCAGGCCGAGGTCGAGGTCTATCAATTGGATTCGGGGAGCGAGGGCGGTGGGAGTTTTCTCAGGCTGCGCGGCGATCAACTGACCTTCATCGACCGGGTGCGGCGAGGGCGCAACTCGACGGAGTGGCGTGACGTCACGCGCATCGTCGGCACCTGCTCCGGGGAAGGCGTGCGCGCCAAGATGACCAACATGCCCGAAATCGATCACATCGCCATGTTCATCCGCTCGATGTGACGCCGAACGCGGGCCCTGGTCCGTTTCGCCGCCCATGCAGTCGCTGCATTGAGTTGCGATCCACATAGCGCGCGATCGCTCTGCCGACCGCATCGCTGATTGCGACCGTGCTCGGATAGTGCATGCCGCCCCACACCCGTGCGTTGTTGCCGTCGGCGCGCGCCTGCCTGATGCTGGTGTAAGTGCGGCTCGGCTGTCCAGGCGTCGTGAGCTTGAATGTTTGTCGGTCGCTGAAGTGCGCGAGCAGAATGCTCGCGGCCGCCCCGTTGAGACTGGGATGTCCGGCAGGGTATTCCGGGTGCGACGGCGTCGTGACGAGAGGTTTCCAGTCGACGTCGGGAGTCGTGCCCGGATTGCCATCGGTAGCTGCCAGTGTGATGGCGGTAATCGGCCGCCATGTCACCTGCGCCGCATCTTCGCCATACGAGCGCTTGGCGCTCCAGATGGTCAAAGCCGTATCGGCCATCGCGATGTTCAACACCGCGAGCAGGCGGTTGGCGCGGGAGATCGAAAGGTGGTGGGCGCGCGCTATCTGGTTTGCTGCCTGATTCCAGTGAACGCTTGCGTTGCCTTCCCAGAAGGGAGCGAGCGCTGTCTGCTCCTCGGTACGCGCCGAGCCAGTAATACGACCAAGCGACTTGACCGCGTTGAAGTCGTTCACATACGTCGCGCTGTCCAAAGCTCGTGGTGCTGGCGGTCGAAACTGGGTGTTCGCAACCAAGACGAAGGGGGCAGTGAATGCCAACCCCTGCGCGCTCATCGCAGTTGCCGGCGCAACTGGCCGCCATTGGCCCACCGCCAGCCCTCCGCCGAAGGCAACGTAGGTGCCGCCAAAGCCATCGGTCTCGCGCCGCGCGAGTACTGCTTGCGCAACCTCCTTGCCCCACGCGATACCGCGCAGCCGCGATTGCCACGCGTTGGCACGCTCATGCGACTGCCAAGCTGCACTGTGGTCACGCGATGCGCTGCAATCCTCGTTGTCCTCGGCCAGCGCCGCGAGGGAGGCGGCATAGCTGGACTCCAACTCCACTTGCCGGGTCGGGAACAGGCTCAGCAGTGCGGTGTGCGCGGCGGCAATCACCGCAGCTCGGCGCGACGCGCCGGGAGCCGCCCGTGGCCGCACGAGGATGGGTCGATAGCGCTGCTCTATCCCGTTATAGGCGTCGAAGATTGCCGTGTGCACGATTGCACCGAGCCGCTGGCTGGAGGAGTTCGGTGTATTCGTCGCGATGAGCGTGTCGATGAAGACCTGGTTCCACTCCAGCACCTGATTGTCCGGGGCGCAGTCATGGGCGAGCGCGGTTCGCGATTGGATCGCACTGCCGGCCAGCAGAGCCCAGGCGCCGAACCAGGCAGCGGCTGTTACTCTCGGGATTCTGGATGTCATCGGATTCTCCCTTGCCTAAGCGGATTCGGTTG
>CADEEJ010000067.1:17068-21033 GCA_902826315.1 uncultured Steroidobacter sp.
AGGGCGGCCACAAGTCCTTCCACCTGAGCTTCTTTTTTCTTCGAAAGTCTTCTTAGGCGTCATGCACGCGTCGCAGGCCACTTACGAGTTCGGACCGTTCCGCCTGGATGGCAACAAGAAACTGTTGTGGCGGTACAGCCAACCCGTGGCATTGACGCCCAAGGTCCTGGACACGCTTGTTGTCCTCGTCGAGTTGCGCGACCGCGTCGTTACCAAGGACGAGCTGCTCGGGCGGGTCTGGGGTGACACGGTTGTCGAAGAGGGAGGATTGGCGCGAAACATCTCCATCCTGCGCAAGGCCCTGGGTGAAAAACCGGACCAGCACACATACATCGTCACGGTACCGGGCAAGGGATATCGCTTCGTGGCGGACGTTCGAGAGTCGGCAGGAAGCAAGGCTGAGCGCGAAGGCCCTACACCTGCAGCGGCGCCAGGAATCAAGCCGTGGATACTGCGACTGCTGCTGCTCGGTGGATTGGCCGCACTCGCGGCGGGAGTCCTCGCGGTCTACCTCTTGCGCCATCCGCCAAGTGCACGAGCAGGACAACCGGCGATCACCTCGCTCGCAGTACTGCCGCTGGCCAATCTGTCAGGCGACCCGGCGCAGGAATATTTCGCCGACGGCATGACCGAAGCACTCATCGGCAACCTTGCCCGTATCCGCGCGCTGCGCGTCGTCTCGCGCACATCGGTGATGCGGTTCAAAGGCGGCACCCGATCTCTTCCTGAGATTGCGCAGGCCCTGAACGTGGATGCGATCGTCGAAGGGTCGGTCCTGCGCACCGGCGATCGCGTGCGCATCAGCGTGCAGCTGATTCACGTGGCGACGGATACGCATCTGTGGGCGCGCGAGTACGAGCGCGACTTGACCGACATCCTGAAGCTGCAGAGTGAAGTCTCACGCGCAGTCGCCGAAGAGATCCAGGTTCAGATCACGGCAGAAGAGCGTGCCCACCTGGCAGCGGCGGCTTCGGTCGATCCCGCAGCCTATCAGGAGTACTTGCTGGGCCAGCACTATCTGTGGAGGCTGAACGAGGAGGACCTGACGCGAGCAATCGATCACTTCGAACAGGCGACACGCCTCGATGGCAGGTACGCCGCCGCGTATGCGGGCTTATCTCACGCGTGGTGGTGGCGGGGTGTGTGGGGAACGAAGTCTCCGAAGCAAGTGGAGGCGCAGTCACGCGCCGCCGCACTTCGGGCGTTGGAGCTCGATCCGCAGCTCGCGGCCGCGCACGTCTCGACCGGCCGCATCAAATTCTCGTACGACTGGGATTGGTCGGGTGCCGAGCAGGATTTCGGCCGCGCCCTGGAGCTCGACCCGAACAGCCTGGACGCGCATTTCTTTGCAGGAATGTTGTTCATGGCCCTGGGGCGCTTCCCGGAGTCGCTCGCCCACATCGAGCGAGCCGAGCAACTGGATCCGCTGTCGCCGACGGTCCAGTCGGCGTTCGGCAGGATCCTCTATCGTGCGCGCAGGTTCGACGAGGCAATCCTGCATCTGAACCAGGCCATCGAGTTGCAGCCGCAGGCCGCGGGCAATTATGGGCGACTCGCCGATGTCTATGAGGAGATGGGTCGGTTCGATGAGGCGCTTGCCGTCCATGAGAAGGAGAAGAAGGTGTCAGGTCGCGCGCAGGATCTCAGCCCCGCCGTGGCTCGCATCTACGCGCGGATGGGCAAGGCGGACGAGGCGAGGAGAATCCTCGATCTGCAACGGACCAAGGGATCGCAGTGGTTTGTCCTGGCAACGACCTACGCCGCACTGGGCGATAACGACGAAGCTTTCCGCTTGCTGTTCCAAGCGACCGAAGAGCGCGACGCGCTGAACTACGTGAAAACGGATCCGCGTCTCGACAGCCTGCACTCGGATCCCAGGTGGCAGACACTGCTCGGCCGTATGAATCTTTCGACTGAGTAGGAGCCGGACGTGACCAACCGTCTTGGGTTTGGAATCGCGCATGTCGCGATGTGCTGGTTGACGACTGCGTTCGTCAGTGGCGCGGTCAGTGCTGCCACGCCGCCGTTGCTGCCGGAACCGGTGATCGCAGCGCTTGCGAGTGAGCTCGACGGCGATCGCGCCAAGCGTGATGTCGAAGTGTTCGCGCAGCTGCATCGCATGCGCGCCTCCGAACCGTTTCATCGGGCCACCGAGCACATCGTTGCCGAGCTGCGGCGCGCGGGATTGACCGTGGAGGTGCTGCGGTTTCCCGCGGACGGCACGACGATGTTCGGCACTCAGAAATCCCGGCCCGCATGGGATGCAGAGTTCGCCGAACTGTGGGAGCTCGAGCGGCGCGATCAACAGTGGCAGCCGGCCACGCGCATCGCCAGCTGGGAGTCCATGCCGCTGTCGCTGGCTCAGGACAGCGACAGCGGCGAGGTCACTGCCGATCTGGTGGACGTGGGTGCAGGGACGCGGGAGCAGGACTATGCGGGCAAGCAGCTACGCGGCCAACTCGTGCTGACCAGCTCGCAGCCCGAGGCTGTGGCGCCGCTGGCAGTGGATCGCTTCGGTGCGGCTGGCATCGTCAGCTACGCGCAGAACCAGCCGACGGCCTGGTCGCGTGAAGACGAGTCGCTGGTGCGCTGGGGACATCTGGACAGCTTCAGCCCGCGTCGCACCTTCGGCTTCATGGTGTCACTCAAGCAGGCGCGCAGTTTTCAGGCGCGCCTGGCCGCGGGTGAAACGGTGCGGCTGCATGCGAGTGTCAAGGCTCGGCGCCATCCAGGTGAGTACGAGATCGTCACCGCGACGATCGCCGGCGCCGATCCCGCGCTGGCTCAGCAGCAGATCGCCTTCACGTGCCATCTGGATCATCCCCGGCCGGGCGCGAACGACAACGCCAGCGGCTGTGCCACGATCCTGGAAGTTGCTCGCACCTATGCTCACCTGATCGCGCAGGGCAAGCTCGCGCGCCCGCGCCGCACGCTGCGCTTCCTCTGGCCTCCCGAAATCGAAGGCAGCACCATTGCGCTGAACGCGCGCCCCGATCTCGCGAAGCAGATCGTTGCCGCTATCCACATGGACATGGTCGGAGGCGGCCCGCGCACCAAGGCCGTCTTCCATGTAACGCGCTCGCCCGCCAGCCTGCCGAACTTCATCAACGATGTGGCCGAGGCGTTCGCCGCTTTCGTCAATGCCGAAAGCGACGCCTTCGCAGCTGGACGCGGCGCGCGCTACCCCATGATTGCTGCCGGCGGCGACAAGCAGGCGCTGCTCGCGCAGGTGAAGGAATTCGATGCTGGGAGCGACCACGTGGTGCTCACCGACAGCTCGTTCCGCATCCCGACCATATATATGAACGACTGGCCGGACCGCTACATTCATACCAGCGGCGATCTGCCGGAAAATATCGATGCCACGAAGCTGGAGCGCGCGGGGTTCATCGGTGCAGCGAGTGGCTGGTTCCTCGCAAATCTGGCCGCCGACGATTTGCCGGAGCTCACGGCACTGCTCGAACGTCAGAGCTTGCGACGGACGGCAGTGATGCTGGAACGTCGCGACGGATTGCCGTCGGTCGAGCAAGGCGCCATCGAAACGCTGCACATGACCTACGAGCGCGGCGTGCTGGACTCCATGAAGCGCTGGCTGGTCGTGCCCGCTGCGATGCGTGCGGCGCGCCAACGGTTTCTCGGGCAACTGGCTGACATATCGATGTCAGATCGCAGCTCCGCCAAGCGCGAGCCACCGGGCATCGTGTACGTGCGCAATGCCGAACCAAAGGGTCCGATGAGTGTGTTCGGCTACGATTACCTGGTCGATCATCTCGGTGCAGAGAAAGCGGCGGCGTTGGCGCTCGCGGACTATTCCGGCCTGCGCGGCGGCGGCGGCGAGTACACGATCGAGGCGCTCAACTTCGTCGACGGCCGCCGCAGCGTGCGCGACATTCGCGATGCGCTCGCTGCGGAGTTCGGACCCGTGCCGATCGAGCACGTCGCTGCATATCTCGAAGCGCTGGAGA
>CADEEJ010000068.1:0-18336 GCA_902826315.1 uncultured Steroidobacter sp.
GCCCATGTAGCCGCCGGTGCGGCTGTAGATCTGCGAGTTGATGCCGACCACTTCGCCATTCAGGTTGAACAGCGGGCCGCCCGAGTTGCCGGGATTCACCGCGACGTCCGTCTGGATGAACGGCGTGTAGTTGCCGCCGGGCATGGCGCGCGAAGTCGCGCTGACGATGCCGGCGGTGACGCTGTTCTCGAAGCCGAACGGCGAGCCGATCGCGACGACCCATTCGCCGGGCCGCAGCTTCGACGGGTCGCCGAGCCGCACGGTCGGCAGGTTCTGCGCGTTGATCTTCAGCACCGCGACGTCGCTCTGCTCGTCGACGCCGACGACCTTCGCCGGATACTCGCGACGATCGGTGGTCTTCACCGTGACCTCGTCGGCGTCGGCCACGACGTGCGCGTTGGTGAGGATGTAGCCGTCCTGGCTGACGATGAAGCCCGAGCCTTCACCCTGCGGCCGCGGCGCGTTGCGCTGATTCGGTTGCTGGCCGAAGCGGCGGAAGAATTCGTAGAACGGATCCTGCGGCGACATGCCTTCCGGCAGATCGACCTGCTGACGCTTGCCGATGACGGCAACGTTGACGACTGCCGGGCCGTAATGCTCGGCGAGGCTTGCGAAGTCCGGCAGCGTGCCGGCGTAGCGGGCGGGTGGGGCGGCAATGCTCGGTGCAGCGGCTACCGTTGCATCCGCTGCCGCGGCACCTGCCGTTGCGATATTCCCGGAACACGCGGCCGAGGCCATCGCAGCGGCGAGCACGGCGACGCCGACCCGAAATGAATTCGGCACCATGGAAACACTCCAGAAGTAACTGTTGGGGACTACGGAGTGAGACGCTAACAGGTAGCGAAAGTTGTTCGGATTACAGAGAGTTAACCTTTCTTCAAGCCCGCGAATTCGCTCTCGATCTGGGCAATTCGCTGCTCCAGCGCGGCGACGCGGTCTTCCAGCGCCTTGCGGTCCGCGCGCGGCGTGGCGGCGCTGGGCGCATCGGCAGCGGCGTATTGTTCGATGCCTTCCGCCGCGCCTTCGACCGAGCCGCTGAGCAGGTGCGCATAGCGCGAGTCGCGCCGGCCCGGCTCGCGCGCCAGTCGCACGACGAAAGGTCCGTCCTCACGCGTTGCCAAACGGTTGAGCGCCGCTTCGACTTCGCTGACCTCCGCGATCGGCGCCATGCGACTCGCGCGGCCACGCAGCTCGCCCGGCGTCTGTGGCCCACGCAGCAGCAGCTCGCACACGATCGCGGTCTCCAGCGGCGTGAACTCCAGCGAGCCGAAGCCGGTATTGCAGAACCGGTGCTGATACTTCGGGACGCGGCTGCCGAAGCCCGAGCGCTCGATGACCAGGTGCTTCCTGGCGAGTCCGTCGAGCGTCTCCTGCACGGTGCGCTCGTCCAGCTCCAGCACCGGGTCGCGATTGCTCTTTTGATTGCACGCGTTCGTCAGCGCGTTGACCGACAACGGGTACTGGTCCGGCGTCGTGATCGCCTTTTCGATCAGGCTGCCGATGACGCGGGCTTCGAGCGCGGAGAGCTGGATGTTCATGGGTCGAGATATTAACCCGACTCTTCTCATACAATTCCGCCCCTCATGCGCCTGCGCGAGATCCCTTACAACTACACGTCGTTCTCCGATCGCGAGATCGTCCTGCGCCTGCTCGGTGCACCGGCCTGGCGCATCCTGGACGAGCTGCGCGGCGAGCGCCGTACCGGGCGCTCGGCACGCATGCTGTACGAAGTGCTCGGCGACATCTGGGTCGTGCAGCGCAATCCGTACCTGCAGGACGATCTCATCGAGAACCCGCGGCGTCGCCGGCTGCTCATCGAGGCCCTGCATCACCGCTTGAACGAAGTGCAGCGGCGGCGGGAAGCCGCGGACGTCGAGCGCGACCGCAAGGTCGGCGAGTTGCTGCAGTCGGCGCGCACCTGCGTGCACGAGTTTGCCGAAGACTTCACGCGCACCGTGCAGCTGCGCAAGCGTGCTCGCCGGCTGCTCGAACGACACACGCGTGCGGACAACGTCCGCTTCGATGCGTTTGCGCGTGTCTCGCACGTTACCGACGCGACCGACTGGCGCGTCGACTATCCGTTCGTGGTGCTCGCGCCGGACGCAGAGACGGAGATCCCCGCGCTCGTGCGTGCTTGCATCGAGCTTGGGCTGACAGTCATTCCACGCGGTGGCGGCACCGGCTACACAGGGGGCGCGATTCCGCTCACGCCGCTCTCAGCAGTGATCAATACCGAAAAGTTGGAAGCGCTCGGGCCGGTCGAGCAGACGTCGCTGCCGGAAGTCGCCGCGCAGGTCTCCACGATTTTCACCGAAGCGGGCGTGGTCACGCGCCGCGTGTCCGAAGCTGCAGAGCGCGCGGGCCTCGTGTTCGCGGTCGATCCGACTTCCGCCGACGCTTCGTGCATCGGCGGCAACGTCGCGATGAACGCGGGCGGCAAGAAGGCGGTGCTGTGGGGTACGGCGGTCGACAATCTCGCCTGGTGGCGCATGGTCGATCCGGACGGCAACTGGCTCGAAGTCGCGCGTGTCGCGCACAACCGCGGCAAGATTCACGAAGCTGCGGTCGCAAGCTTCGATCTCACCTGGAAGGATGGCCGCGACGCTCCAGAGCGGGCGCGCGTGCTGCGAACAGCGCGCATCGAGATCGAGGGCCGGAAGTTTCGCAAGGCCGGTCTCGGCAAGGACGTCACCGATAAATTCCTCGGCGGCCTGCCCGGCGTGCAGAAGGAAGGTTGCGACGGCGTGATCACGTCGGCGCGCTGGGTGCTGCATCGGATGCCGAAGCACATCCGCACCGTGTGCATGGAATTCTTCGGTCAGGCGCGGCACGCGATCCCGTCGATCGTGGAGATCAAGAGTTTCCTCGACGCGCGAGCGCGTGCCGACGGTACGCAGCTGGCTGGCCTCGAACATCTGGACGAGCGCTATTTGCGCGCCGTCGGCTATACGACGAAATCCAGGCGCGGCGCGCTGCCGAAGATGGTGCTGCTCGGCGATATCGTCGGCGATGACGAGGATGCAGTGGCGCGTGCGACCTCGGAAGTCGTGCGAATCGCCAACAGCCGCTCCGGCGAGGGCTTCGTTGCCGTCAACGCGGACGCACGCAAGAAGTTCTGGCTGGACCGCTCGCGCACGGCGGCGATTGCGCGTCACACGAACGCGTTCAAGATCAACGAAGACGTCGTGATCCCGCTCGAGCGCATGGGCGACTACACCGATGCGATCGAGCGCATCAACGTCGAGCTGTCGTTCCGTAACAAGCTGCGGCTGCTGGACGAGCTGCAGGAGTACTTCGCCGGCGAGTTGCAGCTGGAGGAGCCGCTCGGCGATCGCCAGTCGGAGGCGCGACAGATCCTGGCCGCGACTCGGGCTCGTTGGGCCTATCTCAGCGAGCATCTCGACACGCCCCTCGCAGCAGCGCTACCGCAACTCGCGCAGCTGGGCTTCGAGCCTTTGCGCGCTGAGCTGGAGCGGCGAGTGGAGCGTGAGGCTGGCACACGCGTGTTCGACATCCTGCAGGATCGCTCGATTCGCACCTCCTGGAAGTCGGAAGTGCGCGCTCATTTGCGCAGGCTGTTCGGCGGCGAAGCATTTGCGCCGGTGTTGCAAGCCGTCGAGGCGATTCACCAGCGCGTGCTGCGCGGCCGGGTCTGGATCGCTTTGCACATGCACGCCGGCGACGGCAACGTGCACACGAACATCCCGGTGAACTCGGATGACTACGAGATGCTGCAGGAGGCGAACCGTGCGGTCGTGCGCATCATGCAGATCGCGCGCGATCTCGGCGGTGTGATCTCTGGCGAGCACGGCATCGGCATCACGAAGCTGGAATTCCTCTCCGCCGCCGAGACCGCGGAGTTCCGCGACTACAAGCAGCGAGTCGATCCGCAAGGGCGCTTCAACCGCGGCAAGCTGCTGCCGGACGGCGACCTGCGCAACGCCTACACGCCCAGCTTCAACCTGCTGGGGCACGAATCGCTGATCATGCAGCACTCCGACATCAACTCGATCTCGGATGCGATCAAGGATTGCCTGCGCTGCGGCAAGTGCAAGCCGGTCTGCGCGACGCACGTGCCGCGCGCCAATCTGCTCTATTCGCCGCGCAACAAGATCCTCGCGACCTCGTTGCTGATCGAGGCCTTTCTATATGAGGAGCAGACGCGGCGCGGCGTCTCGATCCGGCACTTCGACGAATTCTCGGACGTCGCCGATCACTGCACCGTCTGTCACAAGTGCGAGAAGCCGTGCCCGGTCGACATCGACTTCGGCGACGTATCGATGGCGATGCGCGACCTGTTGCGGCGGATGGGCAAGAAGCGCTTCAACGCAGGCACCGCCGCCGCGATGCTGTTCCTGAATGCTACGAATCCGGAAACGGTCAAGCTGGCGCGCAAGGTGATGCTCGAATGGGGCTTCAAGGCGCAACGGCTCGGCAATCGCGTGCTACGCACATTCGCGAATGCGCAGACCGCGCGTCCGCCGGCGACGACCGGCAAGCCGGCGCTGAAAGAACAGGTCGTGCACTTCGTGAACAAGAAGATGCCCGGCGGCCTGCCGAAGAAGACAGCGCGCGCGCTGCTGGACATCGAGGATCGCCACTACGTGCCGATCATTCGCGATCCCGCGCGCACCAGCAGCGACTCGGACGCGGTGTTCTATTTTCCCGGCTGCGGCTCAGAGCGACTGTTCTCGCAGGTTGGCCTCGCGACGCAGGCGATGTTGTGGAACGTCGGGGTGCAAACGGTCCTGCCGCCCGGTTACTTGTGCTGCGGCTATCCGCAACGCGGCGCCGGCCAGTTCGACAAGGCCGAGAAGATCATCACCGACAACCGCGTGCTGTTCCATCGCGTCGCGAACACGCTCAACTATCTCGACATCAAGACGGTGGTGGTCAGCTGCGGCACGTGCTTCGACCAGCTGCAGGGCTATAAATTCGACGAGATCTTTCCGGGCTGCCGCATCGTCGACATTCACGAATACCTGATGGAGCGCGGCGTGCAACTCTCCGGCGTGACCGGAGTGCGCTACATGTATCACGATCCATGTCACTCGCCGATCAAGGGTCATGATCCGTTGCAGGTCGTGAACGCGCTGCTCAACGACAAGGTCAACGGCCGCGTCGAGAAGAACGACCGTTGCTGCGGCGAGTCCGGCACGTTTGCGATGACCCGTCCGGACGTCGCGACGCAGGTGCGCTTCCGCAAGGAAGAAGAGGTGCGCGCCGGCGCGGAGCGCTTGCGCGCCGACGGCTTCAAGGGCGAAGTGAAGGTGCTGACCTCGTGCCCGTCGTGCATGCAGGGCCTGAAGCGCTACAACGACGACGCGGACATCGACGCCGATTACATCGTCGTCGAGATCGCCCGGCACGTGCTCGGCCCGCAATGGCTGCCGGAGTACGTGAAAGCGGCGAACAACGGCGGTATCGAGCGAGTATTGGTATGAAGAAGAAAGAGGTGGGCGTATGAAAGCGAATGGATTTTGGGTCGTGCTGCTCGCCGTCATCGGCGCGGTGCGCGCCGAGGCGGCTGATGCACCCGCGAGTGTCATCGAGCACTACGGCCTGGAGCAGGCGGCGACGCCGGTGAGCGAGCGGGCGGGCTGGCGCAAACCGAAGCGCATCCTGGTCGGCGGCTTCATTCCGGGTGTCGCCGAGTCGTTGCAGTCCGCCGCGCCGGGCGTCGAAGTCATCGTCGCGACTCCGGGCGACATCGCCAAGCAGGCCGCCAACGCCGACGTCGTGATCGGCTTGTGCACGCCTGAAGTGCTCGCTGCCGGCAAATCGATCCGTTGGATTCAGCTGGTCACGGCCGGCGTCGAGAACTGCCTCGCGATTCCGGCGGTGCGCGAGCGCGACATTCTCGTCACGAACATGCAGCGCATCGGCGGGCCCATCATCGCCGAGCACGTGATGGGCATGGTGCTGGCGTTCACTCGCGGCATCGACATCTACGTCTCCGCGCAGCCGCGCGCCGAATGGCGTCGCAGCACACCGCCGGGTCGGATGGCGGTCGTCGAGGGCAAGACCATGTTGGTCGTGGGGCTCGGCGGCATCGGCAGCGAGGTCGCGAAGCGTGCGCATGCGCTCGGCATGAAAGTCGTCGCGACGCGTGCCAGCGGCCGCACCGGCCCCGAGTTCGTGAGCTACGTCGGTCTGCCAGACGAGCTGCCGAAGCTGGCGAGTGAAGCGGACTTCGTCGTCAATACGGCGCCGCTCACGCCGCAGACGACCGGTATCTTCGACGCAGCGTTCTTCGCGAAGATGAAGCCCAGCGCGTACTTCATCAACATCGCGCGCGGCCGCAGTGTCGTCACGTCCGCGCTGGTCGACGCGCTCAACAGCAAGAAGATCGCCGGCGCCGGGCTCGACGTCACGGACCCCGAGCCGCTGCCGTCCGAGCACCCGTTGTGGAAAGCGCTGAACGTCATCATCACGCCGCACGTCGCCAACGACTCGGACCTCGGCTACGACGCGCAGATCAAGGTCGTGCAGGAGAACCTGCGCCGTTATGTCGCGGGCGAGAAGATGTTGTCGGTCGTAGACGTCAGTAAAGGTTATTAACCGCGCAGGAACCCCCGGCCCGCCGCAGGCGTTTTGCGACGCATGGCGGCGGAAATACAGGAAATTCAGCAGCGCGAGAGCCTGCTGGCGGCGGGTCGTAATTGTTGGCGCGCGGAGCACGCCTCACGGGCGGGCTTCCTGGTCGACGCAGACGCGTACTTCAGGGCATTCGTCGAGGCTGCGCGCCACGCGCGCCGCTCGATCCTGATCGCCGGCTGGGATTTCCACAGCCGCACGCGGCTGCTGTGCGCGAACGGCCGGGATTGCGAGCTGGAGCTGGGCCGCTTTCTCAACGACCTGGTGCGCCGCCGCCGCGAGCTGCAGGTCCACATCCTGATCTGGGACTTTCCCATGATCTTCGGGCTCGACCGCGAATGGGCGCCGCTGTACGGCCTGTCGTGGAAGCCGCACCGCCGGATCTGCTTCCGCTACGACAACACGCACCCGACCGGCGGCTCGCATCATCAGAAGATCGTGGTCGTCGACGATGCGGTCGCCTTCAGCGGTGGCATCGATCTGACGTCGCGTCGCTGGGACACCTGCGAGCACTCGCCGCAGAATCAGCACCGCGTGATGGCCGGCACCCCGTACCCGCCGTTTCACGATCTCATGATGGCCGTCGAAGGTCCGGCGGCACGATCGCTCGGCGATCTGCTGCGCGACCGCTGGCGTCGTGCCACGCACGAAACTCTCGATCCGCCGTGGACGAAGAAGAGCATCTTCCGCCGTGCCGGTCCGCACCCGGTCGGAGCTGCGTGGCCGGCGTCTATCCGCGATCCGTTGCGCGATGTCACGGTCGGCATCTCGCGCACGGCTCCGCCTGTCAACGGCGAGGCTGGCGTGCACGAAGTGGAAGCGCTGTATCTCGACATGATCGGCGCCGCGCGGCACTCCATATACATAGAGAATCAGTACTTCACCGCTGACAAAGTCGGCGAGGCGCTCGCGGCGCGGCTCAGCGAGCCCGATGGGCCGGAAGTCATCATCGTGCTGCGCGAGCTCAGTCACGGCTGGCTCGAAGAGCTGACGATGCAGACGCTGCGCACGAAGCTCATCGAGCGGCTGCGCGCCGCGGACCAGCACGATCGCTTGCGCGTCTACTACCCGTTCATCGAAGGACTGACGAGCGGGACGTGCATCGACGTGCATTCCAAGCTGATCATCGTCGACGACGAGATTGCGCGCATCGGCTCGGCGAACCTCGCGAATCGCTCGATGGGGCTGGACACCGAGTGCGACCTGACGATCGAGGCGCTCGGTCGCGACGACGTGCGCGACGCGATCCGCGACCTGCGCGCGTGCCTGCTCGGCGAGCATCTCGGCTTCGAACCCGAGCGCGTGCGCGAGACGATCGACAGCGAAGGCTCGCTGCGCGGCGCAATCCCCAAGCTGCAGCAGAACCAGCGCACGCTGAAGCTGCTTGCGGATCTGCCGCAGGTTTCGCCGACCGTGCTGAGCATGGTGAGCGTCGCCGATCCGGAGCGGCCGGTCGCGCTCAGCGATCTCGCGAAGCTGCTGAGCTCCGACGATGAGACCCCCGACGGTCCGCGTTCGCCGGCCTGGGGCAAGATCGCCGCGTTCGCCGTCGTGTGTTTCGCGCTGACTGCGCTGTGGAAGTTCACGCCGCTCGCGACGTTCCTCGATGGCAATCACATCACGGGCTGGGCACGTCGTGCCGGCAGCGAATGGTGGGTGCCGATCCTCGTGGTACTCGCCTACACGCCGGTCGCGTTCACGCTGTTTCCGCGGCCGCTGCTCACACTGTTCGCCGTGATCGCATTCGGTCCTTTCATGGGATTCGCCTGCGCGATGCTCGGCATCGAGCTGTCGGCGTGGGTGAGCTTCGTGCTCGGCAAGAAAATGAATCGCAACACCGTGCGACGCATCGCCGGCACGAAACTCAACGGTATTCTGCAGGTGCTGCGCAGGCGCGGACTGCTCGCGATGACAGCATTGCGGCTGGTGCCGATCGCTCCGTTCCTCGTCGAGGGCGTCGTCGCGGGTGCGGCGCGCGTCAAGCTCTCCGACTTCCTGATCGGCACGGCGCTCGGCATGCTGCCCGGCACGCTCACCTCGACCGTGTTCGGCGGTCAGCTGCAGGTCTGGCTCGAAGATCCGAGCCAGATCAACTACTGGCTGATCGCGCTGGTGCTGCTGGCTCTCGGCACCGCCACCTGGCTGGTGCGGCGCTGGCTCATCGCATCGGCGCCGGCGGCCTCGCAACGAGGCGTGGGTGGACGCGCGAGTTAGCGGCGACGCGAGCCGCAGCAGCAGCGCGGACGTGCGGCGCGTCTCGATCGGCTCCTACAACATTCACAAGTGCGTCGGCTTGGATCGACGCCGCTCGCCGTCGCGCATCGCGCAGGTTCTCAAAGAACTCGACTGCGATATCTATGCGCTGCAGGAAGTCGACAACCAGGAGGGCGAGGAAGAGGACTCGATGCAGCTCGAGTACCTGTCGCGGGTGCTGGAGATGGCCGCGGTTCCAGGGTTGCGCATCGTCCGCCACAGCGGGCAGTACGGCAATGCGTTGCTGACGCGCTTACCGATTGCGAGCGTGCATCGCCACGATCTCAGCTACTGGCGATTCGAGCCGCGCGGCGCGCTCGACGTGCAGCTCGACCTCGGCGATCACAAGCTGCGTGTCATCGCGACGCATCTCGGCTTGAGCCGCGTGGAGCGGCGCTCTCAATGGCGATATTTGTTGAAAGCTGTCGCAGCCGCGCCCGCTGAGATGCCGACGGTGGTGCTCGGCGACATGAATGAGTGGTTCCGCTTCTCCGCTACGCTGCGCGACGCACACCGCATCCTCGGCGAGCCGCTCGCACCGGTAGCGTTTCCATCGTTCGCGCCGTTTCTGGCCCTGACGCGCATCTGGGTGCGGCCGGTCGGTGCGATGGCATCGATCGAAGTCCATCGCACGCCGTTGTCGCGACGCGCGTCGGATCATCTGCCGGTAAAGGCCGTGATCGACGTGGAGAAGTTCGGAGGGCGCCTGGTGCCGGGCTAGTGGCTGGCGAGGATTCGCGCCTTGCTCTGCTCGTACTGCTGCTCGCTCAGTACGCCCAGCTCGCGCAGCCGGTGGTGCTCGCGCATTTCATCGCGCAGCAGCTGCGCTCGCTCCTGCGGCCGCGCGGCTCTCGCGGCAATGATGCTGCGGATCAGCTCGATGAAGAAGCGCTTGCCGGCGCGCGCGCTGCCGATGCCGCCGACCACGCTCACCAGCGTCGCGCCGCCGTGCATGCTGACGAATTCCAGCGCTTCGATGGTCCGTCGCAGGAACATGGTCATCGCGCCGCTGGCGGCGAGCAGCGTGACGAGCGCGGACAGGAAGATGGGGCTCGACCAGCGTCCGGCGTCGCTCCACGTGGCCCACAACCCGCCGGCAGCGAGCAGCGCCATGCCCGCGGCGAGTATCAGCCAGAACCAGGAAATCGAGCGCACGCGCACCGGCTTCGGATTCGCGAAGCGCAGGTCGAACTCGTACTTGCACGGTTCCGCATCCGGCCGCACGGTCCGCACGGTCACGAAATGATCTTCGAGGATCGCAACCTCGGTCTCGCAGCCGCGCAGCTTGCTCTTGAGCGCGTAGCTCGCGCGCACTTTGCGGCGTCGATGCGGCGTGGGCGCCGCGACGGTGCCGGGCTCGGCTTCGATATGAATGTGTTCGCCGCGCGCAATGACGATGGCGCGACTGTCGGTCGGGATCTGCTCGGCACGCGCGGGCAAGGTGAAACTCCTACGGAACGGCATCGATGCTAGGGCCAGCGGCCCTGCGCGGAATGAGACGCGCATCACACTCGCCGCGAGCCTGCAACGGCGCAGCCCCCGATTCGGGGACTGCCCGATGCAACTGTTAAGTGCCGTCGATGAAGCGCAGGAATTCGGCGCGGGTCCGCGCGTCTTCGCGGAAGGCGCCGAGCATCTTGCTGGTGACCATCGAGACGCCGCGTTTGTGCACGCCGCGAGTGGTCATGCATTGATGGGCCGCATCGATCACGACTCCGACACCGCGTGGCCGCAAGACGCTGTCGATGCACTGTGCGATCTGCGCCGTGAGCTTCTCCTGCACCTGGAAGCGGCGCGCATAGCCGTCGACGACGCGAGCCAGCTTGCTGATGCCGACGACCTTGTTGGTCGGCAAGTAGCCGACGTGCGCGCGCCCGATGATCGGCGCCATGTGGTGCTCGCAGTGCGATTCGAACTCGATCCCGCGCAGCACGATCATCTCGTCGTAGCCTTCGACCTCTTCGAACGTGCGCCGCAGGTAGTCGGCCGGGTCGCTGAGGTAACCGGAAAACCAGTCACGATAGGCGCGCACGACGCGAGTCGGCGTGTCGCGCAGCCCTTCGCGCGCCGGTTCTTCGCCAGCCCACTGCAGCAGCACGCGCACGGCCTGCTCGGCTTGTTCCTGGCTCACGGAGGCGGCGCGCGCCGCCCGCTTCCTGGTCGCGCTCGCTCGCGCCATTGCGGTTTCCTCTCGGATCGTGGACCGAGCGCGCACTATAACCGCACCGGCTGCCCAATTCCGGCGAGTCGGCTACCATGCGCGCCAGAACAGCGGGGAGAGACAACAATGCGCTTGCGCTTCATCGTCATCGTGTCGTCGGCGCTGCTCTGCGCGGCGCAGGCCCGCGCGGAAATCGTCAGTGCAGGACCCGCCGGCTTCAACCTGCGTCTGGTCGCGGAAGTGCCGAACCCGGCGCCGGTCGTCTGGGCGTCGCTCGCGGACATCGGCAAGTGGTGGGATCCGGAGCACACGTATTCCGGCGACTCGCGCAACCTCACGCTCGAACCGTTCGTGCGCGGCTGCTTCTGCGAGAAGCTCAGCCTCTACGCCGGCATCGAGCACGCCACGGTCATCTACGCGCAACCGGCGAAAACGCTGCGCCTGAGCGGCGCGATCGGGCCGTTGCAGGAGTTCGGCGTCAGCGGCGTCATGACCTGGAACATCGAGCCTGCCGGCGGCGGCTCGCGCATCACGCTGACGTACAACGTCGGCGGCTATGCCGACCGGCCGCTCGCCGACTGGGCGCCGATCGTGGACGAAGTTCTCGGCGGTCAGCTCAAGCGGCTCACGCGCTACATCACACAGGGGAATCCCGAGGCGCCGAAGGCCGAAGGTACGCGCTGATTTCCGGCAGCAGGGAACCTGATCGTTGCCGGAACTCTTACAGGGATTGTCGGGCTGAAGCCCGAGCTACAGGAGTTGGGGCCCACATGCGCATTCGCAGTCTTTTCATCGTCGCTGCAGCTGTGCTCGCGGCCGCGTGCCAGACCGTGCAAACGACACAGCCCGGCGCGGTCGGCGTCGATCGCAAGCAGCACATGCTGGTGTCCGAGCAGGAGATCGAGAAGGGCGCTGCGGTCGCGTATCGCCAGGAGCTGGACAAGGCCAAAGACAAGCGGGCACTGAACACCGACCAGCAACAATTTCAACGCGTGCAGAACATTTCGCGCCGGCTCATCCCGCAGACCGGCACGTTCCGCCCGGACGCGCCGCAGTGGCAGTGGGAAGTGAACGTGCAGACGACGGACGACGTGAACGCGTACTGCATGCCCGGCGGCAAGATCATGGTCTACACGGGGCTGATCGAGAAGCTGCATGCGAGCGACGCCGAGCTGGCGGCCGTGATCGGTCACGAGATCGCACACGCGTTGCGTGAACATTCTCGCGAGCGGATTTCGCGTGCCTATGCCGAGCAGCTGGCACTCGCGGGTCTCGCAGTCGCGACGGGTGCGAGCGAGGCCACGATGCAACTCGCGAGTCAGGTGTCAGCCGTGACTTTCCAGCTGCCGCACAGCCGTGAGCAGGAAGCCGAGGCAGATCGCATCGGCCTGGAGCTGATGGCGCGCGCAGGCTACGACCCGAATGCAGCGGTGTCGCTGTGGCAGAAGATGGGCAAGCTGAGCAGCGGCGGGCCGCCGGAGTTTCTGAGCACCCACCCGTCGGGTGATTCGAGAATCAGGGATCTGCAGGCGCTGGTACCGCGGGTGATGCCGCTGTATCAGGCGTCGGCGCACTGACCTACAGCGCAACCCAGAGAGCTGCGGCGGCAAGGATCACCGCGATAGTCGCGGCGGCGGTGAGCCAGAGCACGCGTTGATGCAGATCCGTGACCGCGCGCGCGACTCCTGCGAGCTGCTCCGCCATCTGCGCCACCAGCTCAGCTTGTCGCCGCTCGTTTTCTTCCAGACTGGCTACTCGCGCCGCGAGCTCCTCGTTGCCTGCTGACACCGGCAGCTGCGCACTCGGCGGCGCCTGCTTGGTGCGCTTCATCAGCTCCCGCGATACATCGAGGATCGACGGGACCAGCTGGACGATCTGTAACCAGGGGACGGGCATGGGTTGAATGGTGCCAAAAAAAAAGCTCCGCGGCATCGCTGCCACGGAGCTTTCTTTACTCCTCCGACTATCCGGCGGGCAGGCTAGGTCTTGCTCTTCGCCAGGAACTCCGCCTTGCTCAGGTAACCGTCGCCGTTCGTGTCCAGGGTGGCGAAGCTGTCCGAGAGCTTGCCGTCGGCAGAGGCCTCAGTCTTGCTGATCTGCGAGTCGGCGTTCTTGTCGAGCGCGTCGAACGTCGCCGTCGACTTCATGCCGGTCTCATGCGACTTGTCCTTGTTGTCGCCGGCCTGTGCGGCGAAGGCAAGCAGCGTGGCAGCGATCAAAGCTAGAAATCTGGTCATGGGGTTGTCTCCTTGCTCGAAGCGCGGGGTGCCGCGCTCCAGGAAAAACGTCGAGCGCGCGGCGGGTGTTCCGCAACAAGGCCGGCGCTTGCCGGCTGCCCGTGAATCCCGCACCGCCACGTTGCGTGTGCGCGCACACTTGACGAAACTTGGCAGCTCCTGCCATACCCCTGTGCGATGTTCTCCGGCCGAACCGACGGAAAAAGCGGACCTGCGACCATGACCCTGCCTGCCTCCCTGCTGATCGTCGACGACGACCGCGAGCTTGGCCAGATGCTCACGGAATACCTGACCGGCGAGGGGTTCCAGGTGACGCTGTTGCGCGACGGCGCCGAGGCGCTCGAGAAGCTCACCGAGCAGACGCATCCTTTCGACCTGGTGATCCTCGACGTGATGTTGCCGTCGCTCAGCGGCTTCGAGGTCCTGCGCCGGCTGCGCCACAGCCTGTCGGTGCCGGTCATCATGCTCACCGCGCACGGCGCCGACGTCGACCGCATCGTCGGTCTCGAACTGGGCGCGGACGATTATCTGTCGAAGCCGTTCAACCCGCGCGAGCTGGTCGCGCGCGTCCGTGCGGTGTTGCGCCGGTTCTCGCCGCGCGACAACGATATGCCTGCGCATCCGGTCAGCGTCGGGCCGCTGCGGCTCGATCCGGCGACGTTCGAAGTGACGCTCTCCGGCCAATCGGTGCGGCTCACCGGCACCGAGCTGCGCCTGCTGGAAGTGTTGATGCGCGCCGTCGGGCAAGTGCAGTCGCGCGAGTCGCTGACCGAGCGCGTGCTCGGGCGCCGGCTCACGCCGTACGACCGCAGCATCGATACGCATGTCAGCAACCTGCGGCGCAAGCTCGGGCTCGGCGAGAATGGGCTGCCGGAGATTCGCAGCATCCGCGGCGCCGGCTACGTTCTGATCGCCAGCAGCGAGGCGCGCTCGTCCGCGTGAGACTACCGACATGAGATCGCTATTCCTGCGGATCTTCCTGTCGTTCTGGGCGGCGATGTTGCTGGTGCTGTCCGCGACCGCGGCAGTCGCGTGGTATCGCTTCAATCAGGTGCAGAGCGTCAGCATCGACATCAAGGCGCTCGGCAACGAGGCTTCGGCGCGGCTGCTGGTCGGCGGTTTGCCGGCGCTGCAGGACTGGATCGACGAGGCCGAGCATCGCTATCGCGATCGCCGCATCTTCATCGTCGACCAGAGCGGCGACGACCTGCGCAAGCGCAAGCTCCCGGCGACGTATCGCAACTACATCGAGCGTTTGCGCGACGCGGGCTTCCTCGGCAAGGAGCTGATGCCGAGCCGGCGCGACGATCCGCTGCTGCTCACGCCCCTGTTCACCGACCGCGACGGCACCGTGTACACGATCATGGTGAGCCCGCCGATCTGGAGCAATCTGCTGTTCGCGCCCGACGTGCGCATCGTGCTGATCGTGTCCGCGCTGCTGTTGAGCGGCTTCGTGTGCTGGTCGCTGGCGCGCTATCTGAGCAAGCCCGTCGAGCGCTTGCAGTCGAGCGCCCGATCGCTGGCAGCAGGCAACATGGAGGCGCGCGTCGGTCAGGAATTCTCGCGGCGCCGCGACGAGCTCGGCGTGCTGGCGCGCGATTTCGACACCATGGCCGATCACGTGCGCAACCTGATCGCGTCGAAAGAGAACCTGTTGCGTGCGATGTCGCACGAGCTGCGCTCGCCGCTGGCGCGCCTGCGCGTCGCGACCGATCTGGCGCGGCGGCCCAATGCCGACGTCTCGCGGCAGCTCGACCGTATCGAGCTGGAGGCGGAGCGTCTCGATACCCTGATCGGGCAGATCCTGCAGTTGTCGCATCTGCGCGCAGTGCCCACGCTGCCGCGCGAGCCGCTGGACCTCACGAGCCTCATGAACGAGATCATCGAGGATGCGCAGATGGAGGCGGGCGCGGCCGAGAAGTCCGTCGACTGGTCCTCGCCTGGCGAAGCGATGATCGTCGAGGGCGACCACGGGTTGTTGCGGAGCGCGATCGAGAACGTTCTGCGCAACGCGGTGCGCTTTACCAAGCCGTCCTCGGCAGTAAAGGTGCGTGCGGATCGCGCCGGGCCGCAAGTGTCGATCGTCATCGACGACCGCGGGCCGGGCGTGCCGGAGACCGACTTGCAGCGAATCTTCGAGCCGTTCTATCGAGTCGCAGAGTCGCGTGACCGCGATTCCGGCGGCACGGGCCTGGGACTGGCGATCACTGCGCGCATCGTCTCTCTCTACGGCGGCAACGTACGGGCGCGCAATACGCCCGATGGCTTGCGCGTGGAAATCGCGCTGCCGGCGCGCTAGTAATGATCGTGGTTGGTCTTTTGCGCGAGCGCATGACTGCGCAGTAACTGCGCACGCTCGCGAATCGCACTGATCTCTTCCGGCGGCACGGTGCCGCTGCGGGCTTTCGCCAACTCCAGCTTGCCTTGCAAGTCGAAGCGCAGCTCGATCGGATCGGCGCTCGACAAGCCGCCGCCGGAATAATGCAGCAGCCGCGCACCGCGAAACTCGTACTCGGCGTTACGCGAATCGGCGCGCTGCTCCGCGATGCGCAGTCGCTCACCTTTCTCGAACGTCGCGTCGTATGTCGCTGCGATTCCTGCTGCAGTGATCTGACTGCTCACCTTGCGTGCATTGGCAGATGCATCGTTCGCCGGCGTAACCGCAGGTGCGAGCGGCGTGACGTGCGGCGGTGCCGGCTCCTTCGAGCAAGCACTGAGTGCGAGCAGAATCAAGCCCGTCTGTAGGCTGCGACAAGTCCTGAACATAAGGTTCATTGCTACGGTGAGATTGCGATTTCCACTGAGAGGCACGTCATTCGATCACTGCTCCAGCCATCGGATCAAGCTGCTGCGTCGTTCGAACGTGAAGCAGCGCACGCGGCGGGTCCGCGCGTTCCTCTAGTCTGTTCCGCGCCGACTGTCCCATTAGACAACGACGGAGTACTCGATGAGCGCAGGCCATTCCGCTTCCACCCAGGTCCGACGTCCGGCCCCGGCCGCGCCTGCGCGCCCGACTCAGACTCAGCCCGCCCGCAGCACGGGGCAGTTCGCATTCGCCGCGGCGAGCGGCGACGACGAGATCCGCTTGAACCTCGGCGACATTCCGATTCCGCGCCAGGACAACGAGATGCACGTCGAAGGCTTCAAGCCGTCGCTCATGAGCCGCCTGCTCGACTTATTGATGCCGCTGCGCTGACCGGGTGATACCGCGCTGAGCCGGGTGATGCCGCTGCGCTGAGCGTGTACGCTGCGGGGCCGTGCCCCGCCTGCTCGCGATCTTCTTCCTGTTCCTGCTGACGGCGCCTGCCGGCGCCGAGCCTGCATTTGCCGATGCGGATGCAGACGTGCGGGCCGTATTCCAGTTGATGCAGGAGCGGCTACGTCTCATGCGGGACGTGGCCGCGTGGAAGCACGCCCGTAATGCTGCGGTCGTCGATGCCGGGCGCGAGCGTCAGGTGCTCGACGCGACCGTGCAGCAGGCAAGCGACCTCGGGATCGACGCCGCGTCAGCGCGCCGCCTGTTCTCCTTGCAGATCCGGCTTGCGGTCCGCGCGCAGGAATCCTTCATCGCCGATTGGCGGGCGGGTGCGGTACCCCCGCAGCCTGTGCGCGATCTCGCGCGCGAGCTGCGGCCGCAGCTGGACCGTCTCGGCGCCGAGCTGCTCCACTCAATCTATCTCGCGTTGCCCGAGTTTCAGCGCCCGGACTTCGCGGCACGCTATGGCACTCGCGCGCAGATCATCGATGCGCCGGGAGTGACCGACGCGGATCGCACCGAGTTGACGATCGCGCTCGGCTCGCTGCGGCCCGGCTCGACGCCGGCGTTGCAGCGCATTCGCGCGAGCAAGGTGCTGCGAATCGGCCTGACCGGTGACTACGAGCCGTTCAGTGTGGAGGAGGGCGGCTCGCTACGCGGCGCGGACGTGGAGCTTGCTCTTGCGTTGGCTGCGAGTTTGCAAGTCCAGCCGCAGTTCGTCAGGACCAGCTGGCCGACGCTGATGCAAGATTACGCAGCCGGTCGTTTCGATGTCGCGGCCGGCGGTATCAGCATCACGCCTGCGCGCGCGGCACAGGCATCGTTCTCGATTCCTTACCATCGCGGCGGCAAGACGCCGATCGTCCGCTGCGGCACGCAAGCGAGCTTCGACACGCTGGAAGAAATCGACCGGCCGAGCGTGCGCGTCATCGTCAACCCGGGCGGCACCAACGAGCAGTTCGCGCGCGAACGTCTCAGCGCAGCCCGGCGCATCGTGCATGCCGACAATCGCACGATCTTCGCCGAGATCGCTGCAGAGCATGCTGACGTGATGGTCACCGACGATGTGGAGGTCGATCTGCAGGTGCGCCGCGATGCGCGCCTGTGCCGCGCCACGCCGGCGACTTTCACGGTCGCAGAGAAGGCAATCCTGCTGCAGCGAGATTCCGCGCTCGAAGCGGTCGTGAACAGCTGGCTGAAAGACGCGATCGCTGCGGGCATGCCCGGCGGCTGGCTTACCGGCGCACGGCGGTAATTCGCCGGCATCGTTGATCGCAGCGCCCGCGCTTTCTGTATGCTTCGCCGATTGCTGCAGTCCGCAGCGGGAGGTCAACTCAGATGGGCTGGATAGTGTTCGGCGTCCTCATCGCTATCGCACTGTTCTTCGTTTCGATCTACAACCGGCTGGTCAGCGGCCGCAACGGCTACAAGAACGCGTTCGCACAGATCGATGTGCAGCTCACGCGTCGCCACGACCTGATCCCCAACCTGGTCGAGACTGCCAAGGGCTACATCAAGCACGAGCGCGAGACGCTCGAAGCAGTCATCGCCGCGCGCAACAGCGCAGTGAGCGGGTTGAAGCGCGCTGCTGCGAATCCTGGCGACCCGGCCTCGGTGCAGCAGCTGGCCGGCGCTGAAGCTCAGCTCAACGGCGCGCTCGGCCGGCTGTTCGCTGTCGCCGAGGCTTACCCGGACCTGAAGGCGAATCAGAACATGATGCAGCTGTCCGAGGAGCTGACCTCGACCGAGAACAAGGTCGCGTTCGCGCGCCAGGCGTTCAACGACGCGGTCATGAACTACAACAACATGCGCGAGATGTTCCCCAACAGCAT
>CADEEJ010000068.1:18436-20784 GCA_902826315.1 uncultured Steroidobacter sp.
ATGAACTTCTTCAAACGTCAGGACGAGGCGCGGCGGGCGTCCCGGCGCCTCGTCGTCCTGTTCGGTCTCGCAGTTCTCGCGGTCGTCGCGGCAGTCGATCTCGTAGTGTTCCTGCTGATGCGGCAGGGCGAGGCTCGCGCGCTCGGTTACATCCCGCCGCTCACCGATTGGCTCGCGCAGCATCCGCGCATGGTCGTCGGCACAACGCTCGCGGTGCTGGCGATCATCGGCGTGGCGAGCTTCTACAAGACTATGATTCTTGGCGGCGGCGGCGGAGTCGTGGCACGTTCGCTCGGCGGCGTGCGCATCTCGGCGGACACGACCGATCCGCTGCAACGCCGGCTCCTCAATGTCGTCGAGGAGATGGCGATTGCCTCCGGCGTGCCGATGCCCGAGGTCTACCTGCTCGAACAGGAAAGCGGCATCAATGCGTTTGCGGCCGGCCACAACACGTCGAACGCTGCGATTGGCGTCACGCGCGGCACCCTGACGACGCTCAATCGCGCCGAGCTGCAAGGCGTCATCGCGCACGAGTTCAGTCACATCCTCAACGGCGACATGCAGCTCAACGTGCGGCTGATGGGCTTGCTGTTCGGACTGCTCGTGATTGCGATGATCGGACGCATCGTGTTGCGGGGTGCGACGCGCGTGCGCGGCGACCGCAAGGGCGGCGTGATGATCGTCGTGCTGATCGCGGTCGCAGTGCTGATCATCGGCTACATCGGACTGTTCTTCGGCCGGCTGATCCAGGCCGCAGTGTCACGTTCGCGCGAAGCGCTGGCCGACGCGTCGGCAGTCCAGTTCACGCGCGACCCCAATGGTTTGCGAGGCGCGCTCGTCAAGATCGGCGCAAGCACGGCGGGGTCGCGCGTCGGCAACCCTGAAGTCGAGGAAGTCGCGCACATGCTCTTTGCACCGGGCATGAGCCGCCTCTTCGCCACGCATCCGCCGTTGCTGGAACGTCTCAAGGCGATCGACCCGCGCTTCGACCCGAAGGAGATCGACAGTGCCCGCGCGCGCTTGGCAGCGGCAGCCGTCGAAGCCGAAGCGCCGGCGCCAACGATGAAGGCCGCGGATTCGATGTCGATGATCGATTTGCCAGCCACAGCCCCCTCGGTGATCGCGGAGCTTGTCGGCAATCCCGGCACGGCGCACATGCAGCTCG
Organism: uncultured Steroidobacter sp.; assembly: GCA_902826315.1. Lineage (GTDB taxonomy): Bacteria > Pseudomonadota > Gammaproteobacteria > Steroidobacterales > Steroidobacteraceae > Steroidobacter. The sequence continues at coordinate 19,602 of CADEEJ010000068.1, forward strand.
CGCGCGAGATCCGGCAGTCGCAGCCCGAAGCCCTGGTCGCGGCCGGCCGTCATCCGCAGTCGGCCCGCGCGGTACTGCTTGCGCTCGCGCTCGATTCGAATGCGGAGACTCGTGCCCGGCAGAAGCAGGTCATCGCACAACGGCTCTCACCTGAGATCGCTGCCATGACCGGCGCGCTCGAACAGCACGTCGATGCCCTGGAACCGGAGCAACGAATTCCGGCGCTGCTGCGTGCCTTCCCGGCGCTGCATCAGCTCACGCACGAGGAGCGCGTGCAGTTGATGGCTTGTCTCAACGGCATGATCCCGCGCGATGGGAACGTGTCGCTGCACAGTTACGTCCTGCGCAAGCTCGCGCAAATGCACATGCGTGATGATTTGAACCCTGGCGCTCGCGTGTCGCGGCTGACGCTGCAGGAAGTTCAGCAGGACGCGCAAGTATTGTTCTCCGTCCTGGCGCAACACGGGCATAGTGATGCGACCAGCGCGCGACGCGCGTACGAAGCCGGCATGCATCACTTGTTCCCGCGCGAGCGGCCGAGCTATGGCATCGCAGGTTCATGGGCCGCCGCGCTCGACGTTGCGCTCAGCCGGCTCGACCAGCTCGCGCCGGTCGCCAAAGAACAGCTGGTCGAGGCGATGGTCGCAACCGTCACTCACGACCAGCAGTTGACGATGGGCGAAGCGGAGCTGCTGCGCGCAGTGTGCGCAAGCGTGCATTGTCCGCTGCCGCCGCTCGTTGCGAGCTGACGCCTACGAGATTTTCAACCGGCGATTTCAGGGGCTTGCGACCGCTCACGCGAAACAAGACACCGCGTGACAGTTTTCTGGTATTCAATGCGCCCCCCTGCCACCGGATCCCACGCTGCCGCGCCGCTCAATGTCCCATTCCATCGTCATCCGCGGCGCGCGCCAGAACAATCTGAAGAACCTCGATCTCGAGCTGCCGACGAACGAGCTGATCGTCGTCACCGGCGTGTCGGGCTCGGGCAAGTCCTCGCTCGTGTTCGACACGATCTACGCCGAAGGGCAGCGCCGCTACGTCGAGACGTTCTCGCCATATGCCCGGCAGTTCCTCGACCGCATGGATCGTCCGCAGGTCGAGCGCATCGAGGGCATTCCGCCGGCGATCGCCATCGATCAGACCAATCCGGTGCGCACCTCGCGCTCGACCGTCGGCACGA
>CADEEJ010000069.1:0-3696 GCA_902826315.1 uncultured Steroidobacter sp.
CTGGCGCGCCGTGCGGCTACTGGCCTGCGTCGTTGCGGCGTGCAGAAGGGCGATAAAGTGCTCGTGTGGCTACCGAACGGCCCGGATGCGGTCCGCGCGTGGTTCGGCGCCAACCTGGTCGGGGCGTGCTTTGCGCCGCTCAACATCGCGTATCGCGGACGCTTGCTCGAACACGCCATCGAGCAGTCGGGTGCAACAGTCATGGTCCTGCACGCCGGCCTGGTCGAGCGCCTGCAAGGCATCGACGTCAAGCAGCTCAAGACGCTGATCGTTCTTGGCGAGCGACCCGCGAATCTGCAATGGTCCGGCGCCGTGTTCGGCGCGGAAATGCTCGACGAGGCCGACGATGGCGCGCCCGATGCGCAGGTCGAGCGCTGGGACGCGCAGATGCTGATCTTCACGTCCGGCACGACAGGCCCCTCGAAGGGCGTGCTGTGCACGTACCTGCAGATCAACACGGCGGCGCGCGTTCAATACGGTTACATGAAGGCCGACGATTGCATGCTCATCGAGCTGCCGATGTTCCATATCGGCGGCGTCGGCTCGATCAGCGGCACGCTCATCGCGGGTTGTCGCGCCGTGCTGTGCGAGAGCTTCAGCACCGAACGCTTCTGGGAGCGCGTGCATCGCTTCAAGGCTACGACGACCAGCGGCCTGATCGGCGCGATGCCCGCATTCCTCGCAAAGCTCCCGCCCTCGCCGAACGACAAGGACAACACGCTGCGCTTCGCGGTGATGCCGCTGTCGCGCCAGGCGATCGAGGTCGCGCAGCGCCACGATTTTCACTACTGCTCCGGCTTCAACATGACGGAGCTGTCGGTGCCGCTCGTGACCGACGTCGACATAACCGAGCCCGGCAGCTGCGGACGGCCGCGCACCGGCTGCGAGTGCCGCATCGTCGATGCGAACGACATCGAATGTCCGCCAGGCGTCACCGGCGAGCTCATCGTGCGCAACGACCTGCCGTGGACCACGTCGCAGGGCTACATCAACCAGCCGGAAGCGAATGCGCGCGCGTGGCGCAACGGCTGGTTTCACACCGGCGACCTGCTCTATCGCAACGAGCAGGGCGATTTCTTCTTCGTCGACCGGCTGAAGGATGCGATCCGCCGCCGCGGCGAGAACATCTCCTCGATGGAAGTCGAGTCCGACGTGCTGGCATTTCCCGGCGTGGGCGAAGTGGCCGCAGTCGGTGTGCCGAGCCCCGACGGCGAGGAGGAAGTGCTGGTCGCGGTTGCGCCGACGCCCGGTGTGGCGCTCGATCCTGCGGCACTCGTGCGCTTTCTCGTGCCGCGCATGCCGCACTACATGGTGCCGCGCTACGTGCGCGTGATGGATTCGCTGCCGAAGACGCCGACCAACAAGGTGCGGAAGGTCGAGATCCGCCAGCAGGGCGTCACGGCCGAGTGCTGGGACCGTGTCGCTGCCGGCATCGAAGTGCGTCGCACGAAGCTGTAAGCCGCTCCAGCGCGTCCTGCGCCCACGGCATTCGCGCATCCCTGCGCAGCAGCGTCACTCCTCCTTCTTCTTCTGATTCATCTCGAAGTAGTCGCGCCACTTCGTGATCTTGCCGTCGGCGCGGAATTCCAGGATGCCCATGTACGGATGCGCGATGCGCTCGCCGGTGCGCTTGTCCGTGTATTCCTCGTAGCCTTCGATGAACAGGCAGTTGCCGGCCTCGGCGGTGCGATCGACGCGCCACAGCGGATCGCCGGCGATCGTGCCGTACTTCGCCATGAAGCGGCGCACGCCGTCCTTGCCGCGCACCGGGGGCGTGCTGACGTGGAAGTGATACTCGACGTCGTCGGCCAGGAAGTCGACGAAGCGCTCCACGTCCGGCTTCAGGGCTGCCGCCATGATCGACTTCAGAGTCTCTGCGTAATGACTCATCGCGAATCCTCTCTTACGGAAGGTCAGAAGATGCCGAGCTGGCGTGCGGCCAGGTCGTCCAGAATTTCCTCGGTGCCGCCGCCGATCGCGAAGATGCGTGCCTCGCGATAGATGCGCTCGACGCGATTCGAGCCGTCGTAGGCGTGCTGGCCGAGCACGTGCATGGCCTCGCGGCCGACGCGCTCGAGCGTGCGTGTCGCCTGCACTTTGAGCATCGCTATGTCGGCTACGACGTTTTCGCCCCGTTGCAGGCGCCAGATGCACTGATCGAGATAGGCGTAGGCAGCGCGGATGCTGCGCACTGCGTCCACGAGCTTGTGACGCAACGCCTGGTGCTCCACGAGCTTCTTGCCGAACGCCTCGCGCTTCTGCGCCCAGGCGATTGCTTCGGCCAGCGCGGTGCGTGACATCGCGAGCGTCGCGGCAATGCCGCTCAAGCGCTCGATGTTGAATTGCTTCGCAAGGCCGGCGAAGCCCTTGTTCTCGGGTCCGATCAGGCGATTGCCCGGCACGCGCACGTCGCGGAACTCGATGCTGCCGATGCTGGAGTTGTACCAGCGCAGGCCGGGAACGATGCGCCGCTCGATGCCCGCGCTCGCCGCGTCGATCAGCAGCAGGGAAATGCCGCCGGCTCCGGCCGCTCCGGTCCGGACCGCGGTAAGAATGTAGTCTGCGCGCAGCGCGCCGGAGATGAGCGTCTTCGAGCCGTTCACCAGCCAGTGATCGTCGCGCCGTTCCGCCGTCGTGCGCAGTGCACCGGCATCGGAGCCACCGCTCGGCTCGGTGACGGCGAACGCGATACGACGTTTGCCGGCCAGCACGGGCCGTGCGACGGTGTCGAGGAGCTCCTGCCCGCCGAACTGCACGACGGGCGGCAAGCCGATCCAGTGCGTAGCCAGGTCCGCGAACACCACGCCGGCGCCGGGCCGGTGCATTTCTTCGGAGAAGATCACGCGGTAGTAGGGGTCTGCGTTCTCGGTGTTACCGCCCACGGCCTCCGGGAACCCCATGCCCAGCAGTCCCGCCCGCGCAGCGGACTCGTAAAGGGAGTCCGGAAAGGTGCCGGACGCCTCCCACGCGGAGAGGTTGGGTTCAATCTCGCGAGTGACGAAGTCGCGGACGCGGGCGCACCAGAGGGCGTGCTGTTCGGTCACGAACGGCGACGGCGGGCGCAAACCGTCGAAATCCAGAGGGGGCAGGGCTCGTGCGGACTGTTGCATGGGACGGATCCGATTGACTCGCACGTCAGAGTCAGTACAGTTTAGCAAGTGACTACGAACTTGAACATCGGCGCGCTCGCACCTGCGCTCACGGCCGGCGGCCGGTTGCGTCTGCCGGTGGTGGCCGCACCCATGTTTCTCATATCCGGGCCGGACCTCGTCATCGAGGCATGCCGCAGCGGCATCATCGGTGCATTCCCGACGACCAACGCGCGCACGACGCAGGAACTGGACGGGTGGATGAGCCGCATCGCCAAGTCGCTCGGCGAAGGCGCCAGGTCGTCGACTGGCAAGCCGGTCGCGCCGTGGGCGACGAACGTCATCACGCATTCGACCAATCAGCGCCTGTCGCAGGATCTCGAATTGGTCGCGCGCTATCGGCCGCCGATCGTGATCACGGCGCTCGGCAGCCCGAAACCGGCGATCGAGCTGGTGCATTCGTACGGCGGCATCGTGATCGCGGACGTCGTCAACCTGACGCTGGCGAAGAAGGCGGTCGATGCCGGCGCCGACGGACTGGCGTGCGTATCGGCGGGCGCCGGCGGACACACGGGATTCATCTCGCCCTTTGCATTCATCTCTGCCG
>CADEEJ010000069.1:3796-5206 GCA_902826315.1 uncultured Steroidobacter sp.
GAGAAGCCGCAGCGCAACTACGACAGCAGTCAGCAGCAGCAAGTCGAGGCCAAGCGCTGGAAGGACGTGTGGTCGGCGGGGCAGGGCATCGGTGCGGTTCGCGCCATCGAGCCGATGAGCGCCGTCGTCGACCGTCTCGCGAGTGAGTACGACGCCGGACTTGCTCGAGTGGCCGCGCTGACAGCAGGCCGCTGACCGCAACCGCGGCGCATACGCCGATCGGCCGCGCCGCGCAACCCCAGTTGAAGGGGCAACGGCAAAATCCGCTCGCGGTACTCTCCTATATATACGGGCCAGTTCGGCGCCCGCAGCAGAGTCACGGGGAAGTAACCATGAAGCCGCATTCAATCGTCCTGGTGATGGCGCTACTCACAGTCTGTTCGCCGAGCTATGGCCAGACGCCGGTGATGCCAGGCGGTGCGCAGGACTACGAGGCGATGGCGAAAGCGATGGAGAAGGCGCAAGCCGAGGCCAATCAGCCCGGCGACGAGCGTCTGAGCTGCGAGCAGCTGCAGGCGCAAATCGTAAGCATTGCGCAGGATCCGGCATTCGTGGCGCACGTGCAGGCTGCCGGGGTCGCCGCAGAGCAGGACATGGCGAAAATGCAGGCTGCGCAGGGTGAGATCGCCGCGAAGACCGCGGCGACGGCCATTGCATCCATGGTGCCGGGCGCTGCCATGGGCCACATGGTGGCCAGTGCGGCCGAGAACCAAGCGAAGGTTGCCCAAGGCGCAGCGCGCATGCAGTCGAGGATGGCGGACGCACAGCAGATGATGGCGTTCATGCCGAAGATGATGCGCGGCCAGCGGCTCATCGAGCTGGCGACGGTTCGGAAGTGCGAGTGGGCGACGGGCCTCGGCATGGGCGCATCACCGGTCCCGAACCGCTAGGAGATTCCGGGGGAGAGATTAGACCGGGAGAGAGTAGAATCGGGCGCAGCTCGTACCTGCGCCCGAGGTTCCCATGATCACTCTCGACATCAACGGCAAGAAGTACGAAACCGACGCCGAGCCTGATACGCCGCTCCTGTGGGTTCTGCGCGATCACCTGGGAATGACGGGCAGCAAGTACGGTTGCGGCAAGGCGCTGTGCGGTGCCTGCACTGTGCACGTCGACGGCACCGCGACCCGCAGTTGTGTGCTGCCGGTATCCGCGGCGGCCGCGATGAAAATCACTACGATTGAAGCGGTCGGCAACTCGCCGGTGGGCAAAGCCGTGCAGGACGCATGGGTAGCCGAGAACGTGCCTCAATGCGGCTACTGCCAGTCCGGCCAGGTGATGAGCGCCACGGCCTTGCTGACGACCAACAAGAAGCCGACGGACGCGGATATCGACGCTGCCATGTCCGGCAACATCTGCCGCTGCGCCACCTACGTGCGCATTCGCTCCGCGATCAAGCGCGCTGCCAGC
>CADEEJ010000069.1:5306-20462 GCA_902826315.1 uncultured Steroidobacter sp.
ACCATCGTCGCCGAAGAGCTCGACGCCGACTGGAAGAACGTTCGCGTCGAAGGCGCACCCGCGGATGCCAAGCGCTACAACAACCTGGCGTTCGGCCCCATGCAGGGCACGGGCGGCAGCAGCTCCATTTCGAATTCGTACGATCAGTTGCGCAAGGCCGGTGCGACTGCGCGCGCCTTGCTCGTCACTGCAGCAGCACAGCGATGGAAGGTGCCCGCTGCGGATGTGACCGTTACGAGCGGCATCGTCGAGCACAAGCCGTCGGGCAAGCGGGCGCGGTTTGGCGAGCTGGTCGCGGATGCCGCGAAGCTGCCGGTTCCTGCCGACGTGAAGCTGAAAGATCCCGCGAGCTTCAAGCTGATCGGCAAGGACGCAGCGCGTGTCGACAGCCGCGACAAGTCCAACGGCACCGCGACGTTCACTCAGGACGTCCGCCTTCCCGGCATGCTGACGGCAGCAGTCATCCACGCGCCGTTGTACGGCGCCAAAGTTAAAAGTTTCGATGCTGCCAAGGCGAAGGCGATCAAGGGCGTGAAGTCCGTGGTCGCGTTCGAGACACCGGTGCGTTCCGGCGTGGCCGTGCTCGCCACGGATTTCTGGACCGCGAAGAAGGCAGCGGAGCTGGTGACGGTGGAGTGGGACGACTCGGCCGCTTTCAAGCGCAGCTCGGCGGATCTGTTCGCTGAATATCGCGCGCTTGCGAAGCAGCCGGGCGGCGCTTCGGCGAAGAAGGTCGGCGATGTCGCACAGGCGCTCGGCTCGGCCGCGCGAACGATCGAAGCGACTTATGAATTCCCATTCCTCGCACATGCTTCGATGGAGCCGTTGAATTGCGTCGTGCGTGTCGGCGCGCAGGACTGCGAGGTGTGGAACGGCGAACAGTTCCAGACTGTCGACCAGGCGAGCATCGCGAAACTGCTCGGCCTGCCACCGGCCAGCGTCAAGCTCAACCAGTTGTATGCGGGCGGCAGTTTCGGTCGCCGCGCCAATCCGCACTCGGACTACCTGGTGGAAGCAGTGGCGATCGCCAAGGCCGCCGGAGTGAGTGAGCCGGTCAAGATGGTCTGGACGCGCGAAGTCGACATGCGCGCGGGTTTCTATCGGCCGATGTATGTGCACACTCTCACGGCTGGACTCGACAAGGACGGCAAGCTGGTCGCCTGGCAACACCGCATCGTCGGCCAGTCCATCCTGGCGGGCACTGCGTTCGGCGGACCGGGTATCGACAACAGCTCAGTGGAAGGCGCCTCGACGCTGCCGTACGAGATTCCCAACCTGTCGGTGGAACTGCACACGACCAAGCTGGCTGTGCCGATTCAATGGTGGCGTTCGGTGGGCTCGACGCACACGGCGTTCTCGACGGAATGCTTCGTCGACGAGATCGCTCGCGCCACGAAGCAGGATCCGTATGCGCTGCGTCTCGCGTTGCTGTCGGACAAGCACACGCGTCACAAGGCAGTGCTCGAACTGGTGGCGAACAAGTCTGGCTGGGCACGGCCGCGCGGCAAGGATGAAGTGTGGGGCCTGGCGCTGCACGAATCGTTCAACTCCGTCGTCGGTCAAGTGGCGCAGCTGCGGCGCGTGGGGAACGGGTTCAAGCTGGAGAAGGTGATCTGTGCAGTCGACTGCGGACTCGCGGTGAATCCGAACATCGTCGCGATGCAGATGGAATCGGGCATCGGTTACGGCCTGGCTGCTGCGCTGAGCGGCGCGATCACGCTGAAGGACGGCAGGATCGAGCAAGGCAACTTCGACGACTACTCCGTGCTACGCATGAACCAGATGCCGGCTATCGACGTGCACATCCTGCCATCGACCAACAAGCCGACCGGCGTGGGCGAGCCGGGCACACCGGTCATCGCGCCGGCCCTCGCGAATGCGCTTGCGGCGGCGAACGGGAAATCGATCAGGACTTTGCCGTTGGAGGGCCAAGGCATCACGTTCGTGTGAGTTCAGAGCTCGGACAGCAGCTCCTGCATCTTCGCGCGGTAAGCCTCTTCGCTGATCAGATTCTTGTCCCGGAGCTCCTTGAGAGTCTTCAGGCGTTGTTCGAGGTCCACCGCGGACTTCGTCGCCGCGGGTCCTTCCCCTGATCCCGCTGCTGTTGCTGCTGGAGGCGTCGTTGCCGCCGGCGCTTGCGACACAGGCGCTGCGCCCGATGCGACAGCGGCGCTGTCAATCTCGACCCAGTCGTTGCGCACGCCGCCTGCATCCGAATGCAGCTCGACTCCAGGACGTGCCGCGAGGACCCACTCATTTTCAGCAGCCTTGGTGCGCGAGCCTTGCCGACGCGGAGTGAAGTCTTCAGTGCGTTGACCGTAGACGCTGCGCTTCCGGTAGCCTGACTGCAACTCACCAAAGATCACGTTGATCTTGCCATCGTCATAGAACACGCGGCCGGCGTTGACGCCGGGGTCCTTCACCAACCCGCCTGCGGCCCGCGGATGGCTCCCGATCGTACTGAACGTCACGTCCTGCCGAGGTCCGGCTTTGGCAAGTCCCGCAGCGATTCGCGGCGCGAGGTTGCGGAGCTCCTCGGCGGTGAACACCGACCGCTGCGCTTCCGCGGCCGTATCCTCGTCCACGATGCGAATTCGCAGCGCCCCGAGCGCGTTGCTGATGGCTTCGCTCGCAAGCCTGGCCGGATGATCGTTCGGCGGCGCCGCTGCATCATCCTGCGGCTCGACCTTCACCCACTGATCGTTGGCCGACCAGAGCACGGTGACATCGCGCGGCGCGTCCGCGGCGCAGGTGATCGCTGCAACGAGCGCCAGCGCGCCGCTCCATTGGGCGACGCGGCGTGCGGAGGCGGCGCGGTTCTCCATCATCGTTCTCGCCATATTTTCTTGGGTGGGGTCAATAGAAAAGAATCGCGCCGAGTGCAATGGCCGTTTCCTTGGCATCTGCCCCGTTGTGCGCCGTGGATTTCGTTTGCGTGTACTCGGCGACCAGATTCAAGAAGGAAGTCAGCGGATGATAGACGCCGAGCACGATCGACTCGTTCTTCGAGAACAGCGGCGAGCTCGGTAGATCGGCGGGGCCGCGATCGAGATTGCTCTCACCGAAGCTCGCGCCGATCTTGGTGCCGATGCTGGGAAGCTTGTACGTGGCCTGCACATAGAAGCCGTCTGAGTCGCGCGCGTTTCCCGCCTGGTCTACGGCATCGAACAGAAAGCCGGTGCTGCCGATGCCTTCGCCCTGGTAGTAGTAGACGACGCCCTCGAAGCCGGCAACGCCGACTTTGGCGCCGACGTCATAGCCGAGTGCATCCTCGCTGCCGAAGCCGCCGGCGCTCTTGATTTGCTGGCTGATGACGCTCACCCAGATCTTGCCATTGAGGTCTTTCGGGTCGCCGAAGCTGAAAGCCCCCTTGGCCTCCAGGCCGTAGGTGCTGCCTTCCTGATTGAACGTGCCGGCATTCAGGCTCTCGCCGGACAAATCGACGAGGCCCCAGGGGTCGACGAGCGCCACGTTGAATTGGAATCCACCGAACTTCGGCGAGGAGTATTGGATCTGACCTTTCCAGTCGGCGTACACGTAACCGACGCCGATCCGGCCCAGCGAGGTGTTACCTCCGCCTCGCGTAATGTCGGAAACCGTGCCGACGCCAAGCAGGGTCATGTCGGACAAGATAGCGTCCGAGCCGAACAGGCCAATGTCGCGACCGATCTTCATGCCGCCCCAATTGCCGGACCACTCGAGGTACACCTGACGCAGGTTTTCCGAGTTGAGGCCGAGGCCGCCGTCCAGCGGGCTGCCGGTGATCCCGCCCTGGTTGCCGCTGTCGATACCTGGTTGAAAACCGATCATGACGCCGTACTTGTTGTCGCCCTCGGTTTTCTCCGCATGGAAGCCGAGCCACGAAGGCAGCAAGCCGGTGCGGATGTTGTTGGCGTCGTAGTCGCCCCCCGAGAGCGAGCCGCAGGCGAGCCCGCCGCCGATAGTGGCGCCGCCCGCTGGGGATTCGCACTTCACATCGCTGGCGAATCCGTTGATGTTGCCGCTGAAGTCGATCTTCCATTCACCCACTTCGACCGCGTCCAGCGCAGCCGCGCCCTGCGAGGCCAGCAGCAGCGCCAATGCGCTGGTCGACGCAACGAGCCTTTTTTCAACTTTCATGGTGAGTTCCCCTGCTGCTCGAACCAAGGAGTCGTTGCCGACGTCGGCGAGCGAGTGAGTTGCAACGACCATGCCAAGCGCGTGACGGCTACGCTGCACAGAACGATATGCAGCAGGACTTATTACTGGCTGTGCAAGTACTATCCAGCGCAGCAGGGAATTTTCCTGTCCCGCTGCAATCGGTGTGCGTATGGGCAAAAAACCGGGGTTCTACGTCAGCCTGACGAGGAAGCATCCTCAGTACATCGCAGCGGTGGAAGCGCTGGGACATGCCGTTCGCGTCAGTGGGCCGCTCGATTCGAAATCGCTGCATCTCGTGCAACTGGCTGCTGCTGCTGCGATCCGCTCGGAAGGTGCGGTACATAGCCATGTGCGGCGCGCTCTTCAAGAACAAGTGACGCCGGATGAAATCCGCCATGCGCTGATTTCGCTGACCAGCACGATCGGCTTCCCGAACGTTACCGCTGCGCTCAGCTGGTCTGAGGACGTGTTCAAAGCAGCAAAGGCGAAGTCAGCTCGATGAAGCGCCTCTGGTGGCTGGCGGTGGCTGCCGCCTTGGCGAGCGGCGTCGGTGACGCCGAGAGCCTCACGCGCGAGCAGATCCAGCAACGCCTCGCCAGCCCGCCGGCAGACTTCAAGAACCTGGAAGCGCCCGGCGCGAACCTCTCCGGAATCGACTTCGCCGGCGCCAGTTTGTTTGGTGCGAATCTCAAGGGAGCCAACCTGTCCGCTGCGAATCTCGCGCGTTGCAACCTCAACGTAGCGATCCTGCGCGATGCCGTGCTGGTCAAGGCCGATCTGCGCGAGGCGCAGCTGTTCTCCAGCGTTCTGGCGCATGCAGACCTGAGCAAGGCCGACCTGCGAGGCGCCCGGCTGATGGGCAATTTCGAGCGCGCAACGCTCGAGGGCGCGAACCTGGAGCAGGTGCAAGGAGGCGCCGACATGCGCAATCAGCCGATGGGTCTGGTCCGCCTGGTACTGGCGGGGGCACGCCTCAAGGGCGCGCGACTGGGCCAGGCCAATCTCTCACGCGCCGATCTGAGTTTCGCGGATCTGCGCGAAGCCGATCTGAGCGGCGTCGACTTGACGCGTGCGAAACTGGTCGGTGCGGACTTCACCGGCGCAACGCTGACCGACGCAACGCTCGACGCAGCGGAAATTCACCAGGCCATCTTCACAGGCGCAGTCGGCATGGCGAGGGTGCGAGGACTGGATACGGCCGAGGGCCGCGACACCGCGATCTTCGATCGCTAGGCGCACCGCGCGCTTACCACTTCACCCGGGCACCGAACCAGGCGCCACGCGGCGGACCCGCGCCGAGAAAGCGCGGGTCCGTGAAGTCGGCGAAGACCTCGGCGGGCTCGCCGAGCAGGCCAAACGTTTCGTAGTCCTGGTCGAATACGTTCTCGACACGCGCGAACAACATCACGTTGTCGGTCACATGCCATGCACCGCGCACATTCAGGATGGCGTAACCGTCGGTCCGCTCGAGCAGGTTGGCCTCATCGCCGCGCAGATAGACGCCGGAGCGCATGACTACATCCGCGCCCAGCTCGAAACGATCGTTCGGCGCAAAGTCGACGCCGAGATTGGCCTGGTGTTGCGGAATACCCGGAATGCTCGAGCCGGCGGCTACGCGGAGCTTGTCCGCGCCGGCGATCGCGGAGGAATCCGGCTCGTCCGCGAAGACTGGGTGATGCGGGCTGTTGACGACGAAGGCAGCGTCGAACGTAGCCGCGATGTAGCTGTACTCGAAAGACCAGCGCCAGCGCTCCATTCGCTGCGACATGCTGAACTCGATACCGGTGCGCAAGGTATCGCCGACGTTGTCGAAGAAGCCGACATTGGCCTGAGGTCCACCGGTCGTCTGAAACAGGATGTCGTCGTGATTGAGAGTGTAGAAGCCGCCGATGTGCCAGCGCAGACCGCCGCTGCTCGCGCTGCGCAAGCCGATTTCGGCGCTCTTCGCCACGACCTGCTCGAGCGGCGGATCGGCGAGAAATGCGTTGGGCAGGTTACAGGGCGCATCCGCGCTGGCGCATGCCAGCTCCACGGCCGAGGGAGCACGCGTGGATTCGCCGTAACTCCCATAGAGGCTCATTGCCGGGGCGAGGCGCACCGTGAAGCCGACTGCGGGGTTGAGGCGACTGTAGTCATGTTGGCCATCGAGCTGCGGATTCTCACCGCTGCGATCCGACAGCTCGATGCGGGTATCGTCGTAACGACCGGAGACCGTCAGCGCGACGCTGTCCGACAGCTTCAGCGTATCGAGGAAATAAATACTCGCGCTGCGCACCTCGCTGCCCACGGCGGTGGCGAATTCCGGCGCGAAGATCCCGGTTCGTGTGGTAGCGCGATTGTCGAGCAGGCTCGCCACCTCGAGCGCGGAATCGAAACGCGTCTTGCCGTTGCTGTAGGCGACGCCGAGCGTGATGTCGTTTTCGCCGCCGAACAACTGCGATTGCAGGCCGAGCTGTGCCGAGCCGCCGTAGCCTTGCTGCTCGCGCCGACCGATGTTGTTGATCGCATTCAGCTCGCTGTCGTCCACCTCAGCTGGAATGGGCTCGCCGGCGCGATCGAGCACCCGCTCGATGTCCTCGTCGTCTGCGGCCGAGCATTCGCCATCGCCGTTGACGTCCTCGAACTCTTCCTCCACCAGGACTGCGCCGTCGTCGAACTCGCATTCGTCGAACACCGTGCCGTCGCCATTGAAGGTTTCGGTATTCAGGCGCCGATAGAACACGTTGCCACTGATGCGCGATGCAGCGGAGAGGTCGCGTGAGCCTTCGAGGATCAGCTGCGTGTGCTCGTTCTGGGTCACGTCCGGATGCGTGAACACAGCGGAGCGATCGATCGCGAGCAACTCGGCCGGCGCAGCGCCATTGCCGCGCAGTTCATTGTTGGCGTAGGCGGCGCTCAGATCCACGGTCCAGTCGGCCTCGTGCAGGCTGACGGCACCATAGAGGCGCAGCGCCTGCGACTTCGAATCCTCGCGCCAGCCGTTTTCCTGCAGATAGTCGGCGTCACCATAAAAGCCCCAGCGGCCGTCGTTGCCGCCGGCCTGCAGCGCTCCGCCGCGACGGCCGAACGAGCCGTCGTAACCCTCGGCCTGCGTGCCTTGATACCTGAATCCATTCTTCATCTGCAGGGTGAGGACGCCGCCCAGCGTGTTCAGGCCGAACACGGGCTGCGCGCCGGCCAGCATTTGCACGCTGTCGATCGCCGAGACGGCAATGAGATCCCAATTGATGGTATCGCCGAAGGGATCGTTGATCCGCACGCCATTCTGGTAGACCGACAGGCCTTGCGGCAGTCCGAGCAGCGGCGATGCGGTAAAGCCACGAAAGTTGACGTCCGGTTGCAGCGGATTGTTCTGCGCATGATTGATGCTGACGCTGCTGAATTGCCGGTTCAGGAAGTCGGTCAGATCGAGCGCTTGCGAGCGCTGCAGCTGTTCGGCGATAGCACGCTGCGCATTGGCCGGCACCAGCGCGGGGTCGACGGCGGTGCCGTAAGGCGCGAGCACCACGACTTCTTCGAGCCGCGGCGGACTTGCAGCGATCGAGCACGTGACGGCGCTGCCGAGGCACAAGCTGCAACTGGCGACCAGGAGGGTGCGGAGGCGAGTGCGGACCATGATCATCCTTCGTCGATCCAGCCGCGAGCGCGTGCTGCGTCCAGGAATTCGATGATCTCCACTGCGCGGGTGTGCGGGTGCGCAGTACGCACGACCTCCGCCACGACATTCTCACGATCGCGGGACCCATCGCAGAGCCGCAGGATCGCTGCAGCCACGCGATTGAGCTGGACTTTGCCGCTCGGGCTGACGAGCACGAGCACTGCGTCGTTCCCCTTGCCGCCGTCGAGACGAAAGCCCGGTGCCAGTCTTACCGCGCCCCGCGCTCTCGACATGATTTCATCCCGCTACGAAGGCTTCGGGCGCCCATCGGCGCTGGATCTGTAGAGAAGCAGATAACGTGCCAGCAACTAGGGCGCGTCGCGGGATCGCTGGGGTGCGATATCGAGCCGCTTGCAGCGGCGATACAAGGTGTTGCGACTGACGCCGAGCTGCTCGGCAGCCCGCGACATGTTGCCGTCGCACGCACGGATGGTTTGCAGCAGTATCTCTCGCTCGCCGGGCGCGGATTGGCCGTAGGCCAGTGCCGGCTCGCTGTAGTCCGCTTCGCCATTGCGAACCTCGCTCGGCAAGTCCCTGAGCCGCACGACTCCGCCGTCGCAGATCGCCAGGGCCGTGCGGATCACGTTGCGCAGCTCCCGGATGTTGCCTGGCCAGCGATAGGCCAGCAATTGCTGGAACGCATCGACCTCGATGGCGGCGGGCCGGTTGTCGCTGGTCTCGGCCGCGAGAAATTCCCGGATCAGTCGCTCCTTGTCCGTGCGCAGCGCCAGCGGCGGCAGCTCGAGGGTGATGCCGTTGAGCCGATAGTAGAGATCTTCGCGGAATTCCCCACGCGCAATCATCGCCCGCAGATTCTGGTGCGAAGCGCAGATGACGCGCAGGTCGACTTTCAGCGGGCTCTCCGTGCCGAGCGGTACCACCTCCTGTTCTTCCAGCACGCGTAGCAGACGCGTTTGCAGAGCGACGGGCATGTCGCCGATTTCATCGAGGAATAACGTGCCGCCCGAGGATTGCAGGATCTTGCCTTTCATGCCCTCCTTGCGCGCACCCGTGAAGGCGCCGGAGCGGTAGCCGAACAGCTCGCTCTCGATCAGCGATTCGGGAATCGCCGCGCAGTTGATGGCAACGAAGGGCATCGCCGCTCGATCGCTGGCGCCGTGCAGTGCGCGCGCGAACATTTCCTTGCCGGCGCCAGTGGGCCCCTGGATCATGACGGGCACACGCGAGGTGGCGATGCGGTGCGCGCTGCGCACGTTTCGCAGCATCAGCGGATCCTCTCCGGCGAGCTCTTCGAGCGTCAACGGCGACTTCGGCGCCTCGGCCGCGGCGAAGCGGATGATCCGCGGCGGCGCCGCCGGTGGCGAGCTGTACTCCGAGGTCGTCACCGGTGCGCGGTAATCGAGACTGGCAAAGAAGCGCCGGCCGAGCTGTGCATGCCGAACCGGCTGCAGCTCACCGCGCGAGCCGCGCAACGGCTCGACCACTTCCTCGGCGCGAATGTCGAAGATCTCGTCGATCCGGCGGCCAATCAGCTCGGAGCGGCTCGCGACCCCGAGCAGATGGATGGCTGTCTCGTCGACTGCAATGATCGTCGCATCTCTCGCCAGCGCCAGCGCGCCGTCGTGCTGCAGATTGACGAACTCCGGCCGCGCATGGAATCGAAACACGATGTCGCGCTCGAAGTGACGCAGGAACAGGCACTTCTCGATCAGCCGCGCCGACATGTTCACCAAGGCCATCGTGTGCCCGAAGCCGCCGCGAGGGTCGCGCGCGTTGAGCGTCGAAGCGTCGAGCACTGCGACCAGCACTCCGGCTGGATCGCGGATCGGTGAGCCGAAGCACGTGAGGCCGATATGGCTGCTGCGAAAGTGCTCCTCGCGATGCACGATGATCGGCCGGCTCTCGGCGATGCAGGTGCCGATGCCGTTCGTGCCTTGCCGGCGCTCGCTCCAGTCCGCGCCGGTCACGAGTCCCGACGAACGAAAAGTATCTGCCAGGGTGGCGTCGGTCTTCTCGTAGAGGACAACGCCGGCAGCATCGCTCAGGATCAGGGCATGGCCGGATTCCGCAATATATTCGTACAGCCAGTCGATTTCCGCGGAGGCCACCTGCAGCAACTCGTCGTGCTGGCCGCGGCGCTCCGCGAGCAGCGACGCGTCGACGATCGTCGGTGAGTAGTGGCGCGCGGGATCCAGCGCGTAGTCCAGGGCACAACGGCGCCATGAACCGCCGATCACCGGGCTCAGCGATTGGCCTCCTGCGATCACGTCGCCGGTCGAGCCATGCACGAACTGCAACACCGTTGCAGCGTGCCTGGTGGCAGCCGTATCCCCCACGGTCGAGCCTCCTGTGCTACGCGCCGCCGACTGTAACACCGGTGTCACCTGTCACGTATCAGTGTCACGCCCACCGGCACAGTTGCGGCCCTTCATCGGGCCCCGGCGCCCGGCCAAGCCTGTAAAAGGTCCACTGATCGCTCATCGGGTCGAGCTGCGAGGAGGGGAACGGGCCGGGCATCGTTGCGACGAACCAGAAGTACACTGTGGACGTTAGTCATTCCCTAACGGAGAACCTCACGCTGCGCGCGGAGTTCACCGATACCAAGGCAGGCCCCCAATGGCGCTTATCTACCGTTCGGAGGCGCGCACGCCGCGCCGCATCCTGTGGCTGGGCATTGCTGCCGTCGCGCTGGCGTGCCCGGCCGAAGCGGCACGCTTGTACGTCTCGAACGAAGACGGGCACAGCGTGACGGTGCTGGACGCCGACACCGGCGCCACGGTCGCAACCATTCCTGTCGGCAAGCGGCCGCGCGGAATGAAGCTCGATAGCGACGGCTTGCGGCTGTTCGTTGCAGTCAGCGGTCTGCCCAAGTGCCCGCCATCGGTCCCGGACGAGGAGTGCGCGAAGCTCGAGCGCGACCTGAAGGCCGACGGCATCGCAATAGTCGATATCGCCACGCACAAGGTCGTGCAAGTGTTACACGCCGGCTCCGACCCTGAGCAGTTCGCTCTGAGTCGCGATGGCCGCAGATTGTTCGTGGCCAATGAGGATGTGGCGACGATGTCGGTTGTCGACGTCCGCAGCGGCGACGTCGTTGCCCGTGTCCCCGTCGGGCGCGAGCCTGAAGGTGTCGGTGTCTCGCCGGATGGCCGCTGGGCGCTGGTCACGAACGAATCGGAGAATTCCGTATCGGTCGTCGACACGAGCACGCTGAAAATCGTCAAGTCAGTGGAGGTCGGCAAGCGTCCGCGCGACGTGGCGTTCACTCCGGACGGCAAGGCAGCGTACGTCTCGGGCGAATTCGATGCTTCCGTGTATCGCATGGCAATCCCGCAGGGCGTGCCGGTGGAACGGGTCCTGCAATTGCGCAAGGAAGCTCGCCCGATGGCGATCGTGCTCGACTCCAGTCGCGCCCGTCTCTATGTAAGTACTGGTCGCGGCGGCACGGTCGCGGTCATCGACAGCAAGAGCCACGAGCTTCTCGCCGAAGTGCAGGTCGGTACGCGGCCGTGGGGCATCGCTTTGTCGCAAGACGGGCGCTGGCTCTACACCGCCAACGGCCCATCGAACGATGTCAGCGTGGTCGATACGCAGACGTTGCGTGCGGTTCGCAGCATCCCCGTTGGACGCTCGCCGTGGGGCGTGGTGGTGGGGCCCGACCCGCCAGCGAAGTTACCCGGCAACCGCGACTCGCTGCTTCAGGAACCCAGCCCGCAGCTGCGATACGCCTCCGCCTCGGTTTCCCGATAGCGCTTCGCCATCTGCCGCGCCTGCTCGGAGTCGCGGAAGATTCCGCCGCCTTCGCCGGGCAGGCTCGAATACTTCGCATAAGTCGAGGCTTCGACGAAGTCATCGTAGCTCAGCGCGTTGGCGATCCGATCGATGGCACAGGAGCACTGGTACAGGTTCTGCAGCTTGCCGCCGTGCTCCTTGATGCATTCCTGCACGAATTCCACGCGCGCGACCGTCGGGTAATCGTGCAAGGGCGAATCGGCGCCCGCGGCCAGGCCGACGAACAGCCAGCTTGTGCCGAACAGGACCGGAAGTCTGCGCATGTGGCATACGCGTTGCATCGTCATCATGAGGTGTCACTCGGTTCGTAGCGGCTGAGAGGGGATCGGAACATGAAACAGCAACGTCTCTCCATTGTAGTCGGTGCGGCCGCCGCCGCGACGATAGGTTTGTGGGGCACGGCGGTCGCCCAGACTGGGCAGGGGCTCGAGCAGCTGATGGCCAAGTCGTCCAACTGGGCGACGCAGGCGGGCGACTACGCCAACCATCGCTACAGCGATCTCAAGCAGATCGACAGCAGCAACGTCGCACAACTGCAGGTGGCGTGGACGATGTCGACGGGCGTGCTGCGAGGTCACGAAGGCTCGCCGCTGGTGATCGGCGACACGTTGTACCTGCACACGCCGTTTCCGAACAACGTCTACGCCGTCAACTTGAAAGACCAGTCTTTCAAGTGGAAGTACGAGCCCAAGCAGAACGCGGACGTCGTGCCGGTCATGTGCTGCGACACAGTCAATCGCGGTCTCGCGTATGGCAACGGCAAGATTCTGCTGCAACAGGCCGACACCACGCTGGTCGCGCTGGACGCCAACACCGGCAAACTCCTGTGGAGCGTCAAGAACGGCGATCCGAAGATCGGTGAGACCAACACGAATGCGCCGCACGTCTTCAAAGACAAGGTGATCACCGGCATCTCCGGCGGCGAGTTCGGCGTGCGCGGCCGCTTGATCGCATACGACCTCAACTCCGGCAAGAAGCTGTGGACGGCCTGGAGCACCGGGCCCGACAAGGAGCTGCTGGTCGACCCGCAGAAGACGATGACCTGGACCAACGGCAAGCTCGCGCCGGTCGGCGTCGATTCCTCCATCAAGACGTGGAAGGGCGATCAGTGGAAGCTCGGCGGCGGCACGACCTGGGGCTGGTTTTCTTACGACCCGAAGCTGAACCTCGTGTACTACGGCACCGGCAATCCCGGTACCTGGAATCCGTCGCAGCGGCCGGGCGACAACCGCTGGTCGATGACGATATTCGCGCGCGATCTGGATACCGGTATGGCGAAGTGGGCGTACCAGATGACGCCGCACGACGAGTGGGACTTCGACGGCGTCAACGAGATGCTGCTGGTCGATCTGAAGATCAAGGGCAAGGACACACCTTCGCTCGTGCACTTCGATCGCAATGGCTTCGGCTACACGCTGAACCGCGAGAGCGGTGAGCTGCTGGTCGCGCAGAAGTTCGATCCGAAGGTCAACTGGGCCAGCTCGGTCGACATGAAGACCGGCCGGCCGATCGTCGACAAGAAGTACTCGCCTGCCACGACCGGGCCGGACGTCAACGTGAAGGACATCTGTCCGGCCGCGCTCGGTTCCAAGGATCAGCAGCCGGCGAGCTACGACCGCAAGTCCGGCCTGATCTTCGTGCCGACGAATCACGTGTGCATGACGTACGAGCCGTTCCAGGTGGAATACACCGCGGGCCAACCGTATGTCGGTGCGACGTTGACGATGTTTCCGACGCCGGGCAGTCATGGCGGCATGGGTAACTTCATCGCGTGGGACGCGGCGCAGGGCAAGATCGTCTGGTCGAAACCGGAGCGCTTCTCCGTGTGGTCCGGAGCGCTCACCACTGCCGGCGACGTCGTCTTCTACGGAACGCTCGAGGGTTACATCAAGGCTGTGAGCACCAAGGACGGCAAGGAGCTCTGGAAGTTCAAGACGCCCTCCGGAATCATCGGCAACGTGTTCACGTACGAGTACGGCGGCAAGCAATACGTCGGCACTTATTCGGGCATCGGCGGCTGGGCCGGCATCGGCATGGCGGCGGGCCTGACCGGAAACACGGAAGGACTGGGCGCCGTCGGCGGCTACAAGGATCTCGCCAAGTACACGACGCTCGGCGGATCGCTGTTCGTGTTCGCATTGCCAGACTCGGGACGTACCGCGAGTCGGTAGGGCGCGAATGATGAAACGAATGCTATTGGTGTTGGCGCTGGCGTTGTCGACCGCGAGTGCGGCTGACAACGCCACGCAGGCGAAGAAGCCCGAGGCGGCATCGACCGCGTTGTATCAAGTGCAGGACAACAACAAGGTCGATGCCAAGACGCTGATGGGATGGAAGACGTGGCGTGCATTGGCGTGCGAGCGTTGTCACGGCGCAGAACAGGAAGGGCTGGTCGGACCTCCATTGGTGGAGTCGCTGAAGACGCTGTCGAAAGAGGATTTCCACACGGTGATCATGAACGGACGGGCCGAGAAGGGCATGCCGCCGTTCAACACCAGCCCGATGGTCAAGGACAACTGGGAAGGGCTGTACGCCTATTTGAAAGGTCGTTCCGACGGCAAGATTGCGCCCGGCCGGTTGACGGCCATCGGACAGCCATGACTTGGGCGAAGCTGGGCGTCTGCGCGGTGCTCTTGGCCGGTGTCGCCCTCGGCCAGGCCGACGCTCAACCTGTGGGCGCCGAGCGCGTGTTGCGTGTGTGCGCCGACCCGGACAATCTCCCGCTCTCCAACGCGCGCGGCGAAGGTTACGAGAACAAGATCGCCGAGCAGCTGGCGCGCGATCTCGGGCGGCAGCTGCAATACACATATTTTCCGCAGCGCATGGGCTTCGTGCGCAACACGTTGCGGCAGAAGGATCCGCAGACGCAGCAGTTCAAGTGCGACGTGATCATCGGCGTGCCCAAGGGCTATGAGTTGACGGCGACGACGCGGCCGTACATGCGCTCGACGTACGCGCTGGTGTTTCGGCATCGCTCCGAGCTCGAGAATCTCGAGACGGCGGACGATCTGCTGAAGTTGCCGCCGGAGCGCCTGCGCGTGCTGCGAATCGGCGTGTTCGGACGCTCGCCCGGAGCGGACTGGCTGCTGCGCAACGAACTGCTCGATCGCGCAGTCGTGTACGCGCCGCAGAGCGGCGATCCCGCCGAGAATCCTGCGCACACGATCGAGCGCGAGCTCGACGATGACAAGATCGACCTGGCGATCCTGTGGGGACCGATGGCGGGCTTTCTGGTCGGCAACCACTCGGACTTTCCGGCGTGGCGCGCGGTTCCGTTCGCGCCGGAGCACGAGATCAAGTTCGACTACGAGATCTCGATGGGCGTGCGCTTCGGCGAAAAGGAATGGAAGGACACGCTCGACCAGTGGATCGCCACTCACGAAGAGAGCGTGCGCGGCATTCTCGCGAGCTTCCGCGTGCCGCTGGTCGACGCGGACGGCAAGGTCGTTGCGGACTTTCGCGCGGCCGATCGTCTGCGCAGCGAGGGCGTGCCCAAGCGCATTCCGCTGCAAGTTGAACCGCGGCCGTAGCACCACTCAGCGCGAGAATCGAACCATGAAGACCCAGGCTGCCGTCGCTTACGCCGCAGGTAAGCCGCTCGAAGT
>CADEEJ010000070.1:0-8736 GCA_902826315.1 uncultured Steroidobacter sp.
TCGAAGGCAGCGAAGAGAGCGGCAGTCCCGATCTGCCCGCCTACATCGATGCGCTCGCCGATCGCATCGGCGAGCCGTCGCTGGTCGTGTGCCTGGATGCCGAGTGCGGCAACTACGATCAATTCTGGTGTACGACTTCGCTGCGCGGGAATCTCATCGGCACGCTGCGTGTCGAGGTGTTGAAAGAAGGTGTGCACTCCGGCATGGCCAGCGGCATCGTGCCATCGAGCTTCCGGATCGCTCGCCGGCAGCTGGAGCGCGTCGAGAACGCGGAAACCGGCAAGCTCATCGACGCACTGTGGACCAGGATTCCCGAGGACCGGCTGCAGCAGGCGCGAGCTGCAGCACGCACGCTCGGCAAAGGCGTTTACACGAAGATGCCTTTCGCCGGCGGGACGCGTGCGATCAGCGACGATCCGTACGAGCTGCTGCTCAACAGTAATTGGCGCCCGACTCTGTCAGTCACCGGCGTGGAAGGCATCCCCTCACTGCAAAACGCCGGCAACGTGCTGCGTCCGTTCACCACGTTGAAGCTGTCGTTTCGCTTGCCACCCGGCGTCGATGGCGAAGCGGCCGCGAGCGCGGTCAAGCAGGCACTGGAAAACGATCCGCCGTACGGCGCATCCGTGAAGTTCGAAGTCGAATCGAGCATGGGCGGCTGGAACGCGCCGTCCACTGCGCCTTGGCTCGAAGCGGCGATCCAATCGGCGTCGCAGGCGTTCTTCGGCCGCGACGCGATGTACATGGGCGTCGGCGGCTCCATTCCGTTCATGGGCATGCTGCACGAGAAATTCCCGCGCACGCAGTTTCTGATCACCGGCGTGCTGGGTCCGCACTCGAACGCCCACGGGCCAAACGAGTTTTTGGATATCGCGACGGGCAAACGCGTGACCGCGTGCGTCGCGCACGTGGTGGCGGAGCACTACAAGAGGAAATGAGAGTCTAGGCCGCCAGCGGATTCGGCTCGGCGTTCCTTTTCACGTTCGCCCACACATCGCCGAATGCGGCCGTCGTGTGCCCGCGGTGCTTGTCCACCGGCGGGAAGTCCTGCGTGATGCTGTCGATGCGCAGGCAGTTGCGTGGCTTGCCCTTCGGGAACTCGCTGCGCAGCGTGAACAGCAATCGACCTTCGACAGGCACTTCACCGGTCAGCAGCCGCACTGCCGCCATCCGGTCGTACAACGCGTGCTGAGGGTTCGCGAAGGTGTAACGACGCTTCTTGCCGATCGCCGTCCACTCCAGCATCTGATCGCCGCCGAAGATCGCGCCGGGCATGTCCAGGAGGTCCGCGACCAAAAGGCCGCGCTGCGTGAGCAGCAGGTAGTGGACGTGGATCTGCCCGCCGTTGCCGTTCGGAATGAGCACGTTCTTGAGCATCTCGTACGCGACGCTGGAGATCGCCGCGTCGATCGCCCGCCGCGTCCGGTAGGCGCGCAGCAGCAGGTACAACCATACGACCAGGGCCACCGCAGCGACTGCGCCGGCGACGGCATACCACCACGTCGGAATGTGTTCGGGAATCTGGATCATCAGTTCTTCTGCAGCTCCGCACGCAACGCGTCGAGCGTCGGGTCGAGTTCCGTTTCCTGCCGCGGCAAGGCCAGCAGCCGCGCCAAACTGTCGGGCACCGACGCTTCACGGCCGGTCTGTGCCTCGACGATCTCATTGAACTTCGCCGGATGCGCCGTCGCGACGATCACCCAGTGACCGCGCGCGCCGCGCGCCAGCAGCCGGCGAAACACCTTGGCCGCGGTCGCGCTGTGCGGGCACCACAGGCGATCGAGCTCGTGCGAGTCGCGGCGTATCGTGCCGCGGATCTCGATGTCATCGACGCTCGATGCTCCGATCTGACCCTGCAGCTCTTCGAAGTCGCTGTGCAACGCGCGCAGCCGCTCCATGTTGGAAGGATTGCCGACGTCCATCGCATTCGCCAGCGTGGCGACACTCGGCCGCGGCGCCCATTCGCCGGTGCGCAGGTATTCCGTGATCGACTGGTTCGCGTTGGTCGCGAGCACGATCTCGCCGATCGGCACACCGATGTGACGGGCCCAGATACAGGCGAGCGCGTTGCCGAGATTGCCGGTCGGCACGATGAAGTTGGCGCGCCGGCCGCTCTCACGCCATAGCTGCAGACCCGCCTGCGCGAAGTACACCATCTGCGGCAGCAAGCGTCCGATGTTGATGCTGTTAGCGGACGACAGTTGATGGGTTTCGGCGAACGTCGGATCGGCGAACGCTTCCTTCACGATGCGCTGGCAATCGTCGAAGGTGCCGCGCACAGCGAACGTCCGCACATTGCCGCCCCAGCATGCGAGCTGCTGCGCCTGCCGGTCCGAAACTTTGCCCTGCGGATAGAGCACTGCGACGTCGACCCACGGCTTGCCATGGAATGCAGCCGCGACTGCGGCGCCGGTATCGCCCGAGGTCGCAACCAGGATCGTCAGCTTGCGTCGCTGGCCGCGATGGATGCGCTCCATGCATGCCGCGAGGAAGCGCGCGCCGAAATCTTTGAAGGCGTTCGTCGGGCCATGAAACAGCTCCAGCACCGACAGGGGTGCCGGCGCGTTCGGCAGGCCGACCAAAGGCGCCGGGAAGTTGAACGCGTCGTTGCAGATCGCAGGCAGCTCCGCCGCCAGCGGATCGCCGGCCGCGAACGGCGCCAACAGCCGCTCGGCGATTTGCGGCAGCTCGACGTCGGTCTCGAACTGGCGCGCCGTGAAATGCGGGAACTCCAGCGGGACGTACAACCCGCCGTCGGGCGCGATGCCGCGCACAATGGCTTCGCCGAGCGTCACAGGGTGGTCGGCTGAGCGGGTACTGATGTAGTGCATGTCGGAGGGTGCTCGAGGTCGATCGTCAGATCATTCGAGAATGCGCGCGCCGGCCGGATCCAGAGTCGAGATCCACGCATCGCTTGCGAGGTTCCGGGTCGCGAACCCGGCCACCATCGCATCGCGAATGCGTTCGGCGTGCTGTTGCTCGCACCATGCAAACACCGTCGGCCCGGCGCCCGAAATCGAGCACCCGAGCGCGCCGTTGCTCATGGCGCCCTCCTTGACTGCTTTGAAACCCGGGATCAGCACCTGGCGCTGCGGCTCGATGATCACGTCTTCGAGTGACTCCCGTATCAGCTGCAAATCACCGGTGAAACAGCCGGTGAGAAATCCAGCGAGGTTCGCAGATTGCCAGATCACGTCGGACAGATCGATGGAGCGGTTGAGGATCTCCCGCGCCTCGCGCGTCGACAGCATCATGTGCGGGTGCACGAGCACGCAGCGCACGGTCGACGGCACCGGGATCTGTTTGACGTTGGGATTGTCGATACCGACCGTCAGCACCAACCCGCCGTACAGGGACGGGGCGATGTTATCGGCATGCACCGAGCCGCTGGCGACCGCCTCGCCCTTCATCGCGAACTTCAGCAATTCCAGCTTGCCGAGCGGCTCCGGCAGCAATGCGTTAGCCGCCACGACGGCCGCGACCGCGGACGCTGCCGATCCGCCCAGGCCGGAGCCGAGCGGGATGCCCTTGTGGATGGTCAGGTCGATGCCGAAATCGAGCTTCAGGTCGCGGACCATGCACAGCACGGCCATGCCGGCCGTATTGCGCTCCGGCTCGCGGGGCAGGTCCACGACGGTGCCGGTGATGTCGCTGATCGTCACGCCCGGCTGCGACGTCCGGCGTGCGCTGACGCGATCGCCGATGGCCTGGAAGCTGTGCCCGAGCACGTCGAACCCGACTGCGACATTGCCGACGCTGGCGGGCGCGAATGCTGTGGCTGCTTGCCGCATGTTCAGAGTTTCACGCCGAGGTAGGCGCACACGCGCAGCAGGTCTCCGAACACGCCGCCAGCCGTGACCTCGGGCCCGGCGCCGGGTCCCTGAACCACGAGCGGGTTCTGGTTGTAGCGCCGCGTCAGGAAACGCACGACGTTGTCGGTGAGATTGATGTTGGCGAACGTGTGAGTGCGCTCCAGCTCCACGAGGCCGACCGAGGCCTTGCCGGTCGCGGCGTCGAGCGAGCCGATATAGCGCAGGACCCGATCGCGGCTGCGCGCAGCCTGCAGGCGCTCCGCCATCGCAGTGTCGAACGCCGGCAAGCGCTCGAGAAACTCTTCGGCCGTGCAGCTGACGAGCGAGCGCGGCACCAGGCTTTCGAGTTGCACGTCCGCCAGCTCCAACCGCAGGCCCATCTCGCGGCCGAGGATGATCAGCTTGCGGGCGAAGTCGGTCCCCGACAGGTCGTCGCGCGGATCCGGCTCGGTGTAGCCGCGTGCTTTCGCCGCGCGGACGACGTTCGAGAACGGCTCGGTGCCATCCCAGACATTGAACAGATAAGCGAGCGTGCCGGACAGCATGCCCTCGATGCGGTGGATCGTGTCGCCCGTGTCACGCAGGTCGCGCAGCGTCTGGATGACGGGGAGGCCTGCGCCAACCGTCGCCTCATAGAGGTAGTGCGCTCCACCGGAGCGCCGTGCCTCGTGCAGACGCGCATAGAACTCGAGATCCGCACTGTTCGCCTTCTTGTTCGGCGTCACGATATGGATGCCGCTCGCGAGCCAGCCTGGATAGCGATCGGCAACGTCCGAGCTCGACGAGCAGTCGATGATGATCGCGTGCGGCAGATACTCGGCGTGAATGTGCTGCGCGAAGCGCGTGAGATCTGCCGGCTCGGCGCGGCCGCTGAACGCATCGCGCCAGCGCGAGAGCTGCACTTCCGGATCTGCGAGGTGCATGCGCTTGGAGCTCATGATGCCGCGCACGCGCAAGTCGAGCTTGAGGTCGCGTGACAGACGTTGGATCTGCGACGCGAGCTGGTCGATCAGCACGCTGCCGACGACGCCGGGACCGATGAGCCCGACCGACACGGTGTGCGGCGAGAGATAGAAGCTCGAATGCACCGAGCGCAAAGCCCGGGCCGACTGCTTGCCGTCGATCACCGCGGAGATGTTGCGCTCGGAAGCGCCCTGCGCGATCGCGCGGACACTGACTGCAGCGGTGCCCAGTGCGCCGAACACCTTGGCGGCTACGCCATGAGTACCGGCCATGCCATCACCGACGACCGCGAGGATGCTGCAGCCGGGATCGACCTGCACTTTCTGGATCTGTCCCTCGCGCAGCTCGCGGTCGAACGCCTGCCGCACGACGCCTTCCGCGCGTGCCGCCTCAGCTTCCGGAATCGCGAAGCAGATCGAATGCTCGGAGCTGCCTTGCGAGATCAGGATCACCGAGATGCCGTGATCGCGCAGCGCGCCGAACAGGCGGTGTGCCGTGCCCGGGACGCCGATCATGCCCGCGCCCTCGAGGTTCACCAGCGCGACGCGATCGATGCAGGTGATGCCCTTGACCGCGATCTCGGACGTCGGCTTGGCGCAGATCAGCGTGCCGGGCTTCTCGGGGGCAAACGTGTTGCGGATCCAGATCGGAATGCCCTTGAGCACCGCCGGCGCCATCGTCTGCGGATGGATCACCTTCGCGCCGAAGTACGCCAGCTCCATCGCCTCGCTGTAGGACAGGCTGTCGATGACCTTGGCGTCCGGTACCAGGCGCGGGTCCGCGCTGAGCACGCCGTCGACGTCCGTCCAGATATGGATCTCTTCCGCGTCCAGCAGCGCACCGAAGATCGAGCCCGAGAAATCGCTGCCGTTGCGGCCCAGCGTCGTCTGCAGGCCCTTGGGATCTCGCGCGATGAAGCCGGTGATGATCAGCGTCGCGGCCTCGCGCGGCGTGATGCGGTCCGCGTTGGCCTGCGAGACGTCCCAGCGCACTGCCGGTCCGAGCGGTCCCCACTCCACCGACACGACATCGCGCGCGTCGATCCATTGGACGTTGCCGGCACGGCGGCCGCGATGACGCAGGTAGGCGCAGAACAGGCGGGTCGACCAGATCTCGCCGTAGCCGGCGATGAGGTCGCGCACCGGCTGCGAGGCCGAGCGGATGAGCTCGACCGTGTGCAGGATCCCGGCGATGTCCCGGCAGTCCTGGGCGAGCACGGTGAGGAATTCGTTGCGTGCAGTGCCGGCGAGCAGCGTGTCGGCAATCACCTCGTGGCGGTGGCGCAGCTCTTCGATGCGGTCGGTGACGGGCCCTTCCTGGCGCTCCGCGGTCGCAACGAGATTCAGCAGCGCGTCCGTGACACCGCGGCAGGCGGATAGCACGACGCCGAGCCGCGGATGCGGATCCTGCTCGAGGATCCGAGCGACGCGTTCCATGCACACCGCATCGGCGACGCTGGAGCCGCCGAACTTATGTACGCGCCACCGTTCCACTTGCCAGGATCTCTTGTTGCTATCTCAAAGCAGCCGCTGCCGCCCGGCGCATGACCACCGGTTACAGGATGGGTGCAGACACTCGGAGACGCCAGCTACGGGAGGGCGACACTCTACTGGGGGCCCTGTGGCCCGGCAAGCGGGCTAGCCGGACGTATCGAGCCGGCCGAAGGCGAGCAGCGCGCCCGCCTCTTCTTCCCCTGCCGCGTGCGGAAAACCAGGGCGTGCGAAGCAGATCGTCTCGCCCGGGTCGGGCTGTGCCGTTGCTGCGGCGTGCTCGTTGAAATACATCACCCGGGCTGGACCGACTTGGATTAGGTCGCGATGCCGCAGAGCGCGCCGCAGGATGCGGCGTGAGTTCACGACCAGGCCATTGGTGCTGCCGAGGTCGAGCAGCAGGTCCTGACCGTTGTCGTGCACGATGAGCGCGTGGTACCGGCTGACGAACACCGAGTCGATCGAAACGTCGGCTTCCTCGCCGCGCCCGACCAGAATGCGGCCGCCTTCGAGCGTGACCTCGCGGTCCGGCAGACCCTGCATCGTGATGACCAGCTTGCCTCGCGGCGCCGGTGCGGCCGCTGGTGCTGCAATGTCATCGGTCAATGCGAGCGGGGCGACGGGACGCTTGTATTGCCAGCCGAGCTCCTCGGTCGCATGGTCAAGCGCCGAGGTCGTCACGAGCGGTGCGCCCTCGGATGCGGCCCACGCCAGCGCGCGAGCACAAAGCTTGTTGATGCGAGCCGGCACGCCACCGCTGCACGCATGGATATGCGCCATCAACGTGTAGGGCATCAGGGCATCGGGATTCGCAGCACCGGCAGCGCGCAGTCGATGCGCGACATAAGCTGCCGTCTGGTCTTCGGTCAGTGGGCCGAGCGAAAAGCGTGGCGCCTTCGCACTCACCAGCTCCGCCATGCGCGGCGACTCGAGCACGAGGTTCAACGACGGCTGGCCGATCAGCAGCACCTTGAGCACGCGCACGCCGTCGACTTCCGCGGCGGCGAGGCTGCGCAACTCTTCGAGCACTGAAGGGTGCATCGCCTGCGGATTCTCGACCACGAGCAGGCAGATGCGTCCCATGCTCGCCTGGTGCGACATGAAGCGCTCCAGGCAGCGGCGGCGATCGGTCTTGTCGGTCTCTTCGAGCGCGAAGCCGAACTGGCGGAGGATCTCTTGTAAAAAGTCGCGAGCCGGCACGTTCTCGCGCTGGATCGCGGCGGCGACGATGCGCTCGTCGAGATCGTTGAGCAGCCGCTTGATCAGCAGACTCTTGCCGCAGCCGTGATCGGCGGTGACGACGCCGAGCCGCGCATTGGTCCACAGCGAATGCCCCATGAACTCCAGCGCCCGCAGGTGCTGATCGCTGGGAAAGAAGAACGACTCGTCGTCGGTGTCGGCGAACGGTGCAGTCGCGAGTCCGAACCCCACGGACTCTTCTAGAGATCGCGCATTTTCAATCATGTAAGAGCGTTAACAGTTCTACGCAACCCGTTGACTTTCATACGTTTGACCCCTTCGTTTAG
The DNA here is from genome assembly GCA_902826315.1 of uncultured Steroidobacter sp. Lineage (GTDB taxonomy): Bacteria > Pseudomonadota > Gammaproteobacteria > Steroidobacterales > Steroidobacteraceae > Steroidobacter. The sequence continues at coordinate 7,792 of CADEEJ010000070.1, forward strand.
AGTCATTCGCGAGTCGCTTGAAAGGACAATAGTCCGACTTTTGCAGTAGCACAAGGCGAACGATGGGGTTGTTTCGCTCGCGCACTCGATGCTAGACAGCGGCGAGCGCTAGAAACAGCACACCGATGACGAGGCCAGTGCGACGCGCGGGTTCAAGACACTTGGCGCTGCCGTCTGTGATGACGGATAAGCGCAACGCAAAAGATGACAAAGACAGGGATCGTGAATTCGAGAGCGACAACTGGCTGAGCAAAAATAATGAGCGCGCCGTCGCCAGAATAGATGGGGTATCGACTGCCCATGTAGTACAGGAAGATCCAGCTGGCGATCAACGTAGAGAGCAATGTGACGAAGAACCGGACGAATGCCCTTGGGATCGACGTTGTGCCAGCACGTACGTGACGAAATGCAACGATCGACACCATCGAGCATGCAGCCGGCGTGGCGAACACGCTGATGATACCGACGAGAGCGCTGAGAGAGTCTTTGTGAATGGCGATCACCGTTTCGGCTCTGCTCCAGCCGAATGACGGTTGCCATCGGGGTCGGCAATTTTCATCGCATACCCCGGGGCTCGGTCCGTCACGGTGGGAAGGCGAGCGAGAATATCGTATGGCGCTGCCCTACTCAATGTAGGCCAATGTATGCTGAGCGTGATGTCCAAGACGCGTAGAACCGAACTCGCGCTTTCGCAAGAATCTGCTTTTGCACTGTCCAGGGATGAGGTCCTGCCATGCGCTCATTGCGCCGGCTAGTATTGCTTGCGCCTGTACTTTGCTGTGCATGGAGCTGCAGTTTTCCGGCGACCATGTCCGCGGTGAGAGTGAAGGTCGTCGATGCCGCAGATGAGACGCCCATCAGCGGCGCTCATGTGCTCTTTACTGCCACAGCGCATCGAGGAACGCTCACCGGCGACGGCGGCTCGGAGAGAAATCTGTTCGCCGC
>CADEEJ010000070.1:8746-13624 GCA_902826315.1 uncultured Steroidobacter sp.
GGCCTCAGCGAGTCCTTGAGCAACCCGCAGATGGTGATCGTGAAGCCAGGCTATGTCGTAGTGGTGTTGCAGGACGATACCAACCTTTTCCCAGACCTGCGAACGATGACGTCTTGGCAGTACCAGGATCGAACTGTCAGGCTGAAGCGTCTCGTGACGGACGAAGAACTCGAGGGCAGCGCCCGGTCGGCATCGTTCGCAGTCGATCTGGCGGTTGTCATGCTGGGCAAGGAGCGAGCCGAGTGCCCGTGGCAGCAGATCCCACGATTTCTCGTCGCAGTGGACCGGTTGGTGAGCGACTGGAACGCTCGGCGCAGGTTGCACCCCGACCCAGCTCGTCCCTATGAGCGGGACATGAGAGGTCCCTTGCAGATCGGCGAGGAACTCGAATCTGTCTACGGCGAGCGCGGCTGCGGTTCTTTCAAGGAGTTCATGCAGCCGTATCTATGACTGATTTCCCAAAGACTTGTAGAACTCTATGCACGTCCTTGGAACTCAAGTTGGTGGGTCGGGTGGGAATCGAACCCACGACCAATGGATTAAAAGTCCAGTGCTCTACCGACTGAGCTACCGACCCACGAAACTGCTGGCATGCGGCGGGGCGCGCATGATACCGAAACCCTTCACGCCGTTCACTGAAAGTATCGAGTCGCGTCCGGCACGCCCGCGGCCTTGAAACCGTCGCGGCGCAGCCGACAGGAGTCGCAGCGGCCGCACGCCCTGCCCTGCGCATCCGCCTGGTAGCAGGAGACCGTCAGCGAAAAATCCACGCCGAGGTCGAGGCCGCGACGGATGATCTGGGCTTTCGTCAGATCGATGAGCGGGGTCGCGATCTCGAATTTGAGCGTGCCTTCGACCGCCGCCTTGGTCGCGAGATTCGCCACGCGCTCGAACGCCGCGATGAATACCGGCCGGCAATCCGGATAGCCGGAGTAGTCCACGGCGTTCACGCCGATGAAGATGCGTGGCGCGTTCAAGACCTCGGCCCAGCCGAGCGCACACGCCAGCATCACCGTGTTGCGTGCAGGGACGTAGGTGATCGGAATGCCGATCTGCGGCGACTCGGGGACAGCGATCGACGAATCCGTGAGCGCGGAGCCGCCGATACCGCCGAGGTCGATCCGCAGCGTGCGATGCTCGACTGCACCGAGCGCCTTGGCGACGCGTGCCGCGGCATCGAGCTCTGCGCGATGGCGTTGCCCGTAGTCGACGCTGAGCGCATGACAGGTGTAGCCCTGCTCGCGCGCGATGGCGAGAGTCGTGGCGGAATCGAGGCCGCCGGACAGTAGAACGACTGCGCGGTTCATCATCTTCCCGGGGTGTCGCCCCACAGCACCTTGTGCAGCTGGATCTGCAACCGCACTGGCAGTCGCTCGTCGAGGATCCACTGTGCGAGGTCGCGCGACTCGACCTGACCGTAGGACGGGCTGAACAGCACCGTGCAACGATCCGTGAGTTGTCGCGCCCGCACGAGGTCTCGCGACCACTCGAAATCCGCGCGGCTGCAGATGACGAACTTGATCTGCTCGTCCGCGCGCAGCAGGTCGAGATTCTCCAGCTTGTTGCGCGCTTCCTCGGCGCTCCCGGGCGTCTTGATGTCGACGACGCGAACCACGCGCGGATCGACTTTGCTCACGTCGATCGCACCGCTCGTTTCGAGGGAAACGCGATGGCCGGCATCGCACAGCCGCTGCAGCAGGTCGAAACAGCCCTTCTGCGCCAGCGGCTCGCCGCCGGTCACGCACACGTGCCGGGTCTGGAACGACGCGACCTTGCCGAGGACATCGTCGAGGCTGAGCCACTCGCCGCCGTAGAACGCGTACTGCGTATCGCAGTACTGGCAACGCAATGGGCACCCGGTGAGCCGGACGAAGACGGTCGGCCAGCCGACGCTGTCCGCCTCGCCCTGGATCGACAGGAAGATCTCGGTGATCTTGACCCGAGCAGGCGCTGCCTGCTCAGCAGGCGGCGCCGCAGATGACGGCGCGGCGCCCACTGCTCACCTTCCTTCCCCATCCATCTTCGCGAGCCGCTGGCTCGCGAGACGGGCTGCCGTGGTATCGCCGAACCGCTGCACGACCTGGCTGAGCGCCGAGCGCGCTTCCGGCCAGTTCTTCAGCTCGTAGTTGCAGAAGCCGATCTTGAGCAGCGCATCCGGGATCTTGCGCGAATCCGGATATTTCTCGAGCACGGTGCGGAAGTCGCGCAACGCGTCGTTGTATTGCTTCGTGACGTAGTGCGCCTCGCCGAGCCAGTACTGTGCGTTGTCCGCCAGCACGCTGGTCGGGAACGTCGTCAGGAACTGCTTGAAGCCGCCGATTGCCTCGGGATATTTGCCGTCCTTGAGCAGGTCGAACGCAGCCTGATAGTTCGCGCGATCGTCGCCCTGCGGCACCGGCAGATCGCCCGCACCGCCGCTGCTCGCGGCTGCGCGAGGGCCGCCGCCTTCGATCGCTGCGAGCCGGCGGTCGACGTCGCCGTACATGTCGCGCTGCTGGTCCTGCGTCTTCTGCACCGTGTGCTGCAGCTCATCGAGCTGACCGCGCAGCGTGCGAACTTCCGCCTGCGCGGCTTCGATGCGCTGTGACAGGTCGAGCAGGCTCTGGTTGGCCAGCACGCGCTCGATGCGCAGCAACCGGCCATCCAGCTCCGTGAGCTTCTGGACCACCGGGTCTTCTTCCGGCGGCGTCGATGCACAGCCTGCGAGCCAGGCGCAGGCTGCGGCAACGATCGCGAATCGAAGTGTCGTCATGGTGTGCTCTGGTGGTGTGCTTGGCCGTGAGGCTAGCGGCCGTAGACCAGCTCGACGCGGCGATTCTTCGCATACGCCGACTCGTCGCTGCCCTGTACCGCCGGACGCTCCTCGCCGTAGCTCACCGTGGTGATCTGCGCTTCGGTCACACCCTGCAGCATCAGTGCGCGACGGACCGCTTGCGCGCGGCGCTCGCCCAGGCCGATGTTGTACTCACGCGAGCCGCGCTCGTCCGAATGGCCTTCGAGCCGGATCTTGTTGGTGCTGCTCGTGTTGAGGTACTTGGCGTGCGCCGTGACGATCGGCACGAACTCGGCCTTGATCTCGGCGCGGTCGTAATCGAAGTAGATGATCGTGCCGGTCTGGAGGGCGATCTGCTTCGCCTGCTCGTTCGGATCGCGGGCACTCCCGCTCACGTCGGTGTCGGTGGTGCGCCCGGTATCGGCAGTCGTCTGCTCGGCTGCATTGCTGGCATCGGGCAGCGTGGCAGGCTTCGACTTACAGGCTGCCAGTGCGAAACCCGTCATCACGATCAGCATCAGTTGCGCTACACGCATTCACCTCTCCTACGAACGGCCCAAAACGAAGGGTATGACCGCAAAAATCGCGCGAAATTCTGCCACAAAGCCTGTTGCAGCGCCTGGAAGTTACCGTGCGCTCACCGGCCCGCCGGGAACGGCGACCACACGGGCTCGCGCACGTCGCCGCTGCTCGCGGCGAGTCGCTGCTGAACCCGGCCGTCGACCGAAACCGTCGCCAGCACGCCACGGCCGCGATCCTGTGTCGCGTAAATGAGCGTCGCGCCGTTCGGCGCAAAGCTCGGGCTCTCGTCCTGGCGGCCTGGCGACAGGACCTGCACGCCTTTCGACTGCAGATCGACCACGGCTATGCGGAAGTTGCCGCGGTCCAGGTGCACCACTGCCAGCTGCTTGCCGTCCGGAGACAGGCGCGGGCGTGCGTTGTAAGTGCCCTCGAACGTCACCCGGGTGGCGCGGGTCGGCTGATCCACGTCGATCTCGTAGATCTGCGGGCCGCCGGCACGGTCCGACATGAAATACAGCTTGCGGCCGTCGTTGGACCACACTGGTTCGGTGTCGATGCCCGGGTCGAACGTCATGCGCGTGAGCGTCTGGCTCGACAGCTTCAGTGTATAGATGTCGACGTCACCGTCCTTGCGCGACAGCGTCAGGGCCAGCGTGCCGCCGTCGGGCGACCAGGCCGGTGCACCGTTGATGCCCGCGCGCGCCGAGACCCGGCTGCGCTCGCCGCTGCGGAGCGTTTGGATGTAGATCGCCGATGAGCGGCTCTCGAACGACACGTACGCGAGACTCTGCCCGTCCGGGGACCACGACGGCGACATGATCGGCTCGCTCGAGCTCGCGATCTTCTGCTGATTCTCGCCGTCCGCGTCGGCGACGATCAGCGTGTACTGCTGCTTCGGCGGCGTTCCCTCGGCGCTGACGAAGGCGATGCGGGTCGAGAACGCACCCCGAATCCCGGTGAGCTGCTCGAAGATGATGTCGGCGATCCGGTGCGACATCGCCCGCATCGAACTGGCCGTCGCCGTCAGCCGCTGCCCCGCCAGGCGCTGACCGTTGAGCACGTTGTACAGCTCGAACTGCGCCGCGTAGCGATCGCCACCCTCCGGGGTGAGCTTGCCGACCACGATGAAGTCGCTCTTCAGGTAGCGCCAGTCCTGGAAGCGGATCTGATCGCCGGCCGTCGGGCGGTCGATCATGTCCTTGCGATCCACCGGCGCGAAGCGGCCGCTACGCTGCAGGTCCGCGGCGACGACCTGCGCGACGTCGAACGGCGCCGCGTTGGCGGACTCCCAGCCGAACGGCACGACGGCGATCGGCACGGCGTTTTCCTGTCCGCGCGTGATCTCGATGACGAGCTGCGCGTTGGCGACAGGTGCGAGCAACGCCACGAGGGCGACCACTGCGAGCGACCGAACGAGGTTCAGCATTCTCTTCCTCCGAATCTCAATCATCCCACGTCAATCATCCAGGGGCTTGAACACGAGCACCAGGTTGCGCTCGAACAACCGCGGATCCGGCGGCGGCGGCAGCGGCGACGCCCGCATCACCGCCGCTTCGATCGACTGCTTCACGGCTGCATCGCCG
>CADEEJ010000070.1:13724-15796 GCA_902826315.1 uncultured Steroidobacter sp.
CGGCGACGCCCGCATCACCGCCGCTTCGATCGACTGCTTCACGGCTGCATCGCCGTTGCATTGATCGATCTGCACCGACAGCACCGTACCGCTCGGTGTCTGCGCCACTTTCACGCGGCATTCGAGCCCCGCCCGGGCCGAGGGCGGGCGATTCCAGTTGCGGACGATGCGCTGCTCGATCATCGCAATGTACTGCTGCAACAGCCCGGAATTCTCGGCCTGCGCACGCCCCTCCTCTTCTTCGATCTGGCTGCGCAATTCCTGTTCGCGCTGCTGCTGCGAGCGGGAATCGTCGGCGGCCTTGCGGCGCTCGGCCTCTTCCTTCTGCTTGCGTTCGATCTCTGCGACGCGTTTACGTTCCGCTTCGGCCTTGCGCTGCCGCTCGGCGTCGGCCTGCGCTTTACGCTCGGCCTCCGCCTGGGCCTTGCGCTCGGTTTCCTGCCGTTCGCGGACTTGCTGCTCCTCTGCCTGCTTTCGCTCCTGCTCCTGCTCGCGCTGCTTCAGCTCTTGCTGACGCTCCTGCTCCGCGCGTTGTTCCGTCTCGCGTCGCTCCTGCTGCCGGCGCTGCTCGGCCTGCTGCTGCTCGCGTTCCTGCACACGCTCGCGCTGCTGTTGACGTGCCGCGCGGTCGAGGACCGAACGGTCGACGACGACAGCCTGGATCGCGAGCGTCGGCTTCAGCGGCTTGCTCCAGATCGAGATCATCGTGAGGCCGAAGACGCCGGCGAACACGACGTGCAGGAGCAATGCCCCGACGAGATAAGCCCAGTGTTTTTGTAGAAACTCCGCCATCGCCGATCAGCGTTGCGGCCGCCGCTTCGTTTCCACCGGGTCGGTGATGAAGCCGACCTTTTCCGCGCCTGACTGCTGCAGCAACACCATGCCGGCAACCACGCGGCCGTAGGGCACGTTCTGGTCTGCCTTCACGAGCACCGGCGTCTTCGGCTCGCGCCGCAGGACCGCGCCGACGCGCTCGAGGACGGCCTCTTCGGTCACCGGCTTTTCCTCGTCCTTGCCGATGTTCAGGTACAGATTGCCGCGCACGTCCACGCTCAGGATCAGCGGCTGCGTGTCTTCCGAAGGAATCGGCTCCGCGCCGGCCTTCGGCAGATCGACCTTGATGCCTTGCGTGAGCAGCGGCGCCGTGATCATGAAAATGATCAGCAGCACCAGCATCACGTCGATGTACGGCACGACGTTGATCTCGGCCATCAGCTTGCGGCCGCGCCGGTTTCCCGATTGCTGCATCATGCGTGCGCCTCGACGGCAGGAGCGTGACCGGCGCGGGGCGCCGTCGCATGCCGCTGCAGGATCGTCGACAGCTCTTCGACGAACGTGTCGTAGCGCAACTCGATGCGGCTGACCTGGTCCGCGTAACGGTTGTAGGCGATGACGGCCGGGATCGCAGCGAAGAGACCCATCGCCGTCGCGATCAGCGCCTCCGCGATGCCGGGCGCGACCATTGCGAGCGTCGCCTGCTGAACGTTACCGAGCCCGTGGAACGCGTTCATGATTCCCCAGACCGTGCCGAACAGGCCGACGTATGGGCTCGTCGAGCCGACCGTCGCGAGCATCGACAGGCTGTGCTCCAGCCGATCGCTTTCTTTCAACAGAGCGACACGCATGCCACGGCGCGCACCTTCGAGCAGCTGCGCCGACGCGAATCCGCCCTGCTGCCGCATGCGCTGGAACTCGCGGAAGCCCTGCTCGAAGATCGCCTCCATGCCCTTGGTCACGCGCCGGCCCTGGTCGATGGCACGGAACATCGCTGTCAGGTCGCCGCCCGACCAGAACACTTCCTCGAAGCGGTCGGCATCGATGCGGGCGCGCCGCAGCTCCGCGCGTTTGCGCAGCATGATCGACCACGAAACCAGCGAGGCGATCAGCAGCAGCGCCATGACGATCTGCACGATAATGCTCGCACCCTTGACGAGCTCCCAGGGATTCAGGCCTTCGGTCATCATTCAGCGATCTCCTGCATTGATCTGCTTCCACAGCGCTGGCGGCAGCGGCCGCGGGCGATAGCTCTGCGCGTCGAGGCATGCGGCGCGCACCTGCCCTTCCAGCAACAA
>CADEEJ010000070.1:15896-18960 GCA_902826315.1 uncultured Steroidobacter sp.
CACGGTAGACCTGCTGATCTAACGTGATGCTGGCCCGCGTGGTCTCGCGGACCTTGCACGTCACCTGCAGCTGGTCGCCGTAGCGCGCCGGCCGGCGATAGTGCGCCTCGACGTCCACGACCACGAATATCAGGCCGTGATCGTCCTTGAGCCGCACCTGGTCGATGCCGATCGCGCGCAGCCACTCGGTCCGCGCGCGCTCCATGAACTTCATGTAGTTCGCGTAGTACACGATGCCGCCGGCGTCGGTGTCTTCCCAATACACACGGACAGGCCAGACGAAGTGAGCCGCATCCACCGCCATCATCACTCGCCTTTGAAAAGCTCCAAGGTGGCGCTTGCGCGCTCTGGCACCTTGAGGCCGAAATGCAGATAGGCGGTGCGCGTCGCAACGCGGCCGCGCGCCGTGCGCATGACGAAGCCCTGCTGGATCAGATACGGCTCGATCACGTCCTCGATCGTGCCGCGCTCTTCGCCGAGCGCCGCCGCGAGACTCTCGACGCCGACCGGGCCGCCGTCGAACTTCTCGATGATCGTCAACAGGAGCTTGCGGTCCATGACATCGAAGCCGAGCGGATCGACGTCGAGCATATTGAGCGCGGCCTGCGCCACCTCATCGGTGATGCGCCCGCCGGCTTTGACTTCGGCATAGTCACGCACGCGCCGTAGCAACCGATTGGCGATGCGGGGAGTTCCCCGCGAGCGTTGCGCTATGCGGGCCGCGCCGCCGGCACCGGTCGGCACGCCGAGGATTGCAGCCGAGCGTGTGACGATGCGCTCCAGGTCTGCCTGGTCGTAGAACTCCAGTCGCTGCACGATGCCGAAACGGTCGCGAAGTGGCGACGTCAACAGCCCGGCGCGCGTCGTCGCGCCGATCAGCGTGAACGGCTGCAGGTCGAGCTTGATCGAGCGCGCAGCCGGCCCCTCGCCGATCATGATGTCGAGCTGGAAGTCCTCCATCGCCGGATAGAGGATCTCCTCGACGACCGGGCTCAGGCGATGGATCTCGTCGACGAACAGCACGTCGTTCGGCTGCAGGTTCGTCAGCAGTGCCGCCAGGTCGCCCGGGCGTTCGATCACCGGGCCGGATGTCTGCCGCAGGCTCACGCCCAGCTCATTCGCGACGATGTGCGCGAGCGTCGTTTTGCCGAGGCCGGGCGGGCCGAAGATCAGCACGTGATCCAGCGCCTCCTTCCGGTTGCGTGCGGCCTGGATGAAGATCTCCATCTGCGTCTTCACGGCCTGCTGGCCGACGTAGTCCGCGAGCTTTTTCGGGCGCACGGCGCGGTCGAACGCCGCCTCGTCGCCCTGCGTGCCTGCCGATACGATGCGGTCCTGCTCGATCATTTCACCGCCGCTGCCTGCAACGCCTTGCGGATCATTTCTTCAGTCGTCTGCACCGATGCGTCGACAGCCTTCAACAGGCGGGTCACCTCGGCCGGCTTGTAGCCGAGTGCCACCAGCGCGCTGAACGCCTCGGCCTGTGGACCGACGTTGGCCGGCTGGGTTCCGCCGCCGGCGGCGATCACCGCCGTCATCTCGCCGAATCCCTTGACCCGGTCCTTCATCTCGACCACCAGGCGCTCCGCCGTCTTGCGACCGACACCCGGAATGCGCACCAGCGTGTCGACGTCCTGGCTCTCGATGCACAGGAGGAAGTTGTCGACGGTCATGCCCGACAGCAGCGCGAGGGCCAGCTTCGGGCCGACGTTCGACACCTTGAGCAATTCGCGGAACAGCCGCCGGTCGCGCTCGGTGCGAAAGCCGAACAGGATGTGCGCGTCCTCGCGGACGATGAGTTGCGTAAACAGCGTGATTTCGCTGCCGGCCGGCGGCAGGTCGTAGAACAGCGGCAGCGGCGCCTCCACTTCGTAGCCCACTCCGCCGACGTCGATCACCAGCTGCGGCGGCTGTTTCGCGGTCAGGCGGCCGCGCAGAAAGCCGATCATCGAACCGCGCCCACCGCCGCCGCCACGAGCCCATGCAGCCGCCGGGAATGCGCGTGACACAAGGCGATCGCCAGGGCGTCGGCGGCGTCCTCGGTCAGCGGGCCGGCGATGTTGAGCAGACGTTTGACCATCAGCTGTACCTGTTCCTTCTGCGCTCCGCCGGTGCCGACCACTGCGAGCTTCACCTCACGCGGCGCGTACTCGAACACCCGCGGCCGGACTGCGAACGTCGCGCTCAACGCCGCGCCGCGCGCCTGCCCGAGCTTGAGCGCGCTGTCGGCGTTTTTGTTCATGAACACCCGCTCGATCGCGACTTCGTCCGGACGGAACTCGCTCGTCAGCGACTCGACGCCGACGAAAATCTCCTGCAGCCGCTCGGCCAGCGACTCGCCACGGGCGCGAATTGCGCCGCTGACGATGTAGGCGATACGTCCCGCCTGCGTCTCGACGACTGCGTAACCGGTGCGTTGCGAGCCGGGGTCCAGGCCGAGGATCCGCACGTGGGCCGGCAATGCCCCCGCGCGCTGCGGCAGCGCCAGCTCGGCAACACTCTGCGGGCGCCTGAGTCTGCGCAAGGATTCCTCCGCTACGGCGTTGTGTCGGTGCCGTATGATAGCGGCAACGGCTGCAAACCGACACGCTGATCGCAGGGTTTTTTGCAGCTGATTCAGTGGCATGTCATCCCTCGAACACACTTCAGACAGCGCCGTGCGCGGTGAGCGCAAGGTCGCCGACGTGCTCGTGCGTCTCGCACAGCTCGCGAGCGACGAACGTGCCGTCGCTAGCGGGCGCGCCATCGTCGACATCGTCGCGGAGCTGACGGACGACGAGGACATCCTGACCGGCGCGATGCTGTTCGCGCTGCTCGAAGCGAACGCGCTGCCGGTCGAACAGGCGGCGCCGTTGGCTGGACCTGCGGCGGCACGCATCGGCACGGAACTGCTGCGGCTCGGATCGCTGAATGTCGTCGCGACCGGCAACCAGTCGGAAGGCCTGCGCAAGATGCTGCTGGCGATCGTCACCGATCCGCGACTGGTGCTGATCAAGCTCGCCGCCCAGCTCCACAAGCTCCGCGAGAGCAAGGACGCGCCGGACGCCGAGCGGCAACGGCTGGC
>CADEEJ010000070.1:19060-20346 GCA_902826315.1 uncultured Steroidobacter sp.
TACGAGCAGAAGATCGTCTGGTTGCGCCAGCTGCTCGAACCGGGCGAGCGTCACGAAAGCGACGGCGATTTCCTCGAACGCGTCCGCTCGGAGGTGTTCGAGGATCGCGTCTATGCATTGTCACCACGCGGCGAGGTGATCGAGCTACAGCGAGGCGCTACGCCGCTCGACTTCGCGTACCACGTGCACACCGACCTCGGCCATCGCTGCCGCGGCGCGAAGGTCAACGGCCGCATGGTGCCGTTGAATACGGTGCTCGCGAACGGCGATCAGGTAGAGATCATCACGGCCAAGCAGTCCAACCCGAGCCGCGACTGGCTGGTGCCTTCGCTCGGCTATCTCGCCTCGCCGCGGAATCGCAACAAGGTCCGTTCCTGGTTCCGCAAGCTCGACGAGGAGCAGAACCGGCAGCAGGGCAAGCAGATCCTGGAGCGCGAGCTGCAGCGGCTGGCGATTCACAGCGTGACGCTGCCGGAGCTGATCGGCGAGTTCCACTTCACGACGGCCGAGCAGCTGTACCTCGCGATCGGCGAAGGCGAGGTCAATGCCGCGCAGATCATCGGCGCGATCCAGCGCCGCGCGAAACCGCAGGAGCTGCCCTCTCCCATACCCCGCCGGCACGCGGCGAGCCCGAAGGAGACGGCGGGCATCACGATCGAGGGCGTCGGCGATCTGCTATCGAGCTTCGCACGCTGCTGCGGCCCGGTGCCGCCGGAAGGAATCGCGGGCTACATCACGATGGGGCGCGGCGTCAGCATCCATCGCGAGGACTGCGCGAGCTTCCGCCGGTTGCAGACCACGCATCCCGAACGCGTGATCGCGGTCGAATGGGGCAAGCAAGGCGAGCGTGCATTCCCCGTCGACGTGACGGTGCGTGCGTTCGACCGCCGCGGACTGGTGCGCGACATCAGCGCGGTGCTCGCCGATTCGAAGATCAACATCCAGGCGATGAACGTCGTGACGGACGAACGCGAGGGCATGGCGGAGATCGTCCTGCGCGTCACCGTGCGCGACCTCGAAGAGCTGTCGCGCGTGCTCGGTCGGATCCAGGGATTGTCGAACGTCGTGAGTGCGCGGCGTAAAGCCTAGAGATCGACTCCGAAACCGACGCCCGCGGAGCGCTCAGAGCTGCTGAAAGCTGCACCCACCGAGAACGACGCGCGCTTGCCGACCTTGCGTGCATAGCCCATCGATACGGCTTCTTCGCCACTCTGAAAGCCGACGCCCATCGCCAGACGGCCGCGCTCGCTTTGAGTGCCTGCGGCGTTCGCGCCCATCTGCATCAT
>CADEEJ010000071.1:0-12863 GCA_902826315.1 uncultured Steroidobacter sp.
ACGGTAAAGCCCAGGCCCCAGTCGAATGCGTACTGCCCTGACAGCTCGATACCCTTGATGTCACCGCCCTCGCCATTGACCGGAACCTGGACCGGTCCCTCGCGGCCGCCGGCCTGGTCCATGACGAAAATCGACTGCGTCTCGACCGTGACGAACGAGTCGACCTCCTTCCAGAACGGCGTCACTGCAACCAATCCCTGGCCGCCGAAGTAATACTCGTAGCTCAGATCGAACTGCGATGCCCGATACGGATCGAGGTTGGGGTTGCCGGTGCTGCCGTTGGTGAACCGGAACAGATTCAGGAACGGGCCCGGATTCGTCTCGCGGGTGAAGTTCTGTTCGAAACCGCGCCCGAGCTGGAAGAGGTCCTGGCGCGCCATGACCCGCGACGCCGAGAACCGCACCTTGCTGGCTTCGGTAACGTCCACAACGATGTTCGCGCTCGGCAGGATGTCGGTGTAGCTGCGGTCGAACTTCACCGTCGTGAAGTCTTTCAGCACACCGTTCCAGCTGTCCGTGCCGAAGAACGTCGGGTTCGGGTTCGAGGCAGCGTTCTGGTCGACGCCGAGCTCGGTACGGATGACGCGCGCGCCGACGTTGATGTGATAGCGGTCGTCAGGCTTGCCGACATCCGCCATCAAGTAGGCCGACGTGGTCTTCTCTTCGACCTTGAACGTTTCCAGCGGCGACGGGAAGAATGCGAACGGCGTGTCCGGATACAGCGCCTGGATCCAGGCCTGCGCATTCTCCATCTGCGAGCGGTTCTGGACCAGCACGGCGTTGCCGGTGATATGTCCGGGAGCCCAGAAACCGCTGATGCGCTCGACCCGGCTGCCGCTGCCGGTGAAGGTCTGATAGGGCGTGATCAGCGCCGGCGAGTTGCCGAATCGATCGCACGGTGCGAACTGGAAATTCGCGCCCGCGGACGCCGGGATCTCGCAGGACTTGTAGCCGATGGCACCGTCCTGGAAATAGCCGAACGGCGTCCAGTTCTGACCGAAAGCCGAGCCATTCAGCTCGCCTTGGCCGGAGTAATCGGCGAGGAACCGCCCGAACTCGTAGTCGACCTCGCGATTCGCGAGGCGCAGTCCGCCGCTGAAGGTCACGCCGCCCGACTCGATGAACGGCGGATCGAACGCCACGTCGCCGCGCACCGCCCAGTTTTCCGCCTCCGTGTTGTCGGCGAATGCCCAGTGCGACTTGAAGAAACCGTTCTCGGGACGCGTGAAGAGGTCCTGATTTCCGACGAGCTGGAAGCTCGGCAGCGTGCCGCCGTTGTTGAGATAGGTGAAGCGGAAGTTCGGCGGCGCGCTGGCGTTCGGGGTGAAGCCGACGCCATTTTCGCCGCGCACGCCGTAAGCGGTAAAGCGCACATCGTTGTTGGCGCTGGCGCTGTCCTGGTCTGCCTTGGAGTACGCCGCCGCGGCGCTCGCGCGCCACGCACCGCCATCGTCGAATTTGAACTTGAGCTGGAAATTGTCCGAAGTGATATCGGTGTTCTTGACGAATGAAATCGCCTCCGCGGAATTTGCGTTGACCGTCCCGCGGATGAGCACGCCGTTGCCGTCGATCTCGATGGGCAACGAGGGATCGCCGGTGACCAGCGCTGCGCCTTCGCCGGTGAACGCGAACTTGAGCGAGCCTTCCTGCGTCAGGATGTCCAGGTCGGAGTGGAACCACTGTGCTTCGAGCTCAGTCGCGTCTGAAGGACGAAATGCCACGGCGATCGACGCGCCCAGGCGCTCGCGTTCTTCGTCACGATCCGTCGCGTAGCGATATTCCGGCGCGAAGTAGTTCTGCGTCACCGTCGCACGGTCGTTGCGATTCGAAAACCGCCAGCCGCCGCGGTTCTGACCGCCGAGCACGTCCGTCTGGAACTGCTGCTTGTCGTAGGACACCGATGCGATGACGGCCAGGCGCTCGCTGAATTGGTGACCGAGCACCAGCGCGCCGAGCGGCTCCCAGCCCTCGCCGCTATCGGCGTAGCGCACGTTGCCGGCCAACGTCGTGCCGCTCAGTGCGAACGGGCTGCGCGTCTTCAGGTTGATGATGCCGCCGAGACCGCTTTCGCTCTGCGAGGCGTTCGGCGACTTGAAGACATCGATGCCGCCGAGCAACTCGGACGGGACGCCTTCGAGCGAATCGGCTTCGCGAACGTTGCCTTCGCCCTGCGTGTAGAGCTCCAGGCCGCTCAGGAAGATATCGTCATTGAGCAGCGTCACGTTCTGATCCAGGCCGCGGATGCGCGCCTTGGTGCCCTGACCGTTGGAGCGATCGATCGAGATGCCGGGCAGGCGCTGCAGCGACTCGGCGACGTTCTGGTCCGGGAATTTGCCGATGTCCTCGGCGGTCACCGATTCGATGATCTGGTTGGACTCGCGCTTGTTCTGCAGCGCATCGGCCAGCGAGGCCCGGAAGCCCGTGACGATCACTTCCTCGAGCGGCTCGGTCGTCGTGCTCGCCGTTGAGGACGATGGTTGTGCCGCCTGGGCACTCATCGTTAGACACGAAGTTAGAACCGAAGAAATCGCCGCGCTCAACAGCGTCGATCGGCGAACTCGATGACACACGTCGTTGACTGACATTCTGTCCCCCTGTTGTCGTTCTGCTCGTAGTGCCCGAGCAGAATGTGCTCGCAACTCACTCGATGTGATTCGAGTCTGCGCACCGATGCGCAGACGTGTCAACGCGCGCACGGGCAAGAAAGCGCTTTCACGAAAATCTTTTTGTCGAAAGCGATTTGAAAGCGCTTTCAAGCTGGTTTTTCGCGTTCGACTTCGAACATGATCGCGCACCAGTTACACCATTGCTTGCGCAACAGGGCACGCACATCACATGTCAACGCGTATCGTCCAGGACGAGCTCGCAGCGGAAACCGCGACAGCGCGCGCGCTTCCGCTCTACAAGAATTCCGCCGCTGCGCTCGAGCATCGCGTCGCCGATCTGCTGGCGCGCTTGACGCTGAAAGAGAAGGCAGCGCTGGTTGCGGGCGCCGACAATTTCTCCACGATGGCCTTGCCGCGGCTCGGCATTCCGTCGATGCGCTTCGCGGATGGACCGAACGGCGTGCGCTCGACGCGCGGCGATGCGGCCACTGCTTTTCCGACGGGCGTTGCGCTGGCAGCGACGTGGAATCCAGAGTTGATCGGACGCGCCGCTGCTGCAATCGGCCGTGAAGCGCGCGCGCTCGGTGTGCACGTGCTGCTCGGCCCGAACGTCAACATCCAGCGCAATCCGCTCGCGGGCCGCAATTTCGAAACGTATTCGGAAGATCCGCTGTTGAGCGGCATCGCCGGCACTGCATTCGTGCGCGGGCTGCAGAGCGAAGGCGTCGGCGCATCGGTCAAGCACTTCGTCGCGAACGAACAGGAGCGGCAGCGGCGCACCGGCAGCTCGAATGTCGACGAGCGCACGCTGCGCGAGATCTATCTCGCGCCGTTCGAGATGATCGTGCGCCAGGCGCAGCCGTGGACGATGATGAGCGCGTACAACCGCGTCAACGGCGTGTTCATGACGGAGAACCGCCGGCTGCTCACGAAGGTGCTGAAGCGCGAGTGGGGCTTCGATGGGATGGTGATGTCCGACTGGAGCGCCATTCACACGACGGTCGAAGCCACGAACGCCGGCCTCGATCTGGAAATGCCGGGCCCGGCACGCTACTACGGCGAGATGCTCGTGCGCGCGATCCGCAATGCGCAGGTCGATATCGAGCAGCTCGATGAGAACGTGAGGCGCGTGCTGCGCACGTTGTTCAGGACTGGCGTGATGGACGCTCTGCGTCGTCCTGCGGGCGAGCTAGGCAGCGATCGTCATCGCGGTCTCGCCGTCGACATCGCACGCGAGAGCATCACGCTGCTGAAGAACGACGACAAGCTGCTGCCGCTGTCGCGAGAGCACGTGCGCTCGATCGCTGTGATCGGTCCGAACGCCGACGCGGCCATCATTCAGGGTGGCGGCAGCGCAAACGTGATTCCGTCACGCGTCGTCACGGCGCTCGAAGGCCTGCGCGAGCTGTCCGGGATGCACGTCGAGTACGCGCAGGGAGTGGACAACGAGCTGGTCACGCCGGCAGCAGACAGCCGCCTGCTGAGCACGACTTCGACGCGCGAAGTGCAGGGCTTGCAGTTCGCGATCTACGCGAACGCGAAGTTCGCCGGCAAGCCCGCGAGCTCCGGGATCGACACGTACTTCAACAAGCTCAGCCTCGGCGAAGGTCTTACGCCCGCGCAGGAGGACCCGATCTCCGCCCGCTGGACCGGTTACTTCTGGCCGCAGAAGTCGGGTACGTACGAATTCAGTCTCACGCAGGTCGGTAGCGCGGTGCTGACGATCGACGGCGTGCGCATCATCGACGACGAGACGCCGACGCGGCCGCCCGCTGGCGCGGAGTTGTTTCCGATTCCGATGCGCGTGGTGCAGCTCGATCTGCGTGCCGGGCGCGGGTATCCGATTCAACTCGACTACGTCAGCGGCACCCTCGCCTTCCACCTGTTCCGCTTCGGCATCCGTCCGCCGGCTGGCACGATCGACGAGGCGGTGCGCATCGCGCGCAACGCTGACGTCGCGATCGTGTTCGTCGGCGTGTCGACGACTTCGGAGACCGAAGGCGCGGACCGCCGCGACATGGAACTGTACGGACCGCAGAACGAGCTCGTCGAAGCGATCGCGGCAGTGAATCCCCGTACCGTCGTCGTGTTGAACAACGGCGCACCGCTGCGCTTGCCGTGGATCGAGCGCGTCAGCGCAGTCGTCGAAGCGTGGCTGCCCGGACAGGAAGGCGCGCGCGCCGTCGCCGAAGTGCTGCTCGGCATGACCAATCCGTCCGGCAAGCTGCCGCTGACTTTTCCGCGCCGGCTCGAAGACAATCCGAGCTATCTGTACTACTCCAACGGCCGCGACGCGCACTACGGCGAAGGCGTGTTCGTCGGCTATCGCTACTACGAGAAGAAAAAGATCGAGCCGCTGTTTCCCTTCGGCCACGGCTTGTCCTACACGACGTTCGAATATTCCAATCTGCGGGCGCCCGAGGAAGTGCTGGCCGGCCAGCCGATCCACGTCAGCCTCGACGTGACCAACACCGGCACCCTGCCCGGACGCGAGACGGTTCAGCTGTACGTCGGCGACGAGGTGACGCAGGATGTCGTGCGCCCGGTGAAAGAACTCAAGGGGTTCCACAAGGTGGAGCTGGCGCCGGGGGAATCGCAGATCGTGCGCTTCACTCTGAACACACGCGACCTGGCCTACTACAACGTGCAGCGGCGCGCCTGGATCACGACACCCGGCAAGTATCGGCTGTCCCTGGGCAGCTCCGCCGCGGACATTCGCGCCACGCGCTCGTTCAGCTGGATTGCACCGATCGATGAGCGGGCGCCGATCGAGCAGACAACCTTCGAGGACGACCTCTGATATGGCAACCAACGTAGCAGCCGTGAGCGACCCGGGGGCGAAGGCGGGAGCGGAGCGATCGGCCGATCGCATTCCGCTGCCGCGCATCCTCGGTTACGGCATCGGCGATTTCGGCTTCAACTTCTACTGGTTCTCGCTGCAGCTGTTCCTCGCGTACTACTACACGGACGTGCTCGGGCTGCGCAGCGAAGTCGCGGGCCTGATCATCTTCCTGTGCCTGACGTGGGACGGCATCATCGACCCGGCGATCGGCGTGCTCGCGAATCGCACGCAGACCCGCTGGGGCAAGTATCGGCCGTTCCTCCTGTTCGGCAGCATTCCGCTGGCGGCGAGCTTCACCTTCATGTTCGCGCCGGTCGGACTCGAGGGTGCAGCTTTGATCGGCTACGCCTTCGCGACGCAGGTTCTGTTCCGCACGATGTACGGGCTCGTGAACATTCCGTACAGCGCGCTCATGGCCACGATGACGCGCGATTCCATGCAGCGTAACTGGCTCGCGGGCGCACGCATGATCTGCGCGTTCCTCGGCACCGCCGTCGTCAGTTATTTCACGCCGCGGCTCGTCACGTACTTCACCAGCGGCGGCCGCACGACGGGTTATTTCGGCGCGACGGCCGTGCTCGCCGTCATCGCGACCGTGTTCACGCTCCTGACTTTCGCGGCGACGCGCGAGGACTCTTCGATCACGCACACGAAGGAGCAGCCGCCGCCGGTCAGCGAGTTGCTGCGCATGATCGCGACCAACGTACCGTTCCTGCAGATCATTGCCGGCATCGGCTTCTTCAGCTTCTGCAACATGCTCGTGACCTCCGGCCTCGTGTACTACGTGAAGTACTATCTCGGCCAGGACCCGGCGATCGCCGGCGAAGCTGCCAGCCTGATGCAGATCACGATCACCGCGATGATCCTGCCGTGGACGATCGCGGCGCGTTACGTCGGCAAGCGCTGGGCCTGGCAGGCGGGGCTGGCGATCGCCTTCGCCGGGCTCATCGGGCTGTATTTCTCCGAGGCGCGCGAAGTCGGCGTGCTGTACGGCTTCATCGTCGTCTACGCGATCGGCAGCGCTTCCATCGGCATCAACTTCTGGTCGATCGTGCCGGACACCGTCGAGTACGGCGAATGGCGCACCGGCGTGCGCGCCGAAGCGTTCGTGTTCGGCTTCGTCACGCTGATCCAGAAGATCGCGCTCGGCGCTTCCTCGGCGTTCCTCGGCGCCTACCTCGGCTGGGTCGGTTATGTCGCCAATCAGCCGCAATCGCCCGAGACGGCACAGGCGATCAAGGTGATGATCACCTTGGTGGCTGCCGGCGGCCTGATCGTCTCGGCGCTGGTGATGCATTTTTACCGGCTCGACGCCCGCGCGCACGCGCGGCTGGTGCAGGAAATCGCAGCACGCAAGCCCAGCCGGGAACAGGTTTGACACCCTCTCCACCCCCTCCGCAGAATAGGCCCCAACTGCGAATCCACAGCAGTGCGGCAAGAGGGGGAGCCTGGAGCACGAACTTCAGGCTGACGCGTGAGTGCAACACTGAAAGATGTGGCTCGCGAAGCGCATGTCTCGATGGCATCGGTTTCGCGGGCTCTGAACGGAACTGGCGTCGTCACGGAAGCCATCCGTACTCGCGTGCTCGAGGCTGCAGCCCGCCTGCAGTACGTCCCGAATAGCGGCGCGCAGAGTTTGATGACCCGCCGCACCCATACGATCGGCATCGTGTTGCCGACGCTGTATGGGGAATTCTTCTCCGAGCTGATTCGCGGCATCGACATCGCAGCGCGCTCGCGCGGCCTGCACCTGCTGATTTCCAGTACGCATTGCGACGCCACCGAGGCCGGCAACGCGTTGCAGTCGCTGATCGGCCGCGTCGACGGGCTGCTCGTGATGTCACCGTACGTCGACGGCCGCTTCCTGCAGGAACGCGTCCGCAGCTCGTTGCCGATCGTGCTGATCAGCACGGTCGATATCGATCACACGCACACGTCTTTCTATGTCGACAATTACAGCAGCGCCTATGCGATGGTCGCGCACCTCGCCGGCTGCGGTCATCGCACGATCGCGCACATCGCGGGCCCGGACGTGAACGTCGACGCGCAGGAGCGGGTGCGCGGCTACCGCGCCGCCCTCAATCGTGAGTTGCCTGGCGCCGCCGAATTCGTTCTGCGCGGCGACTTCACCGAAGAGTCGGGTTATCGCGCGGGCCGCGAGTTGCTCGCGACGGGAATGCGCCCGGACGCCGTGTTCGCGGCGAACGACATGATGGCGATCGGTTGCCTGTGCGCGCTCACCGAAGCCGGATTGCGCGTGCCGCAGGACATTGCGCTCGCGGGATTCGATGACATTCCCACGGCGCGCTTCGTCGTGCCCGCGCTGACCACTGTGCGCGTGAGGATCTCCGACATGGGAGGTCGTGCACTGGATCGGCTCGCGAGCGCGATCGAGAGCCCCGCTCAATTCCAGCCTGTTTCGGAGACCGTGCCCGCTGAGCTGATCATCCGCGCCTCGTGCGGTACGCCGGCGCGTCCGGCCGGTAATCCGCGCAGCGCGCCCGTCCAGCGCGTCTAGCCTCGGCGTGCTGCTGCGACCTGCCGATCCTGCCGATGCCATGGGCGTCGCCCGCGTACACGTGCGCGCGTGGCAGGTTGCGTATCGCAATCTGCTTCCCGACGAATACCTCGCAGGACTGAAGCCCGAGGATCGCGCGGCGCGCTACACGTTCGGCGGCACGGACCCCCGTGGACCGATGACGACGGTCGCGGTCGACGAACGCGGCACGATCCGCGGCTTCGCCACGACCTGTGCCGCACGCGATGACGACGTTCCCGGCCATGGCGAGCTTGCGGCGATTCATGTCGACCCGGACTGCTGGGGCCGCGGAGTCGGCGTCGCGCTGCTCGCCTCGGCGCGTGCCTACCTGCTCGATTCGGGCTTCAGCCGGGCGATTCTCTGGGTCCTGGTCGGCAACGTTCGAGCCGACCGCTTCTACCTGAAGGACGGCTGGACGCCGGACGGCACGCAGCGGACCGACACCGTGTGGGGCGTGCAGGTCAACGATCAGCGATATCGGCGCACTCTCTAGAAAACCAGTCGCCCTACATCTGCCGGAACAAGTGCAGGTAGCTGCGACTGACCGGCAGCACTTCTTCCCTGCCCTTCAAGTGAATATCCGCAGTCTCGTTTGCACCGCGTGTGACGTGACTGATCGCGCGCAGGTTGACGACCACCGAGCGGTGCACTTGCGCGAACTGCTCGGCGTCGAGCTGGGCGAGCAGCTCCTTCAACGGCATGCGGATCACCGCTTCGCGCGGCTCACGCGTGTCGTCGCGCCACGCGATCGTCGTGTACTTCTCTTCCGAGCGCAGAAAGTCGATGTCGTCGACGGGAATCAACCGCACGGTCTGGCCGACCGACGCGCGCAGCCAGCGCAGCGGCGCAGGAGTCGAGCTCTTCTGCAAACTCGCCGCAAGCTGATGCAACAGTGCGTCCGTGTTGGATGCGGGCTGCGACGCACGTAACCGTTCCTTCAAACGCGCTACGGTCTCTTCCAGGCGCGACGGCTCGACGGGCTTGACCAGATAGTCGAGCACACCTTGCGCGAACGCCTGCACGGCGTACTGGTCATACGCCGTGACGAACACCAGATGCGCGCGGCGACCGATGTGTCTCGCCGCTTCGACGCCAGTCATGCCTGGCATGTGCACGTCGAGAAAGCACACGTCGGGTTGATACTCATCGAACTTGTCCACGGCTTCGCGACCGTTGCGCGCTTGCGCGACGATCTCCAACTCCGGCCAGAGCTGCGTAAGCAGCCGTTCGAGCACGTCGCGCAGCAGCGGCTCGTCGTCAGCGATCAGTGCGGTCGGTCGCTGCGAGTTCATGCGCTCTCCTGTCGCACCGGAAACTCCAGCTCCGCGCACACGCCGTGCGGTTGCACTTCGGTGAGCCGCAACTGCGCATCGCCACCGAAGGCGAGCTGCAAGCGCTCGCGCAACGTCGAAAGACCCGTGCCCAATCCGCCGGTCTTCGACTGCAATCCGACGCCCGTGTCCGTCACTCGCGCGTGGCAGCGGCCGTCACGCAGCCACACGTCGACATCGATGCGCCCGCCATCCTCGCGCGGGTCGATTCCATGCCGGACAGCATTCTCGACGAGCGTGAGCAGCGTCATCGGCGGGCACTGCAACGCGTTCGCCGCCGGCTCGACATGCAGCGCGAACTTCAAGCGGTCGGGGATGCGCATCTGCATGAGCTCCAGGTACGCGCGCACCAGCTCCAGCTCCTGGCCGAGCGTCGTGCCCGCTTGGTGCATGCGAGGCACCGCCGCGCGCAGGTACGCGATCAAGCTCTTCAGCACGCTGGATGCCTGTGGCGAGCCCGCGTCGACGAGCGCCTGAATGTTCGCGAGCGTATTGAACAGGAAGTGCGGCTCGACCTGCGCCTGCAGCAGGCGGAAGCGAGTGTCGAGCGCTGTGCGCTCAAGCTCGCTCTTCTCCAGCTCGAATGCCAGCGCCTGATCGCGCGCAAAATTTTCGCGCTGGCGAATCAGCGCACCCACGGCAATCCACGGCGCGAACACCAATGCAGCCATGCACAGCTGGATGTAGCCCATCTGCCGCAGCTTGTTGGTGTCGAGCTGCGGATCGCCGCCGGTCGTGATCCAGTACGCAAGAAACGCCGCGAACGGAATCACGGCCACGACGCCCAGCACTTGCCAGCCCCAGCGCGAGAACGGCCGCCATAACCGCCGCGGCCACTGCTCGAACAGGCCGAACACGGTGAGAATCGCCATGCCCTCGATGATGGTGCGCGCAAACACGACGTACGCTGGCGCCGAATTGCCGATGTTGAGCAGCACGCCGAACGACACGGAGACGATGAGCACGAAGCGCACACGGCGCCAGGCCAGGATCTGAGCCAGGCCGCGAGCCTTCACCGGGATTGCAGCGGTCGCCATGGCGTGAACTATAGACCAACGTTACAGGCCGTCAGGGCTGGAAACCCCTGCCCCGCACGCCCATGACCGCCACTCGTCCGCTTCCGGCGTAACTCGGCAGCGCGCTGCCGCGCCCCGTCGCAAGCGTCTGGCCTGCCGGATCGACGGCGCTCATAGTCCCGGCCGAAGGAGCGCACAACCATGAGACTACGCAACCGCATCCTGAGCATTTTCGCGATCGTACTGGTCCTGGCATTCGGATCGCTGGCGGCAACGCTGAGCTACAACTCGGCTTGCCCCGCCTCTGCAACGCCGCCGGCCGGGAGCGAAACCATGCAAGGCCTCGTATTTCATTGCTACGGCGCACCGGACGTGCTGAAGCTCGAGCAGGTCGCCAAGCCGGTCCCGGCCGACGATCAGCTGCTCGTGAAAGTGCACGCCGCAGCGCTGAATCCGCTCGACTGGCATTACATGCGCGGCTCGCCGTACATCATGCGGTTGTCGAGCGGCCTCGGCGCGCCGAAGGACCCGCGTGTCGGCGTCGATTTCGCCGGCACCGTCGAAGCCGTCGGCAAGAACGTCACGCGCTTCAAGCCGGGCGACGAGGTGTTCGGCGGCGCGGACGGCGCCGCAGCGGAATACGTGGTGGTGCGCGAGAGCCGCGGCGTTGCGCTGAAGCCCGCTAACGTCACCTTCGAGCAGGCGGGCTCGGTCGCGATTGCTGCACTCACAGCGCTGCAGGGCCTGCGCGACCGTGGGGGCGTCAAGCCGGGACAGAAAGTGTTGATCAACGGCGCGTCAGGCGGCGTGGGTACCTTCGCGGTGCAGATCGCCAAGCACCTCGGTGCAGAAGTCACCGGCGTCTGCAGCACACGCAACGTCGAGCTCGTGCGCTCGCTCGGCGCCGACCATGTGATCGATTACACGCAGCAGGACTTCGCAACTGGCACGCAGCGCTATGACGTCGTGCTCGACAACGTCGCGAATCGCTCGCTGTCCGATCTGCGACGCGCTCTCACGCCGACTGGCACGCTCGTCATCGTCGGCGGTGCGAAGGGCAACTGGTTCGGGCCGCTCTGGCCGCCGCTCAAGGCCGCAATGCTGCAGCCGTTCGTCGATCAGAAGATGGGAATGTTCATTGCCAGCCTGACGCAGGAAGACATGCAGCTGCTCGGCGACCTGATGCAGGCCGGCAAGGTGACTCCCGTGATCGACCGGCGCTACGCGCTCAGCGACGCCGCGAAGGCGATGGAGTACCTCGAAGCGGGCCGCGCGCGCGGCAAGGTCATCGTGAGCCTGAACTGAAAAGGGAGACGCACATGGCTGCGATGGGGAAGTGCATGATCGTATCGCCGTTGGTCGTGTCGATACTCGCCGCGTCTGCTCCGGCGGCGCGCGCAGCCGACACGACGACGAAATACCAGGCGCCGCGCAACGAGTACGGCCAGCCGGATCTGCGCGGCGTGTGGAACTTCAGCTCGGACGTGCCGCTGCAGCGTCCGAAGGACACGCCCGACAAACTGTTCCGGACGCGCGAAGACATCGCCAAGGCGAACGCCGCGCGCCAGAAGCAACTCGAACAGCTCACGCAGCAAGGCGTGGGCTTTCACAATGAATTCTGGCTCGACTACCAGTCGCAGGTCGAGGATCTGCGCACGTCGCTGCTCGTCTATCCGCCCAACGGCCGCCTGCCGAAGCTCGTCGACGGAGTCACTAAGATCGGCGGCCTGGCGGCGGCGTTCAAAGACATTCCCGGTACGCGGCCGGTGCGCTTCGGCTTCGGCGGCATCGGCAAAGACGGCCCGGAGGACCGCGGGCTGAGCGAGCGCTGTCTCGCTGCGGACAACGGTCCGCCGTTCGCACCGGGCTTCGACAACAACTATCTGCAGATCTTCCAGGGCCGCGATCACGTCGTGATCCTCAACGAGCAGATACACGACGCGCGCACTGTATTCCTCGACGAGCGCCCGCCGCTCGACCCGGAGCTGCGCGGCTGGTACGGCTATTCGCGCGGGCACTGGCAAGGCGACACGCTGGTGATCGAGACGCGCAACTTCAACGGCCTCACGCAAAGCTTCGATGCCGCCGGCACGTCCTACGACAAGGTCGTGACCGAGCGCTTCACACGCACTGCGAACGACACCGTCGAATACCAGGCCACCGTCGTCGACCCGAAGACCTTCACGGATCGCTTTACGCTGGTGTTCCCGCTGGCAAAGACCGACAAGCGCCTCTACGAGTTCGCCTGCCACGAAGGCAACTACAGCATGGAAATCATTCTCGGCGGCGCGCGCAAGGAAGAAGCCGACGCGCTGCAGGCCAAGCAGTGAGGAGCGGCGCCATGAAATCGCGATTCGTATTCCTGACGCTGCTCGTGCCGTTCGCGCTCGCGGCGTGCGCGACTCAGCCACGCATTGCGCGCACCTCCGACGGCAAGCCGGATCTCAACGGCATCTGGGAAGCGCAGGGCTCGGCGCACTGGAACCTCGAGCCGCACATCGCGCAGAGCGGGCCGATCGCGCAGCTCGG
>CADEEJ010000071.1:12963-17042 GCA_902826315.1 uncultured Steroidobacter sp.
CGCACTGGAACCTCGAGCCGCACATCGCGCAGAGCGGGCCGATCGCGCAGCTCGGTGCGCTCGGCGCGATTCCCGCCGGACTCGGCGTCGTCGCAGGCGGCCGCATTCCGTACACCGCGGCGGCTGCAACGAAACGCGCAGAGAACAAGGCGAATTGGCTGGAGCGCGATCCGCTCGCGAAGTGCTACATGCCGGGAGTGCCACGCGCCACCTACTTGCCGCATCCATTCCAGATCACGCAGGAACGCAGCACACTACTGCTGGCCTACGAATTCGCCGGCGCGACACGCATCGTCTACATGGATCAACCCACATTGCCGTCGCAGGTCGATTCGTG
Source organism: uncultured Steroidobacter sp. (assembly GCA_902826315.1). Taxonomy (GTDB): domain Bacteria; phylum Pseudomonadota; class Gammaproteobacteria; order Steroidobacterales; family Steroidobacteraceae; genus Steroidobacter. The sequence goes on from CADEEJ010000071.1 coordinate 13,301, forward strand.
GATGGGTCACAACCTCGGCCGTTGGGAAGGCGACACGCTGGTGATCGACGTGACCGCCCAAGTCGCCGATACGTGGCTCGACAGCGCCGGCAACTTCCACGGACCGGCGATGCGCGTGCAGGAGCGCTACACGCCTGCCGGCCCGGACGTGCTGCTGTACGAAGCGACGATCACCGATCCCGAGGTCTTTACGCAGCCGTGGAAGATTTCGCTGCCGCTGTATCGGCGTCTCGACAAGAACATGCAGCTGCTCGACTTCAAATGCGTCGAGTTCGCCGAAGAGCTGTTGTATGGCAAGTATCGCAAACAGCCCGCGACCAGGTAGGGAGCCCGAATGACGACTGCAAGTAACACCGGCCGCATCGCCGGCGCGCTGATCATCGCCCAGGGAATCGGCGGCTTCGTGACGAATTTCGTGCTGCTGCAGCCGGCCATCGATCCGCCGGGCTTCCTCGTGAACGCTGCGCCACATGCGCTGCGCGTCGGGGCAGCTGCATTGCTCGGAATCCTGGTTGGTGCGTTGGCTCTCGGAATCGCGATCACGCTGCTGCCGGTGCTGCGCAAGTTCAGCGAGCGAATTGCGCTGTTGTTCGTCGCGCTAGGCGGCGTCGCGTTGTCCCTGGCGGCGGTCGAGAGCGGCACAGCGATGTCGCTGCTGTCCTTGAGTAAGGCCTATGCGGCGAGCGGCGCCGATCCTGCATCGTTCGAAGGGCTGCGAGGGATCGTGGGCGCGTCGCGCAACTGGGCGCACTTCACGCATCTGCTGATCGACGGCTTGGCGCTGCTGACCTTCTACGCAGCGCTGTATCGATTCGCACTGGTGCCACGCGCCATCGCTGCATTCGGACTGCTCGCAGTCGTGCTGCAGATTACGACGATTTCGCGGCCGTTCTTCGGCGCCCAGGTCCTGTTTTACCTGCTGGCGCCGCTCGGCATCGCGAACCTTGCCGTCGCGCTCTGGCTGATGATCAAGGGCTTCGCGGAGAAGCGCGCCTGAGCCGCTATTTCACGTAGGCGCGCACGACGCCTTCGAGGAACTCGCGCCCTTCGTAGAGGGACTGCACGCGCCGCTTCTCGTTCAGCCCGTGTGCGTTGGTCTCGTCGGACTTCGAGAACATGCCGCTCATGCCGTACGTCGGGATGCCGGCATTCATCAGGAAGCGTCCGTCGGTCGCCCCCGCGCTCATCATCGGCGCGACCGGCACGCCCGGCCAGAGCTTCGCCGCGACTTTCTTCACCGGCCCCATGATCTCGTCCGTCAGCGGCGGCGCCGACGAGCCGTCGCGACGACGCACGATCGCGACATTCACCTGCTCGTCGCCGATCGCCTTCTCCAGCGTTTCCTTGACCTGCTCCGGCGTCGTGCCTTGCATGACGCGACATGACAGCGTGACCTTCGCTCGCTGCGGCAACGCGTTCGCAGCGTGACCGCCTTCCAGCTGCGTGGCGACGCAAGTGGTGTGCACGACGGCGTTGTAGCTGGGATCTTTCATCAACCGTTCCAACGCAGCCCGATCGTCCGGGTTCTGTGCGATCGCGCTCATCGCCGCGCCGACTTCGCCGCCGACCAGCGGCCCCGATACGCGGAAGTACTCGCGGACGACCGGAGTGACCTGCACGGGAAACGAGAGCTGCGCGATCTTCTGCGTGGCCACCGCGAGTCTATAGATCGCGTTGTCGGGGACGGGCCGTGACGAATGTCCACCCGGGTTCGTGACTTCCAGCGAGTACACCTGGTGGATCTTCTCGCCGGCCTGCACCTGCAAAGTGAGCGGCTTGCCGTCGGCCGACAACAATCCGCCGGCACCTTCATTCAACGCGAACGCAGCGTCGATCAGCTCGCGATTATTCTTCAGCAGGTAGTCGACGCCGTTGACGCGATTGGACGTCTCTTCGCCGCAGGTCAGCGCCATGATGACGTCGCGGCGCGGCTTGAAGTTGCGCTCCTGCTTCAACCGGATCATGAGATCGAGGAACACGGCCGCCATCGACTTGTCGTCGGCGGAGCCGCGGCCGTAGAAGAAGCCGTCCTCTTCGATGAGCTTGAACGGGTCGCGCTCCCAATCCTCGCGCCGCGCGTCCACGACATCGATGTGGGCCAGCAGCAGCACGCCCTTCTTGGACGGATTCTTCGCGCGGATGCGCGCGACGATGTTGCCGTCGTCCGGCTTGCCTTCCGGGATCACGACCTGCATGTCGTCGGCGCTGAAGCCGACGGCTTGCAAGCGCGTCTCGGCAGCGCGCACGAGTTTCGTGCAGGAACCGGTCGAGGCCGACGAGTCGATCTCCACCATCTCCTTGTAGATCTCGCGAAAGGCAGCGCGGCCGGCATCCGCATCGGCAGCTTGCGAGCCGACAGTCAACGTCAAGGAAAGTGAAGCGGCGAGCACGGCGAGCAGTGTTTTCATGGCCGCGAAGGATACAGACTTCCGCAGGCCGCAGGAGAACGAAAAGACGGGAAATTGGCCCTTCCGACGGGTAGATCCGCCGACAGAGGGAACTCGCGGCGAGCATTTTTTCTTTTCCAGGTGTCTACCGCGCCCCGCTTCGTTCGTCATTCTGGCAGGGCCACTATGGAAACCCTGGAGGCGACTCATGAAGAAGTTCTGTGCGATTTATCTAGGCACGGCCGCGGGCCGCGAGCAGTGGAACAAGCTGGACGAAGCGACGCGCAAGCAGCGCGAGCAGCAGGGCATGAAAGCGTGGGGCGACTGGGTCACCAAGCACCAGTCGTCGATCGTCGATCACGGCAGCCCGCTCGGCAAGACCAAGCGTGCCGATGCCAAGGGCATCAGCGATACCTCGAACGACATGGCTGCGTACACGATCGTTCAGGCCGAGTCGCACGACGCCGCGGCGAAGCTGTTCGCGAATCACCCGCACTTCACGATCTTCCCCGGCGAGGCGATCGAGATCATGGAGTGCCTGCCCATTCCGGGCATGTAGGTCACTGGGCGTGGATCAACGGACTCGAGGCCTTCACGATTTTCTCGAAGGCCCGGTCCTCCGCAAGCTTCGCGAACTCCTGGTCGCCGAACCAGCACATCGGCCGCGCCAGCGTAGAGGCGCGCTGCTTCAAGAGCACCCAGACGATCAGCACGATCTGCAGGGTCAGCAGCACGCCGGACATTGCGCGCGCGCCGCGCAACGCGCCGGACGCGAACAGCGAGTCCGAGCCGGCAAACACGATGATGGCGTCGAATGCAGCGAACACGATGATCGGCACGAAGTAGAAGAACCGCTCCCAGCGATGCGTGCCCTGCCCTTCGATCATCTTGAGCATCATCGCGCGGATCGGCGGCAGCGTCGGATCGGCGCGCTCCATGCGCAGGCCAACGAGGAACACCGCATCCAGCAACCGGTGGAAGACCAGTTGGTCCAGCACCCACAGCGTCGCGATACCGGCCACCGCCATCGTGCAGACCATGCTCAGCAGCAACCCGAGCGGCACCACCCAGGGCCCGGCCTTGCTCGGATCGAGCAACCAACCCAGCCCCGCAAGCGCGGCCAGTAGCCAGCCGGATGCGAGGGTGCGCACGCCCGCGCCGCTCTCGTTGAAACGCTGCTCCATTTCGCCAAGCTTGAAATACGCGTCGAGCTTGCCCATGCGACCTCCTGACCCGGTCCGGGCACCATAGCCCAGGCCGATTTGCAGGACGCACCGACCAACGTACTAATCCGCGTATTACGTGCGCCGCGGCCCGTCCGGCCGATTCGTGGCTCACCGCGCCTAAACCGCAAC
>CADEEJ010000071.1:17142-20333 GCA_902826315.1 uncultured Steroidobacter sp.
ACGTGCGCCGCGGCCCGTCCGGCCGATTCGTGGCTCACCGCGCCTAAACCGCAACTCGTCTCAAACACCTGCAATCGACCGATCCGGGGCGCAAAGTGCACCCATGGAGCTGGTAGCGGAAATGGTCGAGGGGGTGAGCAATGCCGCAGACGAACGCGCTGCTCGCCACGCTTACCGCCGCTCGTTCGCACGACTTCGGTCGCAGCTGCAGATGTATCCGGGGGGATCGAAGCCGTCGGACGTCTTTGAGAGCGCAGCTGCGACCGTCCGATCGCTGGGTGCCGGCTGCTTACCGCTGGCGATAGCCGTCGCCATGCACCTTTATCCCTTCTGCGTCCTGCAGTGCGTGCCGATTCCTTTGCTCAGCGTCGCTAGACTGAAGCGCGCGATGCTGCTGCATACGATCCGGACTCGGTCGCTGCTCCTGGCCAATACCGGGAGCGAACGCACGCGCGGCACCACTACGCCACCGATTGCGACGAAGACAGCCGATGGAATGCGCATCGACGGCAGGTGCGAGTATTTGTCGCTCAGCAGCGTGGCCGACATCGTTCTATTCAAGGCGCAGCTCGCGGACAGTAACGACGCAGTGCTGTGCGCAGCCGATCTGCGTGCCCGCAGCGTGCGCATCGGTCCGTGGAAATTCAGTGGCGCGATGGAGCTATCAGACACATCGCCGGTGACGTTCGTCGACCATCGCGTGCCGGACGGCCACTACCTGATCGTGCCGGACGATGCGGGACTGGGCTGCATCTCCGACTATCAGCGCGCGTGGTTTCATCTGTTCATCGCGGAAATCTATCGCGCGCGAGTCGAGCATCTGGGCGGGGCGACGCCTGACGACGTCCCACGGCTCAGGCAACAGTCGCTGCGACTGCTCGACGACTTCACGATCGGTGGAGATGTCGGGCCGCTGGTACAAACCACGGCGGCCCTGAAATTACGCGTTTCGCTGATGGCGCAGGCGACGGCCGCCGCCTTGCGCAGCCGAGGCCTCGCCGCAGAAGCCGGCGGGCTCGGCTACATCAAGTCGCAACCGACAGCCGACGAGAAGATCCTCAGTTACCGCCCGTCGCCTGCTGCTTCATCGCTTCGACCGCGGCGTCGGGCTTCGGAGCCGCCGGTTGCTGGCCCGACTGACGCATCTTGCGCATGATCTGCAGCGCGTTCGCCATCTCCGGCTTCGACAGCGCGCCGTCCTTGTCCGCATCCACCATCGGCAGATACTGCACGACCGGCTTGAAGCGCGGATCGTTGCGGAACTCCGCCGCTGTCAGCTTGCCGTCGATGTTGTCATCGAGCGCACCGAACGTGACGTTCTGCTGCAGCTCCTGGAACCACTCGTCGTGGCGCTCGGCCACCGTCTCGCCCTTGAAGCGGAAGCGCGCGAACGTGAACAGCATCTCTTCCGAGGTCTGCTCGCCGAACGTCACGTGCTTGTGCGGGTCGGGATTCGCGACGTTCGCCGTCGAGTTGTCGTAGACGTAGTCGGCGATCAGCAGCGAGCCCTTCGGCACTTCGAGCAGATCCTGGAAGTGATATTCGCGCTGCCACGAGAAGTAGTAGCGCGGCTGGTTCAGCAGCACTTTCTCGCTGCCGTCCGGATAGCGGATGCGCAGCTTGGTCGAATAACAGCGCGAATGGCAGTGCGGCTGCACGCCGAAGACTTCCGCGTCGTGCGGGAACTCGATGTATGCCGTTTCCTGGTGCCGCGACTCGCCGGCGGGAATCTCCAGCGAGAAGTCGGTGATCGAGGCCTGGCGCAGGATGTACTTCGGCTGCTCCTTATAGAAGTAGTAGCCGACCTCGGTCGTGTCGGTGACCGGCTTGCCGATCGGCGTGTAGTGCATCTGATAAGCGTACGAGCCGCCGGGCGGCAGGAAGATGCCGGTATCCGCCGGAGTCAGGTTCGGCGCGCCGCCCGGGCCATAGCCGCCGAGCGCGACGTTCCAGGAGAAGCCGCGACCGTCCGGATTCACTTTCGGAATCCAGCCCGCGAGCGCGTGATGCACGGTCGGCGTCGCGTTGGCCCACGCGGTAGCGCGCAGCCACTTGCCTTCGGTGATCTGCGTCGGGATCGAGCGATCCTGGTAGTCGACGATGCCGGTTTCCGGCACGTTGAACGCCGGAATCTGCACGATGACATCGGGCTCGCCGAGCGGCCACTTCGGCGCGGGCTTCGCCGCGTCGGGCAGCGGGTCCGCACCCTCACCGCGCAGCGCACCCGCCTCGACCCAGTTGACGATCATCTTCACCTGCGCGTCCGACAGGCGCATGTCGTCGGTCCAGATCGAGCCGTGGCTGTCCGAATGGTACGGAGGCATGCGCTTGGTCCGCAGCACTTCGCGGATCATCGGCGCGAAGCCTTTGACGACGTCGTAGCTGTTCATCGCAAACGGCCCGAGGCCGCCCTGCGTGTGGCAGACGACGCATTTGTCGGCGAGCACCGGTGCGACCTGCGTTGCGTAGTCGATCTTCGCGAACTCTTCGGCGTGCTGGCGATCCGGGAAGTCGACCGGCGTGCCTTTCACGGCCGCCTCTGCAACCGGCACCGGCTTGCCGTCGAGCACTGCGTTGAGCGCCGCCGTGAGCGTCGCCTTCTTGTTCTTCTTCTTCGCGAACGAATCGTCGATCGGCCCGTGGTACGCAAGCGTCCAGGTCTTCGTGTCGACCAGGAAGGCTTCTGCCGTGGTCGTCACGCCGAGTGCGCGCCCCACCAGCTGCAGCTCGTCCGCGAGCACCGGCAGGTCTGCCGAGCCGGGCGTGCCGATGAACTTGCCGCGCGGCGAATTCAGCGACGAGTCGACCATCAGGAACTGGACGTTCTTGCCCTGGAACGCGTCGCGGACTTTGACGAGCGCCTTCGCCGCCCGTTCGGACACCGCGTCGCCGTCAGCAGCGGAGACGAGCACGATCGCCGCGCTGGCGTTGTAGTAATAGAGCTCGTGACCCATGCCGCTCTGGTCGGCCAACATGAAGTTGTCGACCTTTTCGCCGACGAGCGAGGCATTCGGGCTGGCGCCCGCGGCACTCCACAAGATGGCGGCAACCGCGACGGATAAACCGGCTGATCCCCAAGCACGCTGCGAGCGATTCATGGATTTCCCCTGCAGGAGCGGGTGCTCCCTGACTTTGGCCCGAATCTACCACCGGGTCCGGCAAAGAGTCTTGTCCGACACTGGCGCCACGGC
>CADEEJ010000072.1:0-2850 GCA_902826315.1 uncultured Steroidobacter sp.
CGATCTCGGCCTGGCGCAAACGGGCTGGCGACCGCTGTGGGTCGTCGACTTCCCGATGTTCGAGTGGGATGAAGGCGCGAAGCGCTGGGGCGCCGTGCACCATCCGTTCACTTCGCCGCGAGATCCGGATGCCGCCGTGTTGCGCGCGGATCCGGGGAACGCGGTCGCGAACGCTTACGACATCGTGCTGAACGGCTCGGAAATCGGCGGCGGCTCGGTGCGCATCCATCGCCAGGAGATGCAGTCGACGGTGTTCGACCTGCTCGGCATCGGCGCGGAAGAAGCGCAGAAGAAGTTCGGCTTCCTGCTGGAAGCGCTGAAGTTCGGCACGCCGCCGCACGGCGGCATCGCGTTCGGTCTCGACCGCATCGTGATGTTCATGGCCGGCACGGACAGCATCCGCGACGTGATCGCGTTCCCGAAGACGCAGACCGCCGCGGATCTGATGACGGATGCGCCGACGACGGTGTCGGACGAGCAGCTCAAGGAGCTGCACATCCGCGTCAAGTTGCCAGTGAAGGAATAAGCGCTGCGCGTCAGGCGAGCCCTAACCGCTTCAGTATCTCCGGCGTCGGTCCCTCGAACGCAGGCATCGCGACGTTGCCGACATACTTCAGGTCCTTCATTCCTACCGGCGTCGTATAGAAGCCACCTGCCGTCAGCCCGCGATAGCGGATGAAGAACGCGTCCGCACTCATCGCGTCTGCAATCGCGCTCATCTGCGATGCCGAGAGCTTCGCAAACGTCGCGCCGAATCTGCGTTGCGCCTCAGCGTCGATCGCAGCCAGACCGTCGACGACAGTCTTGCGATCGACCGCGTGCTCGGGATACGGCGCGCTGATCCACTCGTCGATGAAGTCGACGACGTTCACGCTCGACGCGGCAGGCGATGTGCCATCCGCAGGAATGATCAGGTCGGATAGCGCCGTTGCCGTCGCGCGCTGCTCTTTCGTCAGTGTGAGCGGCCACAAGTCGCCGCTCGCATAGACCTTCATCAAGTCCGGATCCTTGCCGTAACCCTTCGCCGCTGGCGCAGCCGCAAGCGCGTCGAATGACACGCTCGGCAGTCTGAGCGCCGCGCTCGCGGCCATGACCCACTTGATAGCTGTGCGTCGATCGAGCTCGCTCATATCACAGTTCCTTCCGTTTCATCGCCTGCAGCATGTAATCCGCCGAGCGCCACGCGAGCGCCATGATCGTCAAGGTCGGGTTCTTGTCGGCGTTCGACGGGAACGGCGCGCCGTCGGTGATGAACAGGTTCTTCACGTCCCAGCTCTGCAGCCACTGGTTCACGACCGAGTTCTTCGCGTTCGTGCCCATGATCGCGCCGCCGATCTCGTGGATGATGAAGCCGCCCGGTGCGATCGCCTTGCGGCCGTCGAGCTCGGGCTTGCCCATCACCTTGCCGCCCATCTCCTCGATGATCGCCGCGAACGTCTTCTGCATGTGCGCGGCCTGCCGCGTCTCGTGGTCCGACCACTGCCAGTGGAAGCGCAGCGTCGGAATGCCCCAGCGATCCTTGCCGGCCGGATCGATCTCGCAATACGAGTTCTCGTTCGGAATCATCTCGCCGCGTCCCGACAGGCCGATGAACGAGCCGTAGTAGCGCCGCATATCCTCTTTCATCTTGGTGCCGTAGCCGCCGACGAAGCCGGCGAGCGACGCCATGCTGCCGACGCTCGGCATGCGACGGCCGCTGCCCATCTCGATGTGATAGCCGCGCGCAAAGTCGAGCTTGCCCGCCTTCTGCTCCTGATAGAGCCACCATGGCGAGTAAACGTGAATGCCGCCCGCGCCGTCTTCGTTCTGCGGCGGCAGATCTTCGAGCAGCGGGATCTGACCTGACACGGGCGAGCCGACCGTATCCATCAAGTACTTGCCGACCTTGCCGCTCGAATTCGCGAGGCCTTGCGGGAACTTTGCGGACTTCGAATTGAGCATGATGCGCACGCTCTCGCACGCGCTTGCCGCCAGCACGACGACGCGCGCCTTCGCGCGATGCTCCTTGCCACTCTTCGTGTCGATGAACACGACGCCGGTAGCAAGCCCGCGCTTGTCGAGCTCGACCTCGCGCACCATCGCTTGCGTGACGATGTCGAGATTGCCCGTCGACATCGCTGGCGGCAGGTGCACGGTCGTCGATTGGTAGGTCGCGAGGATCGAGCAGCCGCGGCCGCAGTCGGTCGCCCAGAAGCACGCTTGTCGCTTGCGCATGTGCTCGGCGAGGATTTGTTGCGCCTTCTCGTTGCCCGGGTGCAGCAGCTTCGGCAGACGGTTGTGAGCGAGCTGTTTCGTCAGTACCGCGCGATGAGCGGCGATGACTGGCACGCCGTGCTTCTTGGCGCGCTGCTGGATCAGCAGCTCACCGGCGCGCGCTTTCGGCGGCGGTAGCAAGACACCCGGCGAGGAATTCGGCGTGTTCTCCATGCCGTCGTTGTCCCCATACACGCCGATCAGCATCTCGACTTTGTCGTAGTAGGGCGCGACGTCGTCGTAGTCGATCGGCCAGTCGAAGCCGAGCCCGTCGCGGGTGTGCGGCTTGAAATCGTACGGACCGTTGCGCAACGAAATGCGACCCCAGTGATTCGTGCGCCCGCCGAGCATGCGTGCGCGCCACCACCAGAAGCGCTGCGCTGGATCTGTCGACGCGCTCGAATACGGCTCGCCCGGCATTTCCCAACCGCCGTCGACGGTGGAATCGTAGAAGCCGAATTCCTTGTCGGGCGTCGACGTGCCGCGCAACGGCGCCTGGTCGGGCGTGTGGAACATCGGCGTTTCGGTCTCGGGCACGTAGTTGCGGCCCGCTTCGAGCATCAGGACCTTCACGCCGTCCATCGTCAGCGTGTACGC
>CADEEJ010000072.1:2950-5268 GCA_902826315.1 uncultured Steroidobacter sp.
TCGTTGTGGTTCTGCAGCCCGAAGTAGCCCGCCGCGGCGCGCTGGCCGCGATCCGGCTCGGACGAGCGCTTCTTCTCCGGCACCGGGTCGCCTTCCTTGTAGTCGGTGATCTTCTCGCCGTTCAACGTCACGACGGTGCGATCGTCGGTCAGCGTGATCTCCATCGTGTTCCACTCCTTCAGCTCCGGCTTCGCCAGCGCCTTGGTGAGTGAGTACAGGACGCCCGTGCGGTGATAGTCGTCTTCGCTGTGATCGATCTGCACTTCGTAACCTTTGTTCACCGGCATCCACGGCTCGGTCGGCTCGGTCGGGATGCGGATGAAGACGCCGGAGTTGCCGTTCTTGGTCGGCTCGGGCACGCGGAACACGACGCGCAGCACGGAGTTGCTGAGCTTCTGCTTCGTGTACCAGAGCAGGCCCATGCCGCCTTGAGTCTTGAGCACGCCGTTCTCGATCACGAACTGACCGGGTCCCACGTGCTGCCAGCCGTCGAGATCTTTGCCGTTGAACAGCGGCTGCCACTGGCCGTAGTCCTTCGCGTCGGAGCTCACGGCGGTGAGCCCGGCGAGCGCGACGAGACAGCCCAGGCATGTCGATTTAAGGGGAGATCGAAGGGACATGGTCGGCTCCTCATTGAGTTTGCAATGCCACCGCGCGGTAACCGCCGCGACGGCGGAAATACAGCATCAGCAGCAGGTAAGCGGTCAACATCACCAGCGGCAATACTGCGACCGATTTCAGCGCAGTCTTCTTGCTGCCGGTGACGACTGAATCGACGAGCGCGCGCGTCTGCGGATCGGCGGCGGCGACTTTGGCTTCATCGAGCGCGTGGTACTTGCCGAAGACGCCGGTCTTTTCCTGCGTGTAGAACGTCGCGTGCAGCTGCGTGCCGTTCTGCTGGTCATGCGCGGCGAGCGAATCGCCGATGCTGCGATCCTGGATCGCACCGAGCAGCACGGAGCCGACGATGCCGACCGCGAGCATGCCGACGCCGGCGAGCACGTTCATCGTCACCGCGCCGCCCTTGGGAAATTGCTCCGCGACGAAGCCGATCGACGTCGGCCAGAAGAAGCTCTTGCCCAAGCCATACAGCGTCGCCGCCGCGAGAATCGCGACGCCCGTCGCCACGGCGAGGCTGTAGAGACCGACGGCTGCAATTCCGGCGCAGATCGCCAACAGTCCGAGCGGCGAGAAGCGATGCACGAGCGGACCGGCAAACAGTCGCAGCACGAGCATCAGCGCCGACGTGTAGACGAGCACCCAGCCGGGCTGCAGTCCCATGCGAACCATCTCGGGTTCCATGAGCGAAGTGATCCAGCTGTCCGTGCCGAGCTCCGTCGTGGCGAGCGGCACCATGATGATCAGCATCACGATGAACAGCAGTCGACCCGCAGCGCGCGTGTAGAAGGCATAGAGGCCGGTGAGTGCGGCGATCAGCACGAGCTGCAACGCCGTCGGCCACGCAAACACGCGGCCGATCTCGACGACGATCAGCGACGCGACGATCAGCGCGCTGATATAGCCCGCTTCGGCAAGCATGTCGCGATACGACACGCCGGCAGCGACGCGTTCGCTCACGGGGAACGTCTGGCGGAGCAGCAGCAGCGAATAAACTACGACCGGAACGATCACGAGCCCGATCTTCCATCGCCAGTCGACGCCGGCGCCCAGTGCGAGCGCGAGCAATCCGCCGAGCACGAGTCCCCCGGGCCAGCCGGCGTGCAGCTTGTTCAACCACTTCGTCTTGTCGTGGCGATAGGCCGTCGCGATCAGCGGATTCACCGCGGCTTCGACAGCGCCATTGCCAAGCGAGAGCACGAACGTGCCGATGTACAGCGCCCAGTAGCCGCCGCCGAGCACGATGACCGCGGTGCCGACCAGGTGACACGCAACCGCGAACCACAGCACGGCGCGAAAGCCGACGCGATCGATCAGCAGACTGAGCAACACGATGCTGATGGAGAACGGCCACAGCCCGACGCCGAGCAACTCACCCTTCTGCGTCGCCGACAGGCCGAACTCGTGGCCCCAGTCGTCGATCACGAACGCGCGCAGCACGAAGCAGAACGACGTGGCGACCAGCGCCGCAAAACAGGTGATGAACAAGGCGTTGCCCCGCGGCACCGCGGTTGTGTCAGAACTCATCGTTCCCCCGTGCGTTGCTGCCCCCACCCTAACCCTCCCTCGCCTGCGGGGGAGGGCAGGGAGGGGGCGGTTCTTTTACAAATTCACCCAGGCCGCGTCTCGCTTGCTCGAGTCCACAGCGGCCTGCACGAACTGCACGCCGCGCAAGCCGTCTTTGCCGGTCGGCACGAGCA
>CADEEJ010000072.1:5368-9089 GCA_902826315.1 uncultured Steroidobacter sp.
CCGTCTTTGCCGGTCGGCACGAGCAGCGCGCCGGCCGGCGGCGAAGCCTTCGCATCATACGCCGCGATCAGGTCCGCGATGTCGCGATACACCTGCGCGAACGCTTCCAGGTATCCCTCGGGATGTCCGGACGGAATGCGCGTCGCACTGGTCGCGATGGGCGTTACCCCGGGACCGCCGCGCGCAATCACACGAGGCTGCTGACCGTACGGTGCGTGCCGCAGGTGATTCGGCTCTTCCTGCGACCATTCGAGCCCGCCCTTGGCGCCATATATTCGCAGGCGCAATCCGTTCTCGTTGCCGGGCGCGACTTGAGTTGCCCACAGGGAACCGCGTGCGCCGTTCGCGAACCGCAACAGCATTTGCGCATTGTCGTCGAGCTTGCGGCCCGCGACATGCGTGGACAGATCTGCGGCCAACTGCGACACGCGCTGTCCGGTGACGAACTCTGCGAGATGAAAAGCGTGCGTGCCGATGTCGCCGACCGAGCCGGCAACTCCGGACTGCTGTGGGTCCGTGCGCCATGACGCTTGTTTCTGGCCGCCCGCTTCCAGCGCAGTCGTCAACCAATCCTGTGCGTATTCGACCTGCACCAGGCGCAGGTCGCCAAGCTCGCCCGCCGCGATCATTTCCTTCGCCTGGCGCACGAGCGGATAGCCGCTGTAGTTATAAGTGACGGCGAGCACGCGCTGCGCGCTCTCAGTGCTATCGATCAAGTCGGCGGCGTCGGCAATCGTCGTCGTCATCGGTTTGTCGCAGATGACGTGAAACCCCGCGTCCAGCAGCTTTTTCGCGGCCACGTGATGCAAGTGATTCGGCGTGACGATCGCCGCGACGTCGATGCGATCGTTGCGCGCACTTTCCGCGCGCACCATTTCGTCGACCGATGCATAAGTGCGGCGGGGATCGAGCAGCAAATCGGCACCGCTGTCGCGCGAGCGTTGCGGATCCGAGGAGAACACGCCGGCGACGAGCTCGTAGCGATCGTCGAGGCGGGCGGCGATCCGATGCACGGCGCCGATGAACGCGCCGCGGCCGCCACCGACCATTCCAAGCCGGAGTCGACGATTCATTTCAGGCCCAGCATCCGACTATTAGCGGCTGCGTCCGCGCCGGAGCTCGCGAAGTCGTCGAACGCATGCTCGGCGACGCGGATGATGTGACGCTGGATGAACTCCGCGCCCTCCGCTGCGCCTTGCTCCGGATGCTTGATGCAGCACTCCCATTCGAGCACTGCCCAACCCTCATAGTCGTATTGCGTGAGCTTCGAGAAGATCGCATTGAAATCGACTTGTCCGTCGCCGAGCGAGCGGAAGCGGCCGGCGCGATCGATCCACGGCTGGTAACCGGAGTAGACGCCTTGCTTGCCGGTCGGATTGAACTCCGCATCCTTGACGTGAAAGATCTTGATGCGCGAGTGGTATTCGTCGATGAAGGCGAGGTAGTCCAGCTGCTGCAGGACCATGTGACTCGGGTCGTACAGCATGTTGCAGCGGGGATGATTGTCGACGAGCGCGAGGAAGCGCTCGAACGTCGCGCCGTCGAACAGATCCTCGCCCGGATGAATTTCGTACGCGACATCGACACCGACGGCGTCGAACGCATCCAGGATCGGACGCCAGCGACGCGCCAGCTCATCGAATGCTGTCTCGATCAATCCGGCCGGTCGCTGCGGCCACGGATACAGATAAGGCCACGCCAGCGCGCCGGAGAACGTCGCGTGCGCTTTGAGCCCGAGATTCTGCGAGGCGCGCGCCGCCTTCAGCACCTGCTCCACGGCCCACTTCTGGCGCTCTTGCGGTTTGCGACGCACTTGCTCGGGCGCGAAGCCGTCGAACGCTTCGTCGTACGCCGGATGCACGGCGACGAGCTGGCCCTGCAGATGCGTCGACAGCTCTGTGATCTGCAAACCCTGCTCAGCGAGCACGCCTTTCACTTCGTCGCAGTACGTCTTGCTCTGCGCCGCGCGCTCGAGATCGAACAGCCGCGATTCCCACGTCGGAATCTGCACGGCTTTGAAGCCGAGCCCCGCCGCCCACTTGCCGATGGAGCGCAACGTGTTGAACGGCGCCGCATCGCCCGCGAACTGCGCGAGAAAGATGGCCGGCCCCTTGATCGTGCGCATCGCTACCCCTTCTTGCCGAGCTCGTGCAGGTAGTCGAAGCTGATCCGCACGGCTTCGAGCGGCGTACGCTCGAAGTTTTCCTGCTCGACGAAGTAGTGCGCGATGTTCTTCGCCTCCATCGCCTTGAACGTGCGCTTCCAGTCGATCTTGCCGCTGCCGACTTCGGTGGTCTGCGCCTGCACGCGGTCGGTCATCGTCTTCAGGTCCTTGCGCACCTCTTTGACGTGCAACAGCGAGATGCGATCGGCGTGCTTCTTCAGGTACTTCACCGGATCCACGCCGGCGGTGACGACCCAGGCGAGATCCATTTCCATCGTGACGAGCTTCGGATCAGTCAGGCGCAGCAGCTCGTCGTACGCGACCGTTTCGCCGTAGGTGCGAAACTCCATGTTGTGGTTGTGATAGCCGCAAAGCAGCCCGTGCCTTGCCGCAACCTCGCCGATCTTGTTCAGCTGTTCGGCGTTCCACTTCCAGTCGTCGAGCGTGATGCCGGAGGCGAGCGAGACGACGGCCTGGCTCGGCACGGTCTTGAAGCGCGAGTCCGCCGTCCATGGGAACGAGCAGACGATATATCGAGTGCCCAGCGCCCTGGCGTAGTCGATGCGCTCCTGCAACCCCGTCTGTAAATCCGCCATGCTCGCGTGCATGCTCGGCGCGGTCAGGCCGCAGTCGTTCAGGATCTTGCGCAGATTGGTCGCGGACACTGGCGGAATGCCGGCCAGCTCGACTTCGCGATAGCCGATGTCGGAAATTGCGCGGAGCGTGCCGGGCAAGTCCTTCGCCAGCGCGTCGCGGACCGTGTAGAGCTGAATACCGATCGGCTTGGCCAATGGACCAACTTGGGGTCCGGTCTGCGCTTCGGCTGCGCGCGCCGTGTGCAGGCTCATGGCCGCCAATGCCAGGGATCCACGTTCAAGAAAAGCGCGACGTGACAGCATTGCATTCCCCCTTCCCCCGTTGGGCCCGAGAATAAATCGACTCGCAGGGCGTTGTATATTGATGCCCGATGAATTCCGACTCACCTCCGCCGGCGCTGGTCATCCTGGTGCACGGCCTGTGGCAATCGGGCCTCGAGCTGTTCTTGATGAGGCGTCGCCTGCAGGCGGACGGTGCGTTGCGCGCGCTGTTCTTCTCGTACCCCACCGTCGTCGGCTCGATGAGCAATCACGTGCGCCGGCTGATCGAGTGCGCCCGCGCTCACCAGGCCGAGCGACTGCACTTCGTCGGGCACAGTCTTGGCGGACTGGTGGTCCTGCGTGCGCTTCAGGTGACGGATGACTTGCCGCCCGGCCGCGCCGTGCTGCTCGGCTCGCCGCTGCAGGGCTCGCGCACGGCGCAACGGCTCGCGCGATTGCCGTTCGGACGAACGTTACTGGGCAGCGCGCTCGCGGAGGAATGCATCGACTGGTCGCCGCGCGAGTGGTCCGGCCGGCGCGACGTCGGCGTGATCGCGGGCTCCATGGGCATGGGAATCGGCCGCCTGCTCGGCAATCTCGACGACGTCCACGACGGCACGGTGATGGTCGAAGAGACGAAACTGCCCGGCGCCAAGGACCACCTGGTCGTGGCCGCTACGCACACGGGACTGATGCTGTC
>CADEEJ010000072.1:9189-20332 GCA_902826315.1 uncultured Steroidobacter sp.
TTCGGCGTCATCGCATCCGGATCCAGCTCGCGCAACGCGCGCACGACTTCCGGCTCGGGCGCATCCTGCGGGACTTCCAACAACAGCTCCTGTTGCGGGCGCGGCTCGTGAGCCTCGGCAGAGCGGCGCTCGAGCTCGCGCAGGTAGCGGCGCGCGGCCGAGATCACCTTCTGCGGTACGCCGGCGAGTGCCGCGACCTGCAATCCGTAACTCTGATTCGCGGGACCTTCCTTTACCGTGTGCAGGAAGATCAGCTTGTCGCCGTGCTCGGTCGCGTCGAGGTGCACGTTCGCGCATCCCTCCAGCTCGCTCGCGAGTGACGTCAACTCGAAATAGTGCGTCGCGAACAGCGTGAATGCGCGCGTGTTTCGCGCGAGATGCTGCGCGCACGCCCACGCTAGCGACAGTCCGTCGTACGTGCTCGTGCCGCGGCCGATCTCGTCCATCAGCACCAGGCTCTGCGTCGTCGCGTTGTTCAGGATGTTCGCGGCCTCGGTCATCTCCAGCATGAACGTCGAGCGGCCGCCGGCGAGATCGTCCGACGCGCCGATGCGTGTGAACACGCGATCGATCGGCCCGATGCGCGCGGCGCGAGCCGGCACATAGCTGCCGATGCGCGCGAGGATCACGATCAGCGCGGTCTGCCGCATGTAGGTCGATTTGCCGCCCATGTTCGGGCCGGTGATGACGAGGATGCGTCGCCCGTCGTGCAGCTGCAGATCGTTCGGCACGAACGGCTGATCGATGAACTGCTCGACAACCAGATGGCGGCCTTCGCTGATCTCGACGACGGGTTCGTCAGTGAGCTGCGGCGCCGTGTAGCGCAGCGTGACAGCGCGCTCCGCGAGGTTTGCTAACACGTCGAGCGCTGCGAGCGCAGCCGCAGTCGCCTGCAATTCGGCGAGCCGTTCGATCAGCTGATCCAGCAGCTGGTCGTACAGCTGCTTCTCACGCGCCAGCGCGCGATCGCGGGCGCTCAGCACCTTGTCCTCGAATTCCTTCAGCTCCGGCGTAATGTAGCGCTCGGAGTTCTTCACGGTCTGGCGGCGGTGATAGTCCGGCGGAACACGGTCAGCCTGGCTGCGATTGATCTCGATGTAATAGCCCTGCACGCGGTTGTAGCCGAGTCGCAGGTTCGCGATGCCGCTGCGCTGCCGCTCGCGCGCTTCCAGGTCGAGCAGGTACTGATCGCTGTGCTCGCTGATCCGCTGCAGCTCGTCGAACTCGGCGTCGTAACCCGTAGCAATGACACCGCCCTCGCGCAGGATCGGCGGTGGCTGCTCGACGATTGCACGCACCAGCAATGCGTGAATGTCCGGATACGTGCCGGCACGCGTGGCGAGATCCGCTAACGCCGGCGAGTCGAGGCCTGCGAGGAGACGCTGCAGTTCCGGCAGATGTCCCAGTGCTTCGCGCAATTGCGCGAGGTCGCGCGGACGCGCCGTCTTCAGCGCCACCCGAGCGAGACCGCGTTCGACGTCGCCGACATGCGCCAGCACGTCGTGCAGAGCGCCGTGCAATCCCTTGTCGATCAGTGTGCCGATCGCCTGCAGGCGCAGCTCGACCGTCCGCCGATCTCGCAACGGACGATGCAGCCAGCGCCGCAACTCGCGCCCGCCCATCGCAGTTGCAGTTCGGTCGAGCACGGCTGCGACCGTGCAATCAGGCCGATCCGCGAGACTGGTGGACAGCTCCAGGTTGCGCCGCGTCGCTGCATCGAGCAGCACAGCTTCGCCTCGCTCCTCCGTCCGCAGACCGCGCAGGTGCGGCAACGAAGCCTTCTGCGTATCGCGCACATATTGCAAAAGGCAGCCGGCCGCGGTGACCGCCAATGGTCGATCGGCGCAGCCGAACCCCGACAGGTCGCGCGTCTGGAATTGATCGCACAGCGAGCGCGTCGCTGTCTGCAGGTCGAAGTGCCAGGGCGGACGCTCGCGGATGAACGTCATGATTCCGCCTGGTTGCTGCGACTGCTCGGGAACGAGCAGCTCAGCCGGCCGCAAGCGCTCGATCTCGCTGGTGAGCGCTTCGCTCCCCTCGGCTTCGAGCACGCTGAAGCGGCCGCTCGACAGCTCCAGCCACGCGAGGCCGAAACGCTCGCCCTCGCGATACAGGGCGGCGAGCAACGTATCGCGGCGCTCTTCGAGGAACGCCTCGTCCGTCACGGTGCCCGGCGTCACGACGCGCACGACCTGGCGCTCGACCGGCCCTTTGGCCTTCGCCGGATCGCCGATCTGCTCGCAGATCGCCACCGATTCGCCGCGGCGCACGAGTTTCGCGAGATAGCTCTCGACGCTGTGGTACGGCACGCCCGCCATCGGGATCGGCTGGCCGGCCGACTGGCCGCGCGCGGTCAGCGTGATGTCGAGCAGCCGCGCGGCGCGCTTCGCATCGTCGTAAAACAGCTCGTAGAAATCGCCCATGCGATAGAACAGCAGCACGTCCGGGTACTGCGCCTTGAGGCGCAAGTACTGCTGCATCATGGGGGTATGAGTGTCGGGGGCGGCGGCCATTGCGGCCGACAGCCTACAGCCTACGGCGTCGCTTCTCACGGCTTGACGTGAGCAGCGCGCGGCACTAAAGCGTCTCTGCCATGACGAAAGAAGCGAAGGATCCGACCACCGACTCTGAGCTGCAGCGGCTGGCGACCAAGGTGGGCGCGGCGCTGCTCGACGAAGAGCGCCGCATGGTGACCGCCGAGTCGTGCACCGGCGGCTGGATCGCCAAGGTGCTGACCGACATTCCCGGCAGCTCCAACTGGTTTCTCGGTGGCGTCGTCGCTTACAGCAATACTCTCAAGCAGTCTCTGCTCGGCGTGCTGCCCTCGACTCTCCACGCGCACGGCGCAGTGAGCGAGGCGACGGCGCGCGAAATGGCAATCGGCGCACTCGAAACGCTGGGCGGTCAAGTCGCGGTCGCCGTGACCGGCATCGCCGGACCGGACGGCGCGCAGCCTGGCAAGCCGGTCGGGACGGTGTGGTTCGGCTGGGCGTGGCGGTTGGAGGGCGAGATCGAGACGCGCGTCGCGATGGAAACGTTCGCCGGCGATCGCGAGGCCGTCAGGCGCCAGACCGTCGCGCGTGCGCTCAACGAACTGCTGCGCGTGTGAGAAATCGCCGGCTGTTCTTTGCGCTGTGGCCTACGGAGGCGATCCGCGAGCGGCTCGCGGCCGAAGCACGAGCGCGTGCGGCGCTGGGACGGGCGATCGCCGCTCGCAATCTGCACGTCACTACGGTTTTTCTGGGAGCTGTACCCGAAGAGAGCATCGATTCGGTACGAGCGGCCGCAAAGTTGACACTCAATGGCAAGTTTATAGTGCATCTTGATCGCGTCGAATTCTGGCGGCGCTCGAACCTGATCTGCCTGACCGCAGAGCACACGCCGCCGGAATTGCTCGCGCTGGTCGCAGGCCTGCGCGCCGGGCTGCGCGAACGCGGCTTCGAGTTGCGCGAGCACGAGAGATTTCGTCCGCACGTGACGTTGGTTCGCGACGTCGCAGGCGGAACGGCTGCAGCCGGCGTCGCGCCGGTCGAGTGGCCGGTCGAATCGTTCGTGCTGGTCGAGTCGAAGGTCGACCAGCGCGGCTCGCAGTACGCGGTGCTCGACGAGTGGCCGTTGCTGTAACGAAAAAACTTCGACGCGACGATTGAATTACTGTGTAAATGTACAGATAATCGAGTCCCGCGCAGCGTGTGACTGCTCCATACTGAATCCTCGTCACCACCCACTCATCTCAAGGTCGCCACGATGGAAGAAAATCGCAAGAAGGCACTCGCCGCCGCGCTCGGGCAGATCGAAAAGCAATTCGGCAAGGGCTCGGTCATGCGCCTCGGCGAGGCCTCCGAGAACTACGACGTCGAGGCCGTGTCCACCGGCTCGCTCGGGCTGGACATCGCGCTCGGCGTCGGCGGATTGCCGCGCGGTCGGGTCGTCGAGATCTACGGGCCGGAATCCTCGGGCAAGACCACGCTGACGCTGCAGGTCATCGCGGAAGCGCAGCGCGTCGGCGGCACCGCCGCTTTCGTGGACGCCGAGCACGCGCTCGACCCCGTCTACGCTGCGAAGCTCGGCGTCAACGTGCAGGAGCTGCTGGTTTCGCAGCCGGACACCGGCGAGCAGGCGCTGGAAATCACGGACATGCTGGTGCGCTCCGGCGCGGTGGACATCGTCGTCGTCGACTCGGTCGCGGCATTGACGCCCAAGGCGGAAATCGAAGGCGAGATGGGCGACATGCACGTCGGCCTGCACGCGCGCCTCATGTCGCAGGCGCTGCGCAAGCTCACCGGCAACATCAAGCGCTCGAACACCATCGTCATCTTCATCAACCAGATCCGCATGAAGATCGGCGTGATGTTCGGCAACCCGGAAACCACCACCGGCGGCAACGCGCTCAAGTTCTACGCCTCCGTGCGGCTGGATATCCGCCGCATCGGCGCGCTGAAGAACGGTGAGGAAGTCATCGGCAACCAGACCCGCGTCAAGGTCGTGAAGAACAAGGTGGCGCCGCCGTTCCGCGAAGCGGAGTTCGAGATCCTGTACGGGGCGGGCATCTCCCGCAACGGCGAGGTCATCGACATCGGCGTGGCGCAGGGCTTCGTCGAGAAGTCCGGCTCCTGGTTCAGCTACAACGGCGAGCGCATCGGCCAGGGCAAGGAGAACGCGCGCAACTTCCTCGACCAGCATCCCGAGATCGCCCGGGAGATCGAGGGCCGGATCCGCGAGAAGCTGCTGCCCGGCAAGGGTGAGAAGGCTGAGAAGGGCGAGGCAGTGAAGGGTGAGGCGGCCGTCCAATAGTTCGACGGCGGACCCCAAGACCGTCGAAGCAGCCGCCGTGCGGCTGCTCGCCGGGCGCGAGCATTCCGTCGAGGAGCTGCGCCGCAAGCTCACTCGCAAAGGCTATCCGCCGGACCTCATCGAGCCGGTGATGCAAAAGCTGGCCGGCAAGCGGCTGGTCAGCGACGACCGTTTCACTTCCAGCTTCGTCCATCATCACGCCAAGCGCGGCCAGGGCCCGGTGCGCATCCGGGCCGAGCTGCGACAGCAGGGCATCGCCGACGCCCAGGTCGAGGAGGCGCTGCGCCGCGCCGAGGTCGACTGGGTGCAACTGGCCCGCGAAGTCCGCCGGCGCAAGTTCGGGTCAGACGTACCGCGCAGCCTGGCGGAACGTGCAAAGCAGGCGCGCTTCCTTCAATATCGCGGCTTCGATGCCGAGCAGCTCCGGGCCGCCTTTCGTGAGGAATCGGGCGAAGGGGAGGATGCGCCGGACATCACCCCAGACATTACATTTGAGGCTGAATGACTACCGGCAAGCGCCTGTCCTGCGCCGACCTGCGGGCGCTGTTCCTGAAGTTTTTCCGCGAGCGCGGGCACCAGATCGTGCCTTCGAGCTCGCTCGTGCCCGGTAACGACCCGACCCTGCTGTTCACCAACGCCGGCATGGTGCAGTTCAAGGACGTGTTCCTCGGCAAGGACAAGCGCAACTACGTGCGCGCCGCGAGCTCGCAGCGCTGCGTGCGCGCCGGCGGCAAGCACAACGACCTCGAGAACGTCGGCTACACCGCGCGGCACCACACGTTCTTCGAGATGCTCGGCAACTTCAGCTTCGGCGACTACTTCAAGCGCGATGCGATCCGCTTCGCCTGGGATTTCGTCACCGGCAAGGACTGGCTCGGCATCGACCCGCAGCGCCTGATGGTCACGGTGTACGACACCGACCAGGAAGCGTACGACCTGTGGCGCAAGGAAATCGGCCTGCCACCCGATCGGATCGTGCGCATCGGCGACAAGCCGGGCGGCGGCTCGGACAACTTCTGGCAGATGGGCGAGACCGGTCCATGCGGCCCGTGCAGCGAGATCTTCTACGACCATGGCGAGGACATCCCGGGCGGCCCGCCGGGCTCGCCGGACGCCGATGGCGATCGCTGGATCGAGATCTGGAATCTCGTGTTCATGCAGTTCGACCGCTCTGCCGAGGGCGTGCTCACCCCGCTGCCGAAGCCTTCGGTCGACACCGGCATGGGCCTCGAGCGCACCGCGGCTGTGATGCAGGGCGTGCACTCGAATTACGAAGTCGATCTGTTCGTCAACCTGATCAAAGCCGCGGCCGAGGCGACGAACACGCACGACCTCGAATCGAAGTCGCTGCGCGTGATCGCGGATCACATCCGTGCGAGCGCGTTCCTGATCTCCGACGGTGTGGTGCCGTCGAACGAGGGCCGCGGCTACGTGCTGCGCCGGATCGTGCGGCGCGCGCTGCGCCACGGCTACATGCTCGGGCAGAACCAGCCGTTCTTCTACAAGCTCGTCGCGGCTCTCGAAAAGGAGATGGGCGAGGCGTATCCCGAGCTCAGGACGCAACGCTCGCAGATCGAGCGCGTGCTGAAGCAGGAAGAAGAGCGTTTTGCCGAGACCCTGTCGCAAGGCATGGCGCTGCTCGACACGGCCATCGGTTCGCTCAAGGACAGTAAAGTCATTCCGGGCGAGACCGTGTTCCGCCTGTATGACACCTTCGGCTTCCCGGTCGACCTCACCGCCGACATCGCGCGCGAGCGCGGGCTCACGATCGACCACGCCGGCTACGAAGCGGCGATGGAAACGCAGCGCAAACAGAGCCAGGCCGCGAGCAAGTTCGGCGTCGACCTGCGTGCCGGCGTGACGGTCGACGGCAAGACGAAATTCAGCGGCTACGACAACCTCGTCGATAGCGGTACGGTCGTCGCGCTCCTGAACGGCAAGGACCGTGTGGATGTGCTGCGAACGGGAGAAGAAGGGCAGGTGGTTCTCGATCACACGCCGTTCTATGCGGAAAGCGGTGGCCAGGTCGGCGACGCGGGCACGCTGGTCGCGGGCGCGGCACGGTTCGAAGTCACCGATACCCAGAAGCTCGGCAGCGCCTACGCGCACATCGGCCGAGTGGCGAGCGGCGAATTCAAGCAGGGCGCACGCGTGGAAGCGCGCGTGGACGAAGTGCGTCGCCGCGCGATCATGTTGAATCACTCGGCCACGCACCTCCTGCATGCTGCTTTGCGTAAGGTGCTCGGCACGCATGTCACGCAGAAGGGCTCGCTCGTCGCGCCGGACCGGCTGCGCTTCGACTTTTCGCACTTTCAGCCGATGACGGCAGCGCAGCTGCAGGAAGTCGAGCGCCTGGTGAACGCGCAAATCCGCGAGAACGCCGCCGGCGAAACGCGTCTCATGAAGTACGACGCTGCAGTCGCGTCGGGCGCGATGGCGTTGTTCGGCGAGAAGTATGAAGACGAAGTGCGCGTGCTGACCTTCGGCGACTTTTCGGTCGAGCTGTGCGGCGGCACACACGTGCGCCGCACCGGCGACATCGGCCTGTTCAAGGTAGTCAACGAAGGTGGAATACAAGCCGGCGTTCGCCGCATCGAAGCAGTGACCGGGCAGGGCGCGCTCGACTGGGTTGCAAAATCGGACCAAGTCCTGCGCGAGCTGGCCGCAATCGTCAAGGCGAATCGCGACGACGTCGAAGACAAGGTGCGCCAGCTCGCCGAGCGCAGCCGCAAGCTCGAGAAAGAAGTCGCCGGCCTGAAATCGAAACTGGCGAGCGGGCAGGGCGGCGATCTGGCGAGCGCTGCTGTAGAAATTGCCGGCGTCAAAGTCGTCGCGACGCGCGTCGACGGCGCGGATGCGCCTGCATTGCGCGACGCAGTCGATCGCTTGAAAAGCAAGCTGGGCTCTGCCGCCATCGTGCTCGCGTCCGTGCAGGAGCCCGATAAAGTGGTGCTTATCGCAGGGGTAACGGCGGACCAGATAACCAAGGTCAAGGCGGGCGACCTGGTCAACGTGGTCGCGCAGATGGTCGGCGGCCGCGGCGGCGGGCGCCCCGATATGGCGCAGGCCGGCGGCAACGATCCGGCCAAGCTCGATGAGGCGCTGGCAGCCGTCGCGCCCTGGGTCGAAGCCAAGCTCCTAGGCCGATCGGCCTAAGCCGAGCTTTCCAACTCGGTGTAAGTCGGCCAAATCCGACGCGTACGGGCTGGCGCCATGCCCGGCTAGCTTGCACAATGAGACGTACGACGGGGTCTGCCACGGGTCGCCGTGGTTATGTATACAGACGCTCTCGGAAAAAACGGCTACACAGAAATTCCGGTCGCACGCACGATTCGAAGGTGCGAGCATACCAGGAAAAATTTTTGTCTCACTTGTGAGGGTGAGCGGCAGTTTTCAGGGAAATCCCGATCCCCATTAGCGATATCGGTAACCTACTCTCGAATTGAATGACTCGTGTGGCCGAGCTGTGGGAGGGCAATGATTCCATTGCCGGCGAAGCGCGCGTAGCTCATTCAGCTGACAGGCAAGGAGCGAACCATGTTGATTCTGACAAGGCGCGTCGGTGAGACCGTGATGATAGGCAACGACATCACAGTGACCGTCCTCGGCGTCAAAGGCAACCAAGTCCGTGTCGGCGTCAACGCGCCGAAGGAAGTTGCCGTGCACCGCGAAGAGATCTACGAGCGCATCAAGCGCGAAGAGCAGGCTGCCGGTGGTGCAGTCAAGCGTCCGCTGACGGGCGCGGGATCCTGACGATCTGTTTCACGCATCGGCGAGCCGCGGAGATGGCCCAGTAACCCACCTCCGCGGCCCGCTGGAACGAACGAAACGGTAGAACGAACGACCCGCCAAGAACCACAAAGACCGGCGCCTCAGCCGGCTTCTCTCCCGACTCCAGCTCGCGCCTTGCGAAAAACCGCTGATCGACCAACCTTTACCTGAAGGGTGGGCGCCAGTATTCTTGCCCGCCTTGCACAGCCGCCCGGCTGGGCAGGTGGATCGAGCGCCGGAGAGATGGCCGAGTGGTCGAAGGCGCACCCCTGCTAAGGGTGTAAGGGTCAAAAGCCCTTCGAGGGTTCGAATCCCTCTCTCTCCGCCAGTCTTGGATTTATTGCCGCGAGAAACCGCGGAAAATCAGTGCTTCCGCTCGAAGCCACTGAGCCTGTCCACCATCCATCCCCCCATAAAGCATGCGTTGGCAGGGCTGCATGTCCAACGCGTGGCTGTCCTCCATGAGCAAATCGATAGTACGCTCGCTCCACGCTCATGCTCAACGTCCTTTGACGCGGCGGCCATGAGGAGTGATCGGACTCGCCTTCTGCCAACGTTGCCGCTTTCGGGTACTGTCAGGATGATTGCACCCCAGAAAGCTGTGCCTCGATCTCGCTGAGGCGCGTACGCGCGAACTTGATCATCTCGAGCGCGATGCGGCGTGAATAACACGATCGGTTCCGTGGGCCATCGTAAATCACCAGGCAAATGGAACCTTTGACGATCGCGTCGCCGCTGAACTTGCAGGTACGCTTCGCCTTTGCAGTCTCCACGTCTGTCCGTTTAACCATCTGTTTTAGGCGCGACATTCTTCATTTTCTCCCTGACGAGGCTGGACAGTTTGTCGGCGATATCCGGAGACGCGTTGATCGCGTTCTCGAGCTGACCGATGTCAGCAGACTGGCGCTGTCCGGACTCCAGATTCATGACACTGTTCTGTTCCGCGCTTGCGAGCCTGATCAGAATCTCGGAATTGTGGCTGCCGGAGAAGCACCGCAGGAGATCGCGGCCGCGATGCTGAAAGCCCAGGCGATTCAGGACGGTGTCGGCGACGGAGCGGGCTTCCTGCTGCAATCTGCCCTTCAGAGCTTCGCGACGTTCCTGCGGCTGGATGACGGGGTTGAACGCCGCCACTTGGCCCTCCACTTGCGCGGCGGCGAGCCGTCTCCGAACTATCTCCTCCGTGAGTCCGAACTCGGTGGGTTCGAAACCTTTCTCCCGGATCGTCGCGAACAGATCGCCGATCATCACGTCGTCGATCTTCTTGAGGTAGCCCTTTCGGTGATAGCTCTCGACGACCTCGTTCAGGACGCGCATGAACGGGCGCAGCGTCATGCGCGGCGAACCATCGCCTTCGCCGTCCACTTCGAGCGCTTCTTGCAGGTACTCGTGGAAGAATTCCTGATCGTCCTTGTCGAAGTTCGTGAAATCGCCCCACCAGCGCTCGTCATTGAGGCCAACGTGCGAGACCAGGTAGACATGATTCGCGGGCGAGTACGGGACATCCGGTTGCGCGAGACGCAGAATCCGCCCGACGAACTGGACGTACGGCGAGAGGCTGCGATATGGCCGGAACACCGCCGCAACGGACAGTGTCGGCAGGTCATACCCTTCGCCGAGAATGTTGACTTGGACGACGACGTCGGTGACGCCGCTGCGCAAGGTCGCTTCGATGCGATCGCGCTCCTCGTCTTTGAGCTGGCTGTGAAGCAACTCGACGCGCAGGCCGTGTTCGCGGTACAGCGCCGCGACCTGTGTCGCATGACGGATCGAGCACGCGACGGCAATCAATTGACGCGGTGAGCCTAGCGTGCGCACGTGATGCAGTTGCTGCACGGACGCATTCACGATGCTGCGGTTACATTCCTCGGAGGTGGCAACGCCGCGGCTGAACCAGTCCTTCTCCCGCATCTGCATGATTTGCTCAAGATCGAGCGTCTTGGTTGCGCCCTCGACCGTGAAGGTGAGTGCCGTCGGTTTGACGAACAGCGCATCGATCTGCGAGATGAAGCCCATGATCATCGATCGCGCGTACCCGAACCTGTAGACCCTCTCGCCCGCGACAACCTGACCATCCGACCGCAGGGGCGTTGCGGTGAACGAGACCACTTTCGCGGCTGCGAAATACTCGAATAAACGCGTCCATGTCTCGGCGACGTTGTGGTGACCTTCGTCGACCAGGATCATGTCGAAATAGTCGTTCGGCAGGGCCTCGTACCACTTGTTGCGCGCGCCAGAGAACTGCTGGATGTTTGCGACCACGATATGCGCGGCGTCGCAATCGTGAATGTTGGCACCGGTTTTCAGTTCCGAGAGGTACGGCCCGTTCTTGGGAACGAAGACGCCACGTTTGCTGTAGAAGCAGTTCGGGTTGCTGACATTAAGTTCGCGCCGAATATTCTCCCGGATCGTCAGGTTGGGCGCGATGATGAGCACGCGGCCCTTCGCGATCCCGAACGGTGTCAGGCCCATGAGCCCGGTCTTGCCGCATCCGACCGGGAGCTGCACGTAGCACGGCTCCCTGTTTTTCGCGAAGTGATCACGGATCGCGAAATAGCCCTCGATCTGCGGCTCGCGC
>CADEEJ010000073.1 GCA_902826315.1 uncultured Steroidobacter sp.
ATCGCGGCACGTATGCCGGGCTCGGCACGACACCGGTCATCGAATATCTGCAGCGCCTCGGCGTCACGGCGGTCGAGTTGATGCCGGTGCACTGGTTCCTCAACGACCGGCACCTGGTCGAGAAAGACCTGCGCAACTACTGGGGCTACAACTCGATCGGCTACTTCGCGCCGCATCAGGACTACGCGTCTTCGATGCAGGCGGATCGCGAATTCAAGACGATGGTGAAGGCGCTGCATTCGGCGGGCATCGAAGTGATCCTCGACGTCGTCTACAACCACACCGCCGAAGGCAGCCACCTCGGCCCGACGCTGAGTTTCCGCGGCATCGACAACGCCGCGTACTACCGCCTGCTGCACGACGATCCGCGCTACTACATGGATTACACCGGCTGCGGCAACACGCTGAACATGCAGCACCCGCGTGTGCTGCAGATGATCATGGACAGCCTGCGCTACTGGATCACCGAGATGCACATCGACGGCTTCCGGTTCGACCTGGCTGCAGCGCTGGCGCGCGAGCTGCACGAGGTCGACCGACTCGGTGCGTTCTTCGACATCATTCACCAGGATCCGGTGATCTCGCAGGTGAAGCTGATCGCGGAGCCGTGGGATCTCGGCGAAGGCGGCTACCAGGTCGGACAGTTCCCGGTCGGCTGGACGGAATGGAACGGCAAGTATCGCGACGTGATCCGCGACTACTGGAAAGGCGAGGGCGGCTTGATCGGCGAGCTCGCCTATCGCGTCGCCGGCTCCAGCGATCTGTACGAGCACAGCGGCCGGCGGCCGTATGCCAGCGTCAATTTCGTCACTGCGCACGACGGCTTCACGCTGCGCGATCTCGTCAGCTACAACGAGAAGCACAACGAAGCGAACAAGGACGAGAACCGCGACGGCGAGAATCACAACCGCAGCTGGAACTGCGGCGCCGAAGGACCGACCGACGATCCGGAGATCCGCGCGCTGCGGCTGCGGCAAACGCGCAACCTGGTCGCATCGCTCCTGTTGTCGCAAGGCGTGCCGATGCTGCTCGCCGGCGACGAGGTCGGCCACAGCCAGCAAGGCAACAACAATGCTTACTGCCAGGACAACGAGCTGACGTGGTTGTCGTGGGAGAAGATCGGCGAAGAGGAATCGCAGCTGCGCGAGTTCGTGCGCAGCCTGCTCCGCCTGCGCCAGGAACACCGGGTGTTCCGGCGGCGGACGTTCTTCCAGAACCGCGCGATCCGCGGCGAATCGGTGCGCGACATCGTGTGGCTCGATCCGGCCGGCACGCAGATGTCGGAGGAGCAGTGGCGCGATGGCTTCGCGCGCAGTCTCGGAGTGTTCCTCTCGGGTCGCGGGCTGGACGAGCGCGACGAGCGGGGTCGCACGATCGTCGATACGGATTTCATCGTGCTCATCAATGCGCACTACGAAGCAGTGGAGTTCAAGCTGCCTGCGCAACCCGAGGACGCGCGCTGGGTCCTGCGCATGGACACGACGAACGCGAAGTTCGAGGCGGACGAGCGTGCGTTTGCGCCCGGCGACACGTACGCAGTCCAGGGACGTGCGATGGCGCTGTTTGAATTTCCGCAGCCGCGCGCCGCGTCATGAACCGTGAATACTCCGCGCGCCACGTACCGCCTGCAGTTCAATCGCGAATTCACGTTCGCTGACGCCGCGCGCATCGTCCCGTACCTCGCGCGCCTCGGCATCAGTCATCTCTACGCCTCGCCGATTCTCAAGGCCCGGCCGGGCAGCATGCACGGCTACGACGTCACCGATCACACGCGCCTGAATCCCGAGCTCGGCACGCCGGAGGATTTCGAGGCGCTGGTCGCGGGGCTGCACGAGCACGGCATGGGACTGATCGTCGATATCGTGCCGAATCATCTCGGCGTGATGGGCGACGACAATGCATGGTGGCTGGACGTCCTGGAGAACGGCCCCGCCGCGCGCTCCGCTCATCACTTCGACATCGACTGGCGCCCGAACCGCAGCTCGATGCGCGATCGTGTGCTCGTGCCGGTGCTCGGCGACGTCTATGGAGCGGTGCTGGAGCGCGGCGAGCTGAAGTTGCAGCTCGATCCGGCGGCCGGCAGCTTCGCGATTCGGTATCACGAGCACTTGATGCCGATCGACCCGCGCGAGTATCCGCGCATCTTCGCGCCGACGCCGATCGCCGCAGCGGTGCTCGCCGAGGATGATGCACATCGCGCCGATTTCGAGAGCCTGCTGAACTCGTTCGCCAACCTGCCGGCGCGCAGCGATACATCCGAGGATTCGATCGCGATTCGCTATCGCGACAAAGAGGCACACAAGCGCAGGCTCGTGCGTCTGCTGGAGCGCAGCCCCGAGATCCAGCAGCACATCGAAGCGACGCTTGCGCGTGTCAACGGCACGCCGGGAGATCCGCGCAGTTTCGACGCTCTCGATGCTTTGCTCGATGCGCAGGCCTATCGACTGTCGTATTGGCGTGTGGCGGGCGATGAGATCAACTACCGGCGCTTCTTCGACGTCAACGACCTTGCGGCGCTGCGCATGGACGAGTCGGGCGTGTTCGACAATACGCACCGCCTCACCTTCGAGCTGATCGAGCGCGGCCTGATCGACGGCTTGCGCATCGATCACGTCGACGGCTTGTACGATCCGCATGCCTACCTGGAGCGCTTGCAGGCGAAGTCGAAGTACATCGTCGTCGAGAAGATCCTCGCGCCCTATGAGCGCCTGCCGGAGGCGTGGCCCGTGCAAGGCACGACCGGCTACGAGTTCGGGGCCCTGACAACCAGCTGGCTCGTGTGCAACGACTACGAAGTGCGGATGACACGCCGCTATCGGCAGTTCACCGAGCACGACGCGACGTTCGAGCAGGTCGCATACGACAGTCGACGCCTCGTGATGCGCTCGTCGCTCGCCGCAGAGATCGAGGTGCTGGCGACGCAGCTGGATCGCATCGCGCAGCTCGACCGTCATACCGCCGACTACACACGGGCCGCAATTCGTGAAGCGATTCGCGAGGTGATCGCCTGCTTCCCGGTCTACCGGACCTACGTTTCGCATCGCGGCGTGAGCGACGAGGACCGGCGCATCGTGAACTGGGCGGTGAACGTCGCGCGCAAGCGCAGTGTCGGAGCCGAGTTGAGCGTGTTCGACTTTCTCCGCACGGTGCTGCTCGGCGAGGGCAGCGAGGGCAAATTGGAATCGACGCGGCGAGCGATGCTGGAGTTCGCGATGAAGTTCCAGCAGGTGACTTCGCCGGTCGCCGCGAAGGGCGTCGAAGACACCGCGATGTATCGCTACAACCGGCTGGTGTGTCTCAACGAAGTCGGCAACGATCCGGGCCGCTTCGGCTCGTCGTCCGCAGCGTTGCACCAGGCGAACGCAGAGCGCGCGCGTGCCTGGCCGAACACGATGCTCGCGACATCGACGCACGACACCAAGCGCAGCGAGGATGTGCGCGCTCGGATCGCCGTGCTCAGCGAGTTGCCGGACCTGTGGAAGCTGCATCTCGCGCGCTGGACGCGATTGAATCGCAGCAAGCGCCGGCAGATCGGCGAGGACCCGGTACCCGATCGCGAGGACGAGTACCTGCTGTATCAGACACTGATCGGCGTGTGGTCGCCGACGGAAGATCCTGCGGCTCTCACCGAGCGGTTGCAGGCATACGCTGTGAAAGCTGCGCGCGAGGCGAAGCGCTCGACTTCGTGGATCGCGCCGAACGCGGATTATGAGAAGGCGCTGTCTGACTTCATCGCCGAGCTGCTTGCCGATCCGGAGCGCAGCGC
Organism: uncultured Steroidobacter sp.; assembly: GCA_902826315.1. Classification (GTDB taxonomy): domain Bacteria; phylum Pseudomonadota; class Gammaproteobacteria; order Steroidobacterales; family Steroidobacteraceae; genus Steroidobacter. The sequence continues at coordinate 3,767 of CADEEJ010000073.1, forward strand.
ATTCCTGAAAGATTTCCGGACGCTCGCGGCAACCGTCGCGTTCTTCGGGCGCATCAATTCGCTGGTGCAGACCGTGCTCAAGATCGCTGCGCCCGGCGTGCCCGACTTCTATCAAGGCACCGAGCTCACCGCGCTGACGCTGGTCGATCCCGACAATCGCCGTCGCGTCGATTTCGACGTAGCGACCCGGCATCTCGACACGGTCGAGCGCCTGTCAGGATCGCCGCGCGACCTGCTGTGGAACCAGGATGGCGTCGCCAGCAAGCTCTACGTGATCCGCAAACTCCTGCAGCTACGCCGTGACGATCCAGAGTCGTTCGCAAAGGGCGACTACCAAGCACTGCAAGTCGACGGCGCCCGCAAGGATCACGTATTTGCCTTCTCGCGCACATACGAGGGCCGTAGTTGCATCGTCATCGTGCCGCGCTGGACCGCGAAGCTGATGGACGGAGTCACCGAGCTGCCTCTCGGAGAGGAAGTGTGGGCGGATACGAGCATCGCGCTCGGTAGTACAGCCGCCGCAGGCATGACGGAGATCTTTTCCCGGCGAGAGATCACGATCGAAGGCGAGCAGACCGCGCGCACTGTGCGCATTTCACAGGTATTCGTCGAGTTTCCCGTCGCGGTACTGCGCGCGGCCTGAGCTAACCTCAGTCAGTCACAAAATGGACGTGACGCACGAGTAGCCGATAGGCTACACTGAGGAAACGTGGAAGTTCGACAGTACGAAACTGTCGACGGCAGGACGCCGATCGCTGAATGGCTCGAAAGTTTGCGCGATCGTTCCATACGCACCTACATCGTGGAGCGTCTGGATCGGCTGTGCGATGGCCTGTTGGGCGACTGGCGAAGTATCGGTGGCGGTTTGTACGAGTTCCGGATCCACACAGGTCCCGGATTTCGCGTGTACTACGCTTGGGACGGAGCGGCAATCGTGTTGTTGTGTGGCGGCGATAAGCATACTCAACTTAGAGATATAGGGCGGGCCCATGCCTACTGGAAAGACTACAAGGCACGCAGCTAGTGTGCCGTTTCGTGCAGCCGACTACTTGCGCACGGATGCCGATATCGCGGGCTACCTGGAGGCAGTGCTTGCGGACGGCGACGCGCGTGCGGTGCCGCGCGGGCTGCGCACAGTGACTGATGCAGTCGGGGGTATGAGGGCGCTCGCGGAACGGACAGGACTGAGTCGCGAGACTCTTTATCGAACTCTTTCCGAGCGCGGCAATCCGCGTCTCGACACGCTAGCCACGATCCTCGCCGCCTTCAATCTTCAGTTGTGCGTGCGACCAATGCGCCAAACTCGTGCCACCAAGCGCGCCGCACGCGCGTAGCCTCGCGACGTTACACCAATCCCTGACGCAGAAACCGCCGCACTTCGCGGATGCGCTCGATATCGAGCGAGTGATACGCCGAGCAGCGTGCGCTGTCTTCCTGCTCGTCGCGTACTTCCTCCAGCCCGCAGACGTCGTAGGTGAAGCGCACGAACAGCATTTCCGGGGCCGGCTCTTCGATGCGGATCGTCAAGATGCTGCCGGCGAACGCGCCGGTGGCGTCGGCGCGGATGCGCAGGCACTCGTTCGGCACCAGCTCGACCTCATCGCTGGTCGCGCTGCGGCCGCGGTGGATCTGGCGGCGCAGCCGACCCGGCGTGACTTCCTGTATCGACGCGGAGTCGATCGACTCGTCGAGCAGCTCCGGCACCAGCACGGTGTGACGCAAGCCGGCCCACAGCTGTTCGCGCGTGAGCCAGGCGCCGGCGCCGTTCGCGGGATCGTTGATCCGGACGATGTGTTCGTGATGCAGCGGCTGCGCCATCGTCAGTTGATGGTGAAGCGCTCGAGCGGCGACCCCAGCTGGCTGGCGCGCAAAGGATTCGAGTCGAAACCGTCGAACACCAGCACGCCGCGCGCCTCGTAAGTGCCGGTGCGCACCTGGTCGCCGCCGTCGGAATCGGTCTGGTCCCAGGTCGTGGTGAACGTCATGCTCTCGCCCGGCGCGAACTCGAGCGATCCCGGTGTCGGCGAAGGCGCCGCAGTTTCCTTCGAGAGCTGAAACACGACGTTGTCGGTGTTGCTGCGCACGACGACGAAATCGGACGTGCGCGTGTCGTCGAAGTCGACCGTCTCCGTGGTGTCCCGGCGATTGCGCACCGTCAGGACCATCTGGATCAGCTCGCCGCGCTCGAACGTGTCCGTGACGTTGCCTTGCGTGTCCTGCAGCTGCAGCGTCGCGACGAACGTCGGGTCGTCGCCGCCGTCGCCGCTGTTGTCGGATCTGCCCAGGCTGCAGGAGCGATTCGATGAAGCGGTGCCCGCGCAAATGACGAAGATGCCGAGCAGAGTCGCGCAGCGCCGCCAGCCGTGGGTTCGTGTCCTGTCCATGGCGGAAGTGTAGGTCGGGCTTCGGCCCGAAACCACCCTGTCGGGGCGGGCCTGCCAGCTGCAGGCGCGTGTTGCGCATTGCTGTCGCGAATCGGCCGCACCCTGCACCAAAGGACACGTCACGGCCCCGCTGGCCTTCTCTATTCTGGCGTCTCTCCGGGCCGCTCAGGCACCGGCGCAACAGCCAAAAAACAGGCGCTAGGGACGAAGGGCGGAAATGGAACGAGGTGTAATCGTGGGCGGCGGTTTGATTGCAGCGAGCTTCCTCGTTGCCGTCCTGCTCAATCGCTCCGCCAATGAGGAAGCAGCGCCGGCCGAGCGCGAGCCGCCTGCAGAGGTGTGCGAAGATTCTCCTGGACGGCGTCCGCTTGGCACCGGCCGCGTGCCGGACAAGGCCGCCGCAGAGTGCAGGAGATCCCGGACTGAATCGTTGCCGCCTTGACCGAATATTTGCAGCGCTCTGCGCGCTGCTGGCAGCGGCCTGCGCGCGCTCTCCCCCGGAGCTGATCCTGTCGGGCCCGACGATGGGCACGACGTACACCGTCAAAGTCGCCGCGCCACCCGCGTCGCTCGACAGCTCACAGCTACGGGAAACGATCGACGACGTGCTTGCGCAGGTCGACCTGTCGATGTCGGGCTATCGCAGCGACTCGGAAGTCGCGCAGTTCAACGCAAGCACTTCCACTGAGTGGTACGAAGTTTCCGCCGACCTGGCGGCGCTCGTGCAAACAGCGCTCGAGATCAGCGCAAAATCCGGCGGCGCATTCGACATAACGGTCGGACCGCTCGTCGCCGCCTGGGGCTTCGGTCCGGCGGGCCAGCCGCAGACGCTGCCGAGCGCGGCGCAGATTGCCGATCTCGGCGCAGCGGTCGGCTACCGCAAGCTCCACGTGCGGCTCGCTCCGCCGGCGCTGCGCAAAGATGTCGCGCAGCTTTCGATCGATCTCAACGGCATCGCGCCCGGCTTCGCGGTCGACCGGTTGGCCGACCGCCTGCGCGCGCTCCACGCCGACAACTTCATGATCGACATCGGCGGCGAAGTTCGCGCTCGCGGTCGCAGTGCGCGGGGTGAGTCGTGGCACATCGCCATCGAGCATCCTGTCGACACACAGCGCGCGCCGTATGCCGGTGTGTGGCTCTACGACGCGTCGATCTCGACGTCAGGCGAATATCGCGACTACTACGAGCGCGATGGGCGGCGCTATTCGCACACGATCGATCCTCGCACCGGATGGCCGCTCGATCGTGCTCCGGGCTCGGTTGCTGTCGTCGCGTCGTCCACAGCGTTGGCGGATGGTTGGGCAACGGCGCTCAACGTCCTGGGTCCGCGCGAAGGTCTGGCGCTCGCCGCACAAGAGCACATGCCCGTGCTGTTCATCGAGCGCGAAGGCGATGGTTGGCGAGCGCAATCGACGCCGGAGTTCGAGCGGTATCGATCGAAGTGATGCTGGCGATCGCAGTGACTACTCGCCCGTCACGGCGCCGAGCGTCGCGCCGATGCCCGCGTGAATGACCAGGTCCGCGAGCTCATCCATCTCGGTCGGATCGCGATTGACGATCACCAGCGCCGCGCCGTTCTGTTTCGCGCGCAGCGGAAAATCCGCCGCGGGAAATACCGACAGCGACGAGCCGAGCACGATGAACAGGTCGCACGCCATCGTCTCTTCCTGCGCACGCTGCATCGGCAGCGGCGGCATCGGCTGACCGAACGAAATCGTCGCCGACTTGAGGATGCCGCCGCAGGTCTTGCACGGACCGACGCTACCGTTCGCCTGGAACTCGCGCTCGATCTCCGCCAGCTCGATGCGCAGCGAGCAACCGAGGCAGCGCGCGTAGGTCGCGTTGCCGTGCAACTCGATCACCTTGGCTTCGGGCACGCCCGAGGCCTGGTGCAGGTTATCGACGTTCTGAGTGATGACCGAGCCGGCCTTGCCGGACGCGATCAGCTGCGCGACTGCACGGTGCCCGCTGTTCGGCTGTGCGCCGACCCAGCCGTCGCGGTTATCGAAGCGACGGCGCCACGACTCGCGACGCTTCTCTTCCGACGCCAGAAACTCCTGGAAATAAATCGGTTGCATGCGCGACCAGACGCCGCCGGGGCTGCGGAAGTCGGGGATGCCGGACTCGGTGCTGATGCCCGCGCCGGTGAAGAACAGGGCGCGGCGGCTGCGGTCGAGGAGTGCTCGTAGGGATTCGACGTCGGAAGGCATGCAGCGGATTATCCGCTATCTGTTCCCTTCTTGATTTGAATCTCGCTCCGCAACGTCGACTCCAGCCAGTCGTTCATCGTGATCATGCCGTTGCGGCGCGCCGGCAGGCGGGTGTGGATACCGATGATGATGCCGGTCCGCTCATCGATGACCGGTGCGCCGGGCGCGATGCCGCGCGAGTCCATGTCGTGGGTGAAGCGGTTGAGGCTGACACCTTCTTTACTGCGCTCGTACGCCATGCCGCGCGCCTTGCGCTTGCTGGTCGACCAGCCGATGTCCGCGCGATACCCGACCATGATCACCGGTGCAGCGTCGCCGGTGAAGCGGCCGAGCGGCATGGTCTTCTGCGCGTACTTCGACGGGTAGCTCAGGCGGAACACCGCGATGTCCTTGGCGGGCTGGCCGAACGCGCCGGCGTCTGCGGTCCATTCGGATTTGACGTACGAAACCGGGATGCGCTCGCGGATCTGGCCGAGCGAGTCGATGCTCGTGTACACGCAATCGTTCGCTTCGATCTGGCCGAGCCCGGTTTCGAACGTGTGCGCGACGGTGACGCCGATATCGAACGCGCCGACGAGAAAAGCCGTCGAGGTCTGGATGCGCGAGTCGACCGTGCACGCGACGATGCCGACGCCGCTGAACGCGGAGAGATCCTGGTCGCTGAGCTCGACCGCACGTTGCACGACGGTGTCGGGATTGGCGGCCCGCTGCAACGCTGCTTCGTAGCGATCGGCCGACTTTTCTTCGAAACGCTCGGTTGCGCGCGCGCACGGTGCAACCGTCAATCCGACGAGGATGAGGACGAATACTTTGTGCATGCCTGCCGCCCGCTGATTCTTGAAATACGTTCGCAAGACAGGCTGCATTTTGCTTTAGGGCGAAGCCCTAATGCTTCATTGGCCCCAGCCTGTCCGGCGATCTGCTACACGCGATATTCGCGGCAGGACGCACGCGAGCATCGCAATGCCGGGCCAGACTATGCCCGTCACCCGGCGACAGCGGTGATGGTGCTCACAAAAGAAGAGCCCCCTGCCGCCGAGTGGGCGGACAGGGGGCTCGCAGGCAGGAGCGCTGCCTGTTTACCGACTTCAAGACTTCGACTTCAAGACTTCGCGGCTTTCTTCTCGGCCTCGGTCAGTTTGAATGTCACCGCAACCTGCGTGTACGCCTGGATCTTGTTCGCGCCGTCGGTGGCCGCTACGAAGCGCCACTTACGGACCGCTTCCATCGCCGCCTGATCCAACCGCGGGAAGCCGCTGGTCTGCGTCACTGCCACGTTCGACGCACGGCCGCTGGTATCGACCAGCACCTTCAAGCGCACGGTGCCCTGCTCACCCGCACGGCGCGAGGCCGGCGGATACGTCGGGTCGATGCGGGTCGAAGTCTTCAGATCCTGTGCGGGCGCGCCTTGCTGCTGCGAGCCGCTGATCGCGGTCGCCGAGGCAGGCACCGGCACATCGCTCGGCGGCGTTACCGCTTCTTCGAACTGGACTTCCGGAACGGGCTCGTCGACGGCGACGGGCTGGTCGATCTCCGGCTTGATCTTGATCTCAGGCTCCGGCTCCGACTCGGTCGCTTCCGGAATGAACACAGCTTCGATTGGCTGCACGAAGGCGGGCGTCCGCACCACACCGGTGGCCATCATGAGGCCGTAGATGATCAGCACGTGCAGACCGGCTACGAGAATGAGCAATCCCGTGCGGCGTGGGGTCGTGCCGGGACTGGGTGTACCGGGACGCGAGGTAAGCGTTGCCATAGGCCAGAAACCTCCGAATTCTTGTGAACAGATCGCTCCTGCACACTCGCAACGAATATGCACCGCAAAAGGTTCGATTCGGCGGTGTCGGCATCCGCCGTCAATCGGAAAAAGTTCCCGTAAACTGCGCCCATGGGGCCAGATCTGCACGAAATTCTCGGTGACGAGCGCGTCGATGCCTCATTGCCGCGCGTCTGGGCTTGCAGCGAGTTCGTTGCAAATGCCTGCCGGCGCTCTCCAGAGCTGCTGCGCGAGCTGGTTCGAAGCGGCGACTTGCTGCAGCGGGCAGATGACGACTGGTTCGCCCGCGACGTGCGGGATCGGGTCCGTGGTGCAACCGAAGCCGAAGTCATGGAGGCGCTGCGTCGCTTCCGTAAGCGGCACATGGTGCGCATCGCGTGGCGCGACATCGCGGGCTGGTCCGATCTCGACGAAACCCTGCGCGATCTTTCGGCGCTGGCCGACGCCTGCATCCAGTTCGCCTGCTCATATATGTATGAGGCGCTGGTCGTCCGCTACGGTGTACCGCGCGGCATCGACAGCAAGCAACCGCAGCAGCTGCTGATTCTTGCCATGGGCAAGCTCGGCGGCGGCGAGCTGAACTTCAGCTCCGACATCGACCTCATTCTTCTGTACCCGGAGGATGGCGAGACCGATGGCACGCGCTGCGTCGACAACGCCGAGTTCTTCCTGCGGCTCGGCCAGAAGATCGTGCAGCTGCTGGCGACGCCGACGGTCGAAGGTTTCGTATACCGAGTCGATCTGCGGCTGCGACCGTTCGGCGACAGCGGCCGTGTCGCGCTGAGCTTCGGCTCCTTCGAGCACTATCTGCAAGAGCACGGCCGCGACTGGGAGCGCTATGCGTACGTCAAGGCGCGGCCGTTGACTGCGATCGAGAACTACGCCGAGCTGTACGACGAGGTGCTGCGGCCCTTCGTCTATCGCCGCTACCTCGACTACAGCGTGTTCGAATCGCTGCGCGAGATGAAAGGGATGATCTCGCGCGAGGTCGAGCGGCGCGAGCTGCAGGACAACGTCAAGCTCGGTCCCGGCGGCATTCGCGAAATCGAGTTCATCGTGCAGTCGTTCCAGCTGATGCGCGGCGGCAGCGATCGGCGTTTACAGAGTCGCGAGCTGCGCACTGTGCTGCCGCTGCTGGTCGGACACCGGTTCCTGCGGCGTGAAGCGGTCGCAGAGCTGGATGCAGCGTATCGATATCTGCGCGTCGTCGAGAACCGGCTGCAACAGTGGAACGATGAGCAGACGCACCAGCTGCCAGAGGACGAGACCGGCCGCACGAGGCTCGCGCTCGCAATGGGCGCGAGCGATTGGAATGCGTTGAGCGCGGAGCTGACCGCTCATCGTCAGCGAGTCGCGCAGCATTTTGCGCAGACGGTGTTCGGTCCTGGCTCGGCGTCATCGGCGGAGCAGGAGAAACGCGCGGCGTTGGTGGACATGGATGCTCCTCCGCTCGATCAGCTCCGCGACACTTCTTACTACCGCAGGCTCGACGAGACGGGCCGGCGACGCTTGCACGAGCTGCTCGGACGAATGATGCCGCTCGTCGCGCAGTCCAAAGCGCCCGAAACCACGCTGCCGCGCCTGCTGAAAATCCTGGAGCGCATCGGCGGGCGCACGGTCTATCTCGCGCTGCTCAACGAAAGCACGACGGCGATGCGCCGGCTCGTCGCGCTGTGCGAGCAAAGCCAGTTCCTGGCAGATCAGATTGCCGCCCAGCCGCTGCTGCTCGACGAACTCATCGACGAACGCCTCGTCGAGGAGGCGCCGACGCGAGCGCAGTTCGCGGACGAGCTGGCGGTGCGCCGGCAGAACATGCAGAACGAAGAGCCGGAGCGGCAGGTCGAGCTGCTGCGCGAGTTTCAAAGCGCGGCTTTGTTCCGGGTCGCAGTGGCGGACCTGATCGGCGGGTTGCCGCTGATGAAGGTCAGCGACCGTCTCACGGACATCGCCGAATTGATCGTGCAGGAAACAATGGCGCTGGCACGCGCGCAGATCGAGGCCAGGCACGGCGTGCCGCACTACACGGACGCGAGCGGTGCAGTGCGCATCGCAAACATGATCGTGGTTGCGTACGGCAAGCTCGGCGGCCTGGAGCTCGGCTACAGCTCGGACCTGGACCTGGTGTTCCTGCACGACTCGAGCGGCGAGGCGCAGCGCACCGACGGATCGCAATCGATCGACAACACTCTGTTCTTCCAGCGCCTCGGGCAGCGTCTCGTGCACTTGCTCACGGTTCATAGCGCCTCGGGTCGCCTGTACGAAGTCGATACCCGGCTGCGGCCTGCGGGCAATCGCGGACTGCTGGTGCAGTCGCTCGCGGCATTTCGCGAGTACGAGTTCCAGGACGCGTGGACTTGGGAACACCAGTCGTTATTACGCGCTCGTGCAATCGCTGGCCCGCCACAGTTGTGCGAGCAATTTGAAGGCGCGCGCATCGAAGTGCTTCGCAAGGCCGTGAAGCGCGATGGCCTGCGCGACGAAGTGCGGCGGATGCGCGAGCGCATGCGCGAGAACTTGTCCAAGGCCCGTGCTGGGCAGGTCGACCTCAAGCAGGACCCCGGCGGCATCGCCGACCTGGAGTTCCTGGTGCAGTTCTGGATGCTGAAGTGGGCGGACCGCTATCCCGAGATCGTCACGTTCTCCGACAACATCCGCCAGCTGGAAAGCCTGGCGTCCGGCGACATCGTGCCGCAGCGGCGGGTCGACTTCCTGGTCGCGACCTACCGTGTCTATCGCCAGCGCCTGCACCGGCTGTCGCTGGACGGCACGAAGAACCTGGTCGGGGACGATGAGTTCGTGGCGGAGCGCCGCGGCGTGCTGGAGGTCTGGGAGGAGGTCATGCGCGAGGCGGGGGATCTGCCCCCGGACAAACTTGAGAATCTGCAATAATCCCGCCCCATGAGCACCGAACCCCTCACCCCCGAAGCGGGCAAGAAGCTGATCCAGCCGAACGCGAAGAACCAGTACATGGTCACCGCGAGCGATCTGCCGCTGTCCTGCCCGATGCCGAGCATGTACCTGTGGAACTCGCATCCGCGCGTGTTCCTGCCGATCGAGAAGACCGGCTGGGCGAAGTGCCCGTACTGCGGCGCCGAGTACACGCTGATCCGCTGAAGGCGGCAGCGCGCTGCCATGTACGTTCCGCGACACTTCGCAGAAACCAGGGTCGACGTTCTGCACGACCTGATCCGGCGCTTTCCGCTCGGCACGCTGGTCGTCGCCGGGCCGGATGGGTTGGAAGCCAGTCACATTCCGTTCGAGATCGACGCGCAGCCCGAGCCGTTCGGCACGTTACGGTGTCACGTCGCCCGTGCGAATCCGCTCTGGCAGCACCTCGCTGCGGACCGGCCGGTCCTCGTCGTTTTTCAGGGCGAGCAGGGTTACGTGTCGCCGAGCTGGTACGCGTCGAAGCAGGAGGGCGGCAAGGTCGTGCCCACCTGGAACTACGCTGCCGTGCATGCTTCCGGTACTGCGCAGGCAGTTCAGGATGCAGCGTGGCTGCGGCGGATAGTCGAGGATCTGACCAACCGTCACGAGCACGGACGCGCCGACCCGTGGCACGTGAGCGATGCGCCCGCCGAGTACGTCGAGAAGCTGCTCGGTGCGATCGTCGGCATCGAGATTCCGGTGTCGCAGCTGATCGGCAAGTGGAAGATGTCGCAGAATCGCCCGGTCGCCGACCGGCAGGGCGTCGTCACCGGCCTGGAACGCGACGGCACGCCGGCGAGCGTCGACGTCGCCACGATCGTCAAAACCACACTCTGAGCATGGCCGGGTATTCGGGCACGCCGCTCGCGAAGAAGCTCGGCATCAAGCCCGGCACGAAGCTGTTCACTATCGCTGCGCCTGGACACTACGACGAGTTGCTCGCTCCGCTGCCGGACGGCGTCAAGCGCGTGCGCAAGATCGACGCTGCCGACGTCGCGCATTTCTTCGTCACCGCTCGCGTGCGGCTCGACCAGGAGCTGCGCGCCGCGTTGCCGAAGATGAAGCAGGACGCGGCGATCTGGATCTCGTGGCCGAAGAAGGCCGCGAAGGTCGAGACCGACATCACCGAAGACACGATCCGCGAAGTCGCGCTGCCGCTCGGCCTCGTCGACGTCAAGGTGTGCGCCGTCGACGAGACCTGGTCGGGACTGAAGCTGGTTATCCGCAAGCAGCTGCGGCAGGCGCCAGGCCGCTCTCGGTCCTGAAGCCCTCGTCGAGCCAACCCGTCATCCCGCCGACCATGATCTTGACCGGCCGGCCGAGCCGCGCGAGCCGGACCGCTGCGCGATGCGCGCCGTTGCAATGTGGGCCGGCGCAGTAGACGACGAAGATCGTCTCGCGCGGATAACGACCCAACAGCGACTCGATCAGCTTGCGATGCGGAATGTTGATCGCGCCGAGCGCATGGCCGTTCGCGTAGAGGTCCGGGCTGCGTACGTCGACGAACAGGAAATCCTGGCGGCCGTTGCTCACGGCGTCATGCACGTCCCAGCAATCGGTCTCGAAGCGGAACGCGCTTTCGAAATGGGCGAGGGCGGCGGCGCTGTCGGCCGGGGCGATCTCGGTCACGGAGGAGGGCATGAGAGGCTCCTGGGTGTGTTGGCTTTGGCTGGGCACATCCTAGCTTGGTGAGAGCGGTGGTACCCCTGGCGCAATCGTCATCTTCCGGTAACATCGCGCCATGCCGCGCCCTCACCTCGTTGCCGCCCTGGCCTACGATCGGCTCTGCACCTTCGAGTTCGGCTGCGTCGTCGAGCTGTTCGCGCTCCCTCGGCCCGAGCTGAACGTGCGCTGGTACGACTTCGCGGTCTGCGCGGCCGAGCGTGGCCCGTTGCGTGCGGCCGGCGGCATCACGGTGACGGCGCCGAATTCGCTCAAGCTGCTGGATCGCGCCGCTACGATCGTCATTCCCGGCTGGCGCGATGCGAACGAGCCGCCGCCCGAGGATCTCTTGCAGCGGATTCGTGCAGCCTATGACCGCGGCGCGCGGCTCTGCTCGATCTGCTCCGGCGTCTTCATTCTCGCGGCCGCCGGCGTACTCGACGGCAAACGCGTGACGACGCATTGGCGTTACGCAGAGCTGCTCGCGCAGCGTTATCCGCAGATTCGGGTCGAGCCCAATGCGTTGTACATCGACCAGGGTCAGGTGCTGACCTCGGCGGGCTCGGCAGCGGGCCTCGACATGCTGTTGCATCTCGTGAGGCGCGATCACGGACCGAAGGTCGCCAACCAGGTCGCGCAGCGTCTGGTCATCCCGCCGCATCGTGACGGCGACCAGGCGCAGTACGTGCCGCGTCCGGTCGCGCCCGACGAATCGAGCCGCCTGTCGCGATTGCTCGATTGGATTCGCGGACACCTCGGCGAGGAACATTCGGTCGCAACGCTGTCGCGCCGTGCAGGGATGAGCCCGCGCACGCTCCTGCGCCGCTTCAAGGAAGCGACCGGCCTGGCGCCGAACGAATGGCTGGTGCGCGAGCGCGTCGCGGCCGCGCGCGAGATGCTCGAATCCGGCCGCGTGGCGCTCGGCCGCGTCGCCGAGCGCGCTGGGTTCGGATCGCAGGAATCGTTCAGGCGGCACTTTCGGCTGCACATAGGTGTGGCGCCGGCGGCCTATCACAAGCGATTCCGCACGCGCGCCTGATAACATCGCGCGATGAGCAAGACCCTGACGACGACGCCCGCCGCCGACGGTTTTCACATGCCGGGCGAATTCGAGCAGCACTCCGGCTGCTGGATGCTGTGGCCCGAGCGGACCACGAACTGGCGATGTGGAGCGAAGCCGGCGCAGGCGGCGTTCGCCGCTGTCGCCACGGCGATCGCAACCGGCGAGCCCGTCACGGTCGGCGCCTCCCGCGCGCAATTCGTACACGCGCGAGCGATGCTGCCGGATGCGATCCGCGTAGTAGAAATGTCGAGCGACGACTCCTGGATGCGCGACGTCGGTCCGACGTTCGTCGTCGACGAACAGGGCGCGGTGCGCGGCGTCGACTGGATCTTCAATGCCTGGGGTGGATTGAGCGACGGGCTCTACTTCCCGTGGGATCAGGACGACCTGGTCGCGCGTAAGGTACTGGAGATCGAAGGCCGCGACCGTTACCACGCACCGTTCGTGCTGGAAGGCGGCGCGATTCACGTCGACGGCGAGGGCACGCTGCTCGCCACCGAGGAATGCCTGCTGAACCCCAACCGCAATCCGCAGCTGGACGCCGGGCAGCTGGAGATCCTGCTGCACGAATACCTCGGTATCAGCAGCGTCATCTGGCTCGGTAAGGGCGTCATCGACGACGAGACCGACGGTCACGTCGACAACCTGTGCTGCTTCGCGCGGCCCGGCGAAGTCGTGCTGACGTGGACCGATGACAAGCGCGATCCGCAGTATCGCGTGTCGCACGATGCCTACGAGCGGCTGATGGGAGCGCGCGACGCGCAGGGCCGACGGCTGAAGGTGCACAAGCTGCAGCAGCCGGGACCGCTGCATCGAACGAAAGAGGAAGCGCGCGACATCGATACTGCCGATGGCCGCACTCCGCGTCCCGCGGGCGAACGACTCGCCGGTTCCTACGTCAACTTCTATATCGCGAACTCGACGGTCGTCGTGCCGCTGCTCGACTCGCGACGCGACGGCCAGGCGCTGCGCACGATCGCGCGCATCTTCCCGGAGCGGCGCGTGATCGGCGTGCAAGCCCGCGAGATCCTGCTCGGCGGCGGCAACATTCACTGCATCACGCAGCAAGTGCCCGAGCGACGGCCGCTCCAGCGCATCCCGCGCCCGCGGCATTCGCGCATCCCTGCGCGGCAAAAATGAGCACGCGTCCGCGCGACTACAAGCGTCTCGTGCCGTCGCTACGCGACGACCTGCTGGCTGTGCAGCTCGACACGCGCAAAGTTGCGAAGTTCTCCGTTGCCGTGATCGTTACCGGTGCCCCGGCGGCTGGGCGTAGCGAGACGGTGAACAAGCTGCTCGAATGGCTCGATCCGAAGTACGTCACCGTCCGCGCGTTCGGACAAGACGACCTGGGCACGCGTCACCCGCCGATGTGGCGCTACTGGCGTGCGTTGCCCGCGTTCGGTCGCATCGCTTTCTACTTCTGGGGCTGGTACGGCGAGTACATGAGCCCGGCGCTCCACGGCTCGCGCAAGGCCCAGCGTCGCGCGGCGCGGCAGCTCGAACGCATCCGGCAGTTGGAGACGATGCTGAGCGCCGATGGCGTACACATCATCAAGATTCACCTGGACCTCGACGCGGATACTCAATGCAAGCGACTGAAGAAGCTGCGCGGCGACAAGCTGACGCGCTGGCGCGTGACGCACGATGACCTGTGGCTCGCGCGCCATCACAAGGCGGTTCGCAAGGCGATCGAGCACTGTCTCGCCGCAAGCGACCAGCCCGCTGCGCGCTGGAACCTGATCGATGGCGCGAACGAGGATTACCGCGAGGTGCGGGCCGGCGAGCTCCTGCGCGACGAGATGAAGACCGGCCTGGAGCACGCGCAGAAGACGGTGCGCGCACGCGTCGCCAGGGTTTCGCAAGGGCCGCTGTTGCCGCGCGTTCGGATCCGCAAGGTGGACGACGCCGAATACGACCGCGAGCTCGAACTGCTGCAGGGTCGGTTGGCGCTGCTGGCGCGACGCTCGAAGTTTCGCAAGCATGGGCTCGTGCTCGCGTTCGAGGGCATGGACGCGGCCGGCAAGGGCGGCGCGATCCAACGCATCACGCACGCCCTGGATGCGCGCCAGTATCAAGTCGTGCCGGTTTCGGCGCCGACAGCGGAAGAGCGCTTGTATCCGTACCTGTGGCGCTTCTGGCGCGACGTGCCGGCGCGCGGGCACATCGCGATCTTCGATCGTTCCTGGTACGGCCGCGTACTCGTCGAGCGCGTGCGTGAATTCGCTGCGCCGGCCGACTGGCGGCGCGCCTATGCAGAGATCGGCGAGTTCGAGCGCGAGCTGACCGAGCACGGCCTGATCGTCGCGAAGTTCTGGCTGCAGGTCAGCAAGGCCGAGCAGCTGCGGCGCTTCAAGGAGCGCGACGACGATCCGCTGAAGCGCTTCAAGGTCGACCCCGAGGACTGGACCAACCGCGAGTTCTACGACGCATACCACGTGGCTGCGGCGGAGATGGTCGCACGCACCGATGCGCCCGAGGCGCGTTGGACGATCGTGCCGGCCGACGACAAGAAGAGCGCACGCCTGCACGTGCTGAGCGTGGTGTGCGAGACGATCGAGAGAGCATTGGAGGAGTCGTAATGCATCGCATGCTGATGTTCGTGACCTGCGGGTTGCTCGCAGCTCTGCAGACCGCGCAAGCGGTCGAGATCCGGTTCTATCCCGCGAGCGTGCACCAGTACGAGCTCGACGCGACGCGCGGCATTCGCAGCGTCGTGCTGCAGAACATGGCGATCATCAACGACACCAACGCCGCCGTGACGGTCAACCAGGTCGTGATCGAAGTGGTCGACCGGGGCGTCGGGTTCGAGACGCTCACGCTGCGTGTTGCCGACCTGGAGCGAGCGGCAGCGGCGGGTGCGAAGCTGCAGAGCTCCGGCATGCTCGGCACGCTGGCGTTCCAGTTCGGTGGCACGGCGTTGCTGCCGAAAGGTGTAACGCTCTCCGCAACGCGCGTGCTGAAGCCGAAGACGGCACTGTTGCTGACCAACCAGGTCATCGCGTATGCCGGCAAGCGCGACGCGATTCGCGTCAACGCGCAGACGCTGACGGGAATGGGCGAAGCAACACTGTTCATCATGGCGATACCGTCGCGCACAGCATTCGCGTTGCCGTTCGACGGCATGTGGTACGACCAGGCCGGCCCTTCGTTGCACACGCATCATCGCTGGGCGGTGCCGGAGCAATTTGCGCATGACTTCACGCGCATCGGTGCGAACGGCCTTTCCTACTCGGGCGAGGGCACGCAGCTCGCCGACTACTACGCGTACGGACAGCCGGTGCTGGCGGCGGCCGACGGCACGGTGGTCGCAGTGCTGAACGACGAGCCGGAAGATGCGGGACTACTGCAGCGTGCCGGCGAGCCGCTGGATGCGTACGTGAAGCGAATCGTCGAGCGGCAGAACCAACAGCTGACGCGCGGCGCGCGCGGCATCGTCGGCAATCACGTCATCCTTCGGCATGGCAACGAATATTCGCTGTACGCACATCTGAAGCCGGGCAGCGTGCGGGTCGTGCCGGACGAAGTCGTCACACGCGGTACGCAGCTCGCGTTGGTTGGCAGCTCGGGAAGCTCGACGGAGCCGCATCTGCACTTTCATGTGTGCGACGGGCCGGAAGTCCTGCTATGCGCCGGCATCCCGGTGCAGTTCGAGAACGTGGAAATCTACGGCGCTCTGGAGCAGCGACAGCTGCAGAGCGGGGACATGGTGCGGAACAGAGTCAGCCCGTCACCACGCGCGCCGTAACCCGAATACGAATACGACGTCTGACGCGCTTTCGACCGCGATGTCCTCGCTGACTGCGATATCCAGCTGCCAGCCGGATGCGAAGCGATAGTCGCCGCCGACGGTGAGCACCACGGCATCGCCGAGGAAATCCAGATCGGTGTCGTCGAACACCGCGCTGTGCGCATCGAGCTGTGCCTTCAGCTCCAAGCCGCGCCATGCACGCCAACCGATTCCGGCCAGCGCGCTCCACGCGACACTGCGCTGCTGCTCGGACAATCGCTCGCCATCGCCGAGCCACGTGACGCCCGCTTGCCCGAACACGGACCAGGCTTCACCGAGTCGATGGTTTCCTGCGAGAGCCAGCGAGACGTCCGTTGCGCCGCTGCCGGTCAGGTGATCTGCATCGCCTGTAGGGGCCTTGATGCTCAACCACGCGGCGGCCGCCCCGGCAGTCGTCGAATACAACGCGCGTCCGAAGTCCAGCGAAATGTCCCCAAGTCCAGCCTCGGCGGACCGCAGGTCGAGCAGCAGGCTGCTGCCGCGCGCGTAGGCGATCCGAATGCGATCCTGCGGAAAGTTCGCTCGCGCGCCCTCGGGCAGTCCGAACAGCTCGTGCCAGCTGTCGATCGCATCGTCGAGCACGCCGCTGCCGGTGTAGCGATACGGGATCTGCAACTGCGCGGCGAAGCCGTTGGACCACGAGCGTCCGACCGTCACCCGTGCCTCACGGGTTTCCGCATCCACGATCAATTGTTCCGTGCCGACGCGTTGCAGGAGCGCGGTGCTCGCCCAGTTGAGATCGG
>CADEEJ010000074.1:0-9937 GCA_902826315.1 uncultured Steroidobacter sp.
CGCGCGATGCCGAAGTCGAGCAGCCGGATTTCGCCGTTCGGCTTGACCAGGATGTTCGTGGGCTTCAAGTCGCGGTGAACGATCAGGCGCGCGTGTGCGAAAGCAACCGCACGCGCGAT
Source organism: uncultured Steroidobacter sp. (assembly GCA_902826315.1). Classification (GTDB taxonomy): domain Bacteria; phylum Pseudomonadota; class Gammaproteobacteria; order Steroidobacterales; family Steroidobacteraceae; genus Steroidobacter. The sequence goes on from CADEEJ010000074.1 coordinate 120, forward strand.
CACGACGAATAACGCGAGTCGCTGCGCTATGGACAAGCCATGCTCGGCCACATAGCGATCGAGCGGTACGCCTTCGACATATTCGAGTGCGAGGTACGGTCGCCCCGCGGCATCCACACCGGCGTCATACAGCCGCGCGATGCTCGGATGCTCCAACGATGCAAGAATGTCGCGCTCGCGATTCAGCCGCTCCGCAAGACCGCGATCCAGCCACGCGACGCGCGGCAGTTTCAGTGCGACCTGCCGGCGCAACGAGCCATCGGCGCGCTCCGCCAGCCACACAGTCGCAGTGCCGCCGGCACCCAATTCGCGGAGCAGTCGATACGGCCCGATCAGCTCGCCGCTGGCCACGGCGGCGAACGGCACGCCGCGCAGCTCGGGTGCTTCCCGCAGCACTTCCGACGTTTCGGCTCCAGACGGTCGCAACAGCAGGTCGCGCAGCGTATCGGACAAGCCGCTGTGCTCGGGCGGCAGCGACTCGACCCATTGCGCGCGATCCGCGGGTTCGAGCTCGAGCGCCTCGTCCAGCAGCTTGTTCAGCTTGACCCAGTCCGGGCCTGAAAGACTCATGGACTCCCCGTCGATGGTGCTTTTATGGTGTCAGACGCGGCGGAGCGGCCAGACCGGCCACGATTGCCGCAATTTTTCAGCGCAGGCCGGCCAGCAGCAGCAGCTTGGCCTTTTCCCAGTCGCGCCGGACGGTGCGCTCCGCGACCCCCAGGGCACCTGCGATCTCCGACTCCGTCATACCGACGAAGTAACGCATCTCCACGACCTGAACGAGACGCTTGTCGACTTCTTCGAGCGCCTGCAGCGCCTCGTTGATGCGCAGCATCTGCTCGTCGCTGGCGCGCAGGTCTTCTGCGAGCTGAGTGTCGAGCGCGACGCGCTCCAGCTCCCCGCCCCGCCGCTCGGCCTGCCGCTTGCGGGCGAAGTCGACCACGACCGAGCGCATGATGCGACCGGCGTACGCGAAGAAATGTCCGCGGTCGCCGCCGTTCAAGCGCCCCGCCTGCTGGAACCGCAGGAAGCTCTCGTGCACCAGCACAGTGGTATCGAGAAAGGTATTGCGCCCGCCGGCCCGCAACAGCGAGCGCGCATGCGTCCGCAGCTCCTCGTAAGCCACCGCAAAAAGACGCTCGCGCGCGGCCTCGTCGCCGGCGTGCGCCCGCTGCAGAAGTTCGGTCAGCTGCTCCATCACGATCCCCGTGAGAAACCACCGGGACGATAGCCGAAGGCGGCGCCCCGCGAAAGGCGCGGGACGCACGCAGCACGGTGAGATAGCGCGAATGCGCGCGACAGATCCCGTACACGACGACAACGAAGCGGGTCCTACGTCCCCGGAGAGCCGCCATGCCGAACAGCAACCAGATCGACGCAATCGCGAAAACGATGACAGGATTCTCGGCGCCCGGCGAGATCGACGCCGGCTACACGTACTTCGGCCAGTTCGTCTCGCACGAGATCGTACCCGCGACGCATCCGCCCGCAGGCACCACGCGCGTGGCGACCCCAGTACTCGACCTGGACAGTCTCTACGGCACGCCGGCGGAGATGCCGACGCACCTGAACGACGCCGGCCAGTTTCCGATCGGTGAGAATTTCACGGACGGGCCGGACGACCTGCCGCGCGTCGGCGGCGTGGCGCAGATTCCGGAGCCGCGCAACGACGACAACGTCATCATCGCGCAGCTGCACTTGTTCCTGCGGCGCTTCCACAACTTCACGCTGCAGCAAGGCCTCGCAACGGATGCGTTGCAGGCGCGCAGCCTCGTCACGAAAGTATTCCAGCTGCTGACCGTCGAGGACTTTCTGCGCCAGGTGCTCGCGCCGGTCGTCTTCGACAGCTACTTCCGTTTCGACCGACGCTGGCTCGACTTCGATCCGGCGAAGATTCCGCGCGAGTTCTCGCACGCCGCCTTCAGGTTCGGACATTCGATGGTGCGCGCGTCCTACGACGGCTTTCCGCTCACGCCCGATGCGCCGCTGGCGACGCTGATGAAGCCACGCACGAATCTCGACAGCGCGCTGGTGCTGGACTGGACGAAGTTCTTCGGCTGGCCGAAGGCGGAGCGCGACCCGCTGGTGGACGCGCAGGAAGGAGGGCGCATCGATCCGTTCATCACGGCCGCGATGGGGCGCATCCCCGGCAACAGCGGCGCGCCGTTCGTCGACATCGTGGCCATCAATCTGCAAGTCGCCGCGGACATTCAGATGCCGCTGGGCACGCAGTACGTCCGGCAGATCCTCGAACGCGCCAACGGGCCCGCCATCCAGCAGGCGCTAGCGCTCGGCACGGTGCCGACGATGCAGTACTTCCCCGGCCCGGCTCTGGTCGACGCCGCCGTTGCTGTCGACGATCTGCCGCTGTGGCCGTACATCCTCCTGGAAGCAATGCACGCCAGCCTCGGCCGGCATCTCGGCGTGCTCGGCAGCATGATCTGCGCCGAGGTGATCCGTAACGCGATCGTCGCGGCGCCGGATTCGATCTATCAGCAGGGGTGGCGCTCGATCGACGAAGTCCTGGCGAGCCTCGGCCCGCTCGGCGAGCGCTTGCAGGCCGAGCGCGGCAAGCGCGCCCGCGCAGATTTCACCACACGCACCTTCTGCATGCGTCACCTGATCAGTCTCGTCAACGACGAGCCCTAACACTCGAGGAGAAGCGTCATGTCATCGACCCCACCACTCCTGCAAGGCTGGGTAGCGGAAAGCGGCCAGCAGCCCACGATCGTCGTCAACCCGTGCTACATCGAGCACACCGCGGTGGAAGACCTCGCCTTCTATCATCCCGGCTTCGACAGCAGCACGCCGCACAGCTTCATGCACGTCGCGTCCGCGGACGGCACGCACGTCGTCGCCGACCCCGGCTCGTTCTCGTACAACTGGGAACCGAAGATGGAGGCAGTGATGCGGGCGCTGCGGCTATTCCCTACGACGGACAAGGAACGCCCGGTGCTGATCGACGAGGCGATCAAGAACGTCAAGCAGCCGCTGATGCACGGCTGGCGCGTCATTCACTGGATGGTCGTAAAAAATCGCGACACCAGCATGCAGGTGGTGCATCAGGATTTCATCACCTGGCAGGATGCAAGTGGTAACGTAGCGAAGTCGATGTTCTCCTGGCGCCCGTACGCTGCCGCGTCGCAGCCGTCGACGTTCAAAGGACTGACCAAGAATGAGCGGACTTTCCTGGAGGTCACGCGCTCACGCTGACAAGCGCTTAGCTTGGCTCGCGCTCGTTGCAGCCTGCCTGCTGGCGTCATGCCGGCAGGCGGGCGACCTGCCCAAGGAGTACGCACACCGCAAGGCACGCGAGTACGCCTGGACCTTGATGCAACGGGTGCAGGACGAGGTCGGTCCCGCGGCGCGCGAGCTGCGCGATGCGGGCGTGCTCATCACCCTCGGTCTCTCCGACACGCGCAACGATCCATTGCAGCGCGGCGAATGGCTCGAAGCGCAGTGGTTCTACTACCTGCTGAACGACGATCACGCACGTGCGCGCGACGCCATCGATGCTTCGCGTCAGCAGGCGATTGCCGCGCAAGCCGGCCCCGATCGCATCGCCGACGTCACCGGCAGTCTCTCCTATTCGCTGCTGCTGCTCGGCGAAATCGCGAAGGCCAAAGAGTATCTGCGCCAGGCGATCGTGCTGGCGAGCCAGCATGACCGCGTCGTGCTCGGCGATCTCTACTTCAGCATGGGCGATGCGTATCGCAAGACCGGCGAACGCCTGATCGCGCGCCGCTACTTCGAAGCAGCGTACGAAATCGACGGGGCGGCGGGCGACGAGTCGCAGCAACGAGTGTCCGAGCTGCGCCTGGGCAGCCTCGCGCGCGAAGCGGGCGATTTCCGGGAAGCCGTGCGGCGCCACGAGCGAGCGCTCGGCGGATTCCGGCGCGAAGGCAAGTACCGCGAGCTGGTCACGCAGATCGAGCTCGCTCGCGATCATGCAGCGCTCGGCAACTTCGCGCTCGCCGAGCAGTACGCGAGTGCCGCGCTGCGCGATCGGCGCGCGCTGCTCGAACAGCGCATGGATGCAAACATCCTGATGTTGCGCATCGCGAACGATCGCCGCGCCGCCGGCCAGACGACACCTGCGGCTGTTGGCGGTGCTGCGACACTCGTGCGCGAGATCGAGGACATGATCGCGCGCTCGACGGTCGAACAGCGCGCAGAGTTTTCGCACCCGACGCGGCAGCTGCAGTTCTACGAGCAGGCGATTCGCCACGCTGCGCTCGATCGCGACCTCGCGAAGGTCGATGCGCACGGCCGCCAGGCACTGCGTCTAGTGAACGAGGTCGCGCGTGGCTTGCGCACAGCCAATGACGACAGCCTCGCGTGGTTGAGCGGCGCTCAGCCGTTGCTGAACGAATACGTTGCGGCCATGTATCGCCTGAATCGGGAACAGGTGCTGCCGTTGCTCGAGGCCTACTACGGACAGCCGGTGCCGCCGGGCACGCTGCGTCACTCCGGCGTCGTCGGACGCGCTTTCGAGACGCAAGCGGTCGCGCTGTTCGAGCGCTATCGCGCGGCTCAACAGGAAGTCATCGACGTGAGCGCGGAAGCCGAACGGTTGCAAGCGCTCGCAGGCGACGAGGCACGCGACAGAATTGCGCGCCTGGGTCTCGATCGCCGATTGCTGGAGCGCGATCTCGCACGCGATGCCTACCTCGCTCTGTACGCCACGGAGCCGGTGACGATACCGCTCACGGAAGAATCCGCCGTCGCAGCCTACGCCCTGCCGTCGATGCCCGCCGGCGACGTGCTGATCCGCTACTTCGTGCAGGAGCAAGTCAGCTTCGCCGTCGTGCTGGCCGGCGGACGAGTGGAATACTTCGATCTGCCGCCGCGCTCCAGGGTGACGAAACTCGTGCAGCGCGCCCTGCAGGTCGTGGAAAAGCCGACGGACGGCGACTTCGACCGCGCTCCACTGGCAGCGCTTGCCGAACTGCTGCCGGTGCGGCTGCTTGCGCAACGCGACGATACGCGGCGGCTCATCATCGTGCCGGACGACGCCATGCAACCCGTGCCCTTCGCGGCGATCGACCTGGCCAGACCAACTCAGCCGTACGCGCCGCTCGCCGCGCGCTTCGAGCTCGTTCGAACGAAATCGGCGGCGCGCTACTACGCAAACGTGCCCGCTCTTGCCCTCCCTCGCGAGCGCGGTAGCGGACCCGCGGACGTAGCGATCTTTGCCAATCCACTGCGAAACGCCCCGCCGATGGCCGGCGTCCATCTCGGCAAGGCGCCGATCCCGCGCTGGGCGGAGCGCCTGGCAGGCCTGCCGAACACCCAGGAGGAAGCGCGCCACATTGCGCAGACATTCGCGACTCGCCGCGTCGCGACGTACCTCGAAGCTGACGCGACCAACGACGCGTTGCTGTCGCCCAGCGTGCGTGCGGCGCGAGTGCTGCACATAGCCACCCACGGGTATTTCAGCAGCACGACTCCCGATCTGGTCGGGTTGGCCACGTCGGCGACCATCGTGGACGGCAAGCCCGCAGGAGGATTTCTCGGTCTGACGGAGCTGTTCACCGAGCCGTTCGCGTCGCGGCTCGTCGTGATCAGCGGGTGCGAAACGATGCGCGGCCGCGACTACACCGGCTGGGGAATCCGCAGCCTCGCTGACGGCTTCCTCACCCAGGGCGCAGGCTCGGTCGTCGGTACGCTCTGGAGCATCTCTGACGACGCCACCGCTACGCTGATGGGTGCGTTCTACCGGCAGTTGTCCCAGAGCGATGGCAACAGTTCGTTCGCCTTGCGCGCGGCACGCAACGAGCTGATCGAGTCGCAGCGCTTCCAGCATCCGTACTACTGGGCCGGCGTGGTACTCGAGTCGACGAATCGCAGCATCGACCAGCACGTGCTGTGACGCCGGGGAGCCTCGCGCTGCAACAACCGCGCGCTCCAATGGATGACGTCATTGGGGACTGCCGCTATTCTTCTCGGCGGGGAAGGGACATCAGGGACTAAGGAACCGGGACAGGCTCCGTGGGCGAAGACGCAATCACCGAACAGTTCATCAGGCAGCATTACGCGGGTCTCCATGCTCTCCTCCAGCGTCGCATCGGCGATGCCGCCGTCGCAGCGGAGATGCTGAACGAGGCAGTGGCCACGGCGATCGTGCATGCCCGCCAGGGACGCGTCGCGCAGCCGGAGCGGCTTGCGGGTTACGTGTTTCGCGTCGCCCTGAATCTGTATCGCAATTACCGGCGCGAGTTCGACAACCGTACGGAGCTGCGTGCCGGCGGCGATGTGATTCAACAGCTCCCGGGCGCCGGCAGCGCCGACGACGGGCTGGACGCGGGCATCGTGCGCGAGGTCCGCGAGATCGTCGCCTCGCTGCCGACCGCGCGCGACCGCGAGATCGTCAAGCGCTTCTACCTGGACGAAGAGGACAAGCAGGCGATCTGCCGCTCCCTGGGGCTGGCGCCGCTGCACTTCGACAAGGTCATCTTCCGGGCGCGGCAGCGCCTGCGCGCCCTGCTGGAGGCCCGCGGCTTGCGCAAATCGGACCTGCTGGGGGTGCTGCTGGTATGTTGCGCGTGAGATGAACCGCCGCACCGCGACAGGTAGGCAGTAATGGATCAACGGTATATCGACGACAACCATGTCGTCGCACGCTATCTCGCGAATCGTCTCAGCGACGAGGAGCGCGCGGCGTTCGAAGCCTACTATCTCGAGCACCCCGACGTCGTGCAGGACATGGAAGCCGCGGCCCGGTTCAAAGTCGGGCTCATGAAGCTGCGCGAGAGCGGCGAGCTGGACCCGCTGCTGCGCAAGCAACCGCGTTTCCTGCAATGGCAATACCTTGCCGCCGCCGCAGCGTTGGCCGTGCTCGCAATCGGTACGCTCCTGCTCGTGCAGCGCGCGCCCGGCGGGCGATCGCTGATGGCTGCCAGCGTCGAAATGCTGAACTGGAACAGCCGTGCGCCGACGATTGCGAGCCGTACCGCGATCCTGCGGACTCGCGGGAGCTCCGTCGACGCCGAAATCCCGCTGCCAGCCGCCGGCGAAGCGGTCGAGCTGCGTGTGCTGCCCGAGTTCGCCGCGCACCCTGCCCGCTATCGCGTGCGCCTGTTCCGCATGAGCGCGGACGATTCGCTGCAAAGCGTTGCGGAGCTGGGCGGATTGGTCCCCGCGCCGGACAACTTCGTGACGGTTTACATCGACGGCGCCCATCTGCAGCCAGGCCAATATCGCCTCGCGATCGTGGGCGACCCGGACACGGACGCCAGCGACAAGGAGAGCGCTTTCATCCTGCGCATGCGCCGCGAGGTCAACGATCCTTCCGCAGCGTCCCGCTGATCGTCGCGCCGCTCGCCGACATGAACAGCGTGTAGACGCTCGCCGACTGCAGCGTCACCGACGTCTTCGTCAGCAGGTTCGCAGCCGTATCCGTGTTGGTCACATCCAGCTGATAGTCCGAGCCGTCGTCGATCTCCGTGAACGCCGACGCCTGTCCCAGCGCGATGCCCTCGGCGATCGGCGCGAAGTTGACCGACAGCGTGATCGGCGCGCTCAGCGTCGACAGTCCATTCAGCACGCGGATCTTCGCCTTGCCGCTGGCAGTCGGCAGCCGATTGTCGTCGCCGATGAGAGTGGTCTGCGTGCCATCGGCATTGCTCCACGCGAGCAAGGTGTATTCGCCGCCGGCGACCAGCGTTTGATTCGGCACAGCGACGGCGACGCCGCTGACAGTGAGATTGACCGCGACGCTGCCCGCCTCGACGGTCGCGTAGTTACCTACGATGCCTACTGCGCCATTCAGCACACTGACCCCGCCGATGCGCATCACGACCGGCCCGCTCGTCGTGCCGACGGCACCGCGGATGCGCGCTTTGGTGTTCGTGAATTTCGTCAAGCTGCCTTGCTGGGGCAAGTGCAACGCGTTCACGAGGACTCCGCCCTGCGTCGCGGTGAGGATCAGCGAGACGACCTGCCTGCTGTCCAGCGTGATGTTCGCCACGTCGAGGCGCAGGTCGCCGGACTCGCTGGCACCCGTCACGCGCAGTCGATAGTCGCCGCTGTCGATCGTCGCGACTGAACTGGCGGTTCCGGCGCCGACGGCGGCGACCACGGGCGTGGCATCGTCGAGCGACGCCGAGCTCTCGGTGAGATAGACGTCGAGCGAGCCCGCTTCGGCCCCGTTCAGCACCTGCACCTTGACGCGACCGTTATCCGGCGCAGTCACGTCGTCGCCGACCCGCACCGCGGAGAAATGCCCAGTCGTACCGAAGGCGACGAACGTGTGATGCGTATCGTCCGCGAGCTGCTGCGAGCTGGCGGTCTGCAACGTGCTCGTGGCGCCGCTGCGCTTGAACTTGACGTTGTACGTGCCCGAGTCGAGCTGCGTGTAACCGCTGACCGTGTCGTATTCGACGCCTGCAGCGCGCTGCTGGTCGGTGTCGTCATCGGTCTTGTTGGCGTAGAGATCGAGCGAGGTGTAGGCCGGGCTCGCGTTCAGCAGCCGGACCTGCGTGTGGCCGCTGCCGCCGCCGCTGTCGCAACCGCTCAAGCCCATCGCCGACGAGAAGACCAGGATCGCGAGGACCGCGTACGGACACAAACGGCTTTGCATGGGAGTTCTCCGGTTCGATGCAGTGAGAGAGTCAGAAGGCGCGGCCGATCGAGAACTGGAAGCGCTCGAGGTCGTCGCCGTATTCGCGCCAGGTATCGCGCCGATAGCGCAGCGGGAAGGCGTAGCTGAAGCGGAACAGGCCGAGCGGCGCGAGCCATTGCACGCCGACGCCGGTCGAGATGCGCACCTTGTCCAGGTCGAAGCCGTAGTCCGCGGGAAAGCCGGCCTTGTCGAGGAACTGCGTGTCGCCAAGGTGGAATGCCTGGCCGAAGTCGAGGAACACGCCGGCACGCACGCTGCTCGCGAACTTCGCCGGCAGCGGCACGAGTGCTTCGAGCTGGCCGCTCAGCGCGCTGTCGCCGCCGTACGGATTGCCGAGCGAGTCGCGCGGCCCGAGCGTCTGATCGCGGAAGCCGCGCACCGAGTCTGGGCCGCCGACGAAGAAGTGCCGGTTCGGCGGCAGCGCCGTCGTGTCGCCGAGCGCGGTGCCATAGCTGAGGCTCGTGTTGAAACTGAACGTCAGCGGCAACAGCGGCAGGCGGAAGAACTGCTGATACTGGAACGTCGAGCGCAGGTACTCGACCGAACCGGTGCCCGGTACCGTGCCGCTCAGCTGCAAACGCTGCAGCGAGCCCGATGTCGGAAACAGCAGCCGATTGCGACTGTCGCGCACCCAACCCGCGGACAGCTCGACCGCGTCGTACTGCGTGCCGAGCACGAAGTCCCCGCCGCTCAGCAAACGGAAGAACGGATCGCCGTTGTGGCGCACCCAGTCCTGCAACTGCGTCGAGCTGTTCAGGGGCGTGCCGAGCTCCGCATGCTCGACCGCCGCGCCGAAGCGGATCGTCTGCAGCTCCGTGATCGGATACGCGATCTCCGTGCCGGCGGTGTAGAGCTTGGTCGAGAACGCCGAGTACGACGACGTGAGCCGCTCGATGTCGCGATACGCGAAGTTGAACGTGCGGCTGATGCCGTCGAGCGTGAAATAGGGATCCGTGAACGAGATGTCGTAGACCTTGGAGTAGGCGCCGCCGCTCAGCTCCAGCGCGAGGCGCTGCCCGGTGCCGAGCAGGTTCGTGTGCACGACGTTGCCGGTGAGGATCAGGCCCTGCGACTCCGAGTAGCCGATGCCGCCGCCGAACTGACCCGGCAACCCCTCTTCCAGCGTGAAGTCGACGTCGACGAGATCCGGCGTGCCCGGCACCGGCGTCGTCTCCACCTCGACCTTCTCGACGAA
>CADEEJ010000074.1:10037-12132 GCA_902826315.1 uncultured Steroidobacter sp.
GCCCGGCTGCATCAGGATCAGCCGGCGCAGCTCGCTCTCCGGCACGCGCAGGTCGCCGGCGAGCTTCACGTCGGAGACGCGGTAGACCTCGCCTTCCTTGACGTTCACCGTGACGAAGATGTCGTCCTTCTCCGGCCCGATCGCGACCTGGCTGGAAGTGATCGCGAAGTCGGCGTAGCCGCGGTCCATGTAGTAGGAGCGCAGCGTCTCCAGGTCGGCCGATAGCGCTTCCTTCGCATAGCGGTCGTCCTGGCGATACCAGGACAGCCAGTTCGGCGTCCGCAGCTGCAGCTGCCCGAGCAGCTCATCTTCGGCAAAGCTGTCGTTGCCGACGATGTTGATCTGCTCGATGCGCGCCCGCTTGCCTTCGTGAATGTCGATCGAGACCTTGACCCGGTTGTCGGGCACGTCGTCGGCTTGCGCGTCGACGACGACGGAATACTTGCCGCGCGAGAAATACTGCTCGGTGAGATAGCGCTTGACCTCTTCGAGCACCGATTGGTCGAAGCTCTTGCCGCTCGCGAGCCCGACGTTGCGCAGCGACTTCTCCAGGTCCTCGGTCTTGATGTCCTTGTTGCCCTTCACCTCGAAGCTTTCGATCGTCGGGCGCTCCAGCACCGCGACGACCAGCACGCTGCCGTCGCGACGCAGCTCGACGTCGCGAAAGAAGCCGGTGCCATACAGCGATTTCACCGCCTCGGCGAGGCGCCGCCGATCGAGCTTGTCGCCGATGTTGACCGGCAGGTAGTTGAAGACCGTGCCTTCGGCGATGCGTTGCAGGCCTTCGACACGAATGTCGCCGACGATGAAGTCGTCGCTGGCGTTGCGCGCCGGCGCCACGTTTGTTGTTTCCTGCGCATAAGCGCGGAACATGAACGAGCACGCGACGGTGATGACGATCGACGAGAGGACATTACGCATCGCCCCCTGGATGCGCGAGGTCCGCAGAGCGTCGCAACGTTCAGCTAAATATTTTTTCGACAGCGCGCGCGTTGCGAGTTCGCGCGTGCACTCTGAACGCGGTCTGAATAGACCGCGCGTTTTCGTTCAGACTTCGCGCCGGCGCAGCGCTTGCCTCATTCGCGCAAGCGCTGAGATTTGGTGCTCAGAACGAGCGCGAGAACTTCAGCGTTGCACCATGAGTCGCACCGCTCGCGGAGAACTGACCCGAGTAGCCGACGCGCAGCGTGACGTTGCCTCCGGTCAGCACATCGACACCTGCAGAGCATTCCCGCACTGTGCGGTCGAGCGCCTGCTGTACGTCGATGAAGCCTGCATCGTCTGGCGCTCCCTGCAGCATCGCCTGCACGCCGAACGATCCGCCTTCGATGAAGCGATTGACGCCTACGCGCGCGTACCAGCGTGCGAGCGACTTGCCCAGCGCGGTCTCGACGCCCATCTCCAGCGCCGGACGCAGGTTGGTGAAGTCGTCTTCCGAATTGCGGACGATCAGGTTGTTGGCGCCGGCACCGTGCTCGGAGAACGCTGCGAGGCGTACCTGGGTGAAGCCGAGGTCGAGCATCGGCCGCCAGTACCACGGCCCGTATTCGATGCCGTGGCTGACGCGGAACTGGAACGCTGTCTGATAAATGTCCTGCTCGCTCTTGGAACCGTGCAGCGCCAGGAAAGCATTGCGGTGCGAGTCGTACGTACCGCGCGCAGCCGAGAAGCTGGCCGCGACCGTGCTGCCGCCGAAGTTGCCCTTCAGCACCATGCCCGCATGCACGGTGCTGCCCTCTGCGACCTGCGTGCGCAGGTCCGAGAGCGTCTTGGAGTCGATCTGGTCGCGCTCGAACGCGGCGGCCAGCCCCATGTGCCAGTTCTCGCCGACCTGCCACTGCGTGCCGAGGCTGATCGTGCGCGCATCGCGCCGGAAGCCGTTCGCCAAGCGCGTCGCCTCCTGTTCGCCGCTGCTGCCGAACGCCGCCGCCCAGGCGCATTCGCCTTCATCGGTGAAGCGCGACTCGCCGTCGCGCACCTTGCAGCTCAGCATCGATTCGCCGAACTGCAGGCCTGACTGGACTGCCGCGAGCGGCAATGCGCCGTAGTTCTCCGGGTTCATCAACTGGTACTTGCTGCCAAGCGTCGCGACGCT
>CADEEJ010000074.1:12232-13669 GCA_902826315.1 uncultured Steroidobacter sp.
GTCGACGAGCAACGCGCCGCTGGCAGTCTGCGTGAAATCGCCCGCCACTTCGGTGTGCGCAATGTCGTTGCCATTGCCGACCGACCACAAGCCCTGGTTTAGCGTGTTACCGCCCGCGCCGAGGTCCCAGGTCGCACCAGACAGCACCACGCCGCCGCTGCGATTGACGAAGGAGTTCGTGCCGCCGCCGAGCGCCATCGTGCCGGCCAACCGGCCGAAGTTCTCGACGGCCTCGTTGCCGATGCCGCCCAGCACGGTGGCACGGTCGAGCTCGTCGAAACGGCCGATGTCGCCGCGATTCGTCAGCGTGTTCGCCGCGCCGTCGATGAAGTTGACGGCCGCGCCGCTCTCGGTGCCGCCGCGCACGGAGCCGCTCGCGATCGTGACGTTGATCGCGCCGGAGCTCATGTCGCCCTGGCTGTGCGCGCGAATGCCGTTGGAGTGCGCACCTCCCGCATCGATGTTGCCTGTGACGTCGATGGTCACAACGCCGCTGTTGCCATTCGACGCGTCGCTCTGCGCGAAGATGCCGTCCGACGCGTCGCCCAGCACGACGATATCACCCTGCTGCGTGATCGTGATCGCACCGGCGTCGCCGTCGCCGCCGACGCTGCCGGCGAAGTTCTGCTGCTCCAGGATCGGGATGTTCTCGTTGCCGAGGCCGCCGGCGAGCCCGCCGCCGCCACCGATGCTCTGCGCGAAGATGCCGAACGAGTTGCGGCCGCGCGTGAAGATGTTCATGGTGTTCGTGACGGTGACGATTCCGCCATCGCCGCCGCTGCCGCCGTCGCGACCGAACGCGAGACCGATGCCCACGTTGAGCGGCGGAATCGGGCCGATCCCGTCCTTGAAGCCGCGATCGACGTTGCCGGCAACACCGCCGCCGCCACCGACGCTCTGCGCGAAGATCGCGTGTGCGTCGTCACCTTCGGTGATCAAATCGCCGCCGAGGTTGTTCACGGTGACGTCGCCGCCATCGCCGCTCGCGCCGCCGCCGCCGCCGATGCTGAATTTGCCTTGCAGGCCCGTGTCGGCCGAGCCGCCCTCGCCCGCGCCCTTCACGAAGTTCTGCGCTTCGCCGCCGCCGCCGCCGATGCTCTGCGCGAAGATCGCGGTCGACGCCAGACCGGTCGTGCCGATCGAGCCGGAGTTGTGGACGAGGATGTCGCCGCCATCGCCGCTCGCGCCGGCATCGCCGCCGACGATCACCGTCCAGTTCCGCAGGTCGATGATGTTCTTGTCCTTGAGGTCGAGCAGCTCGGTGGCTTTGTCGAGCTCCTCCAGGCCCGTGCCGCTGATACCACTGCCGCCGTTGCCGCCGCCGGCACCGACGCTCTGCGCGACGATGCCGCGCGCGTTCACCCCGGTGGTTACGATGTTGCCGCTGTTCGACACCGTGACACCGCCGCCGTCGTTCGCGGTACCGCCGTTACCGCC
>CADEEJ010000074.1:13769-20286 GCA_902826315.1 uncultured Steroidobacter sp.
CCGCCGATGGCGATCTCGAGGTTGAAGCCGTTGCCTTCGTGCGGCTTGCCGATCAACGTGTCGATCGCGAAGCTGGTGCCGCCGTTGCCGCCACCGCCGCCGACGCTGTAGGCGTAGATGCCGCGCGCCTTCTCACCTTCGGTCGTGATGGCCCGTGTGTTGACGACACTGACATCGCCGCCAACGTTGCCATTGCCGCCGAAGCCGCCGACGCTCACGGAGATCACCGCGCGTGTCCCCTGCGTCGACTGCGTGTTCACACCAAGCGAGCCTGCGGCCGACAGGCCGCCATCGCCGCCGCCACCGCCGACGCTGTGGGCAAGAATCCCGTGCGACTCCTGGCCGAGCGTATCGATGCGGCCGTCGTTCTGGACTGTCACGTTGCCGCCGACATTGCCCGTGCCGCCGTTACCGCCGATCGCGATGTCGAGGTTGCGCGGACCGCGCGGGTTGGTCGTGGCCGCAGGCGGCTTCGAGAGCGAGCCGGAGAGACTGAAGCCGCCGTCGCCGCCGCCGCCGCCGATGCTCTCGGCGAACACGCCATACGCGAGCTCGCCCATCGTCAAAATGTTGCCGGAGTTGGTCACGCCGACGGTGCCGCCCTTGCCGCCGCCGCCGCCCTTGCCACCGAGGCTGACGCCGACAGAGGTGAGATCGGTCGTCGCGGAGCCGGCGACGGCGAATCCGCCGTTGCCGCCGCCGCCACCGAGGCTCTGCGCACTCACGCCGTACGATTGCGCACCGTGCGTGTAGATATCCGCGCCGGTGAAGACTTTCACCGCGCCGCCGTCGCTCGCTGTGCCAGCGGAGCCGCCGATGCCGATCGTCATCTGCGGTGATTGCGAAACACCCGCGCCAACGCTGAAGCCGCCGTTGCCGCCGCCACCGCCGAGACTCAACGCAGAGATGCCGTGCGCGCCGCCGCCGAGCGTCTCGATGATGCCCGTGATGTAGTCGTCGTCGAAGCCGACATCGACGTCGCCGCCGGCACCGCCGCCGTCGCCCGAGCCGCCGAAGCTCACATCGATCTTCGGACTGCTGTTTGCTGCGCCGAACAGCGAGCCGGCGACACTGAAGCCGCCCGAGCCGCCACCGCCGCCGATGCTCTGTGCCGAGATCGCGTGCGCTTCGAGACCTTCGGTGAGGATGTCGGTCGAGCTGCGCACGCCGACGTCACCGGCGTCGCCGCCTTCGTCGCCGGAGCCGCCGATGCTGAGGTTTACATTCGTCGTCCGGCTGATGCTGCCAGCGACGCTGAAGCCGCCATCGCCGCCGCCACCGCCAATGCTCTGCGCGACGATACCGTACGAGCGATCGCCGGAAGTCATGATGAGGTCGCCGAGGCTGATCGCTTCGACGTCGCCGCCGTTGCCGCCACCAGCGCCCGAGCCGCCGATGCTCGCACCGACCGATGCACCCTGCGTCGCTACGGAGCCGGTGACGCTGAAGCCGCCGGAGCCGCCGCCACCGCCGATGCTTTGCGCGAAGATGCCGTGCGCATCGACGCCGCTGGTGACGATCGTGCTGGCGCTGCGCACGGAAACCAGATCGCTGTCGCCGCCACCACCACCCGAGCCGCCGAGACTGAACTTCGCGCCTTCGCCTTTCGAGATGCCGGCCGCGATGCTGAAACCGCCGTCGCCACCACCACCGCCGACGCTCTGCGCGAGGATGCCGTAGGCGCGATCGCCCTCTGTCGTCAGCACACCGTCGATCGCTGCGACGTTGCCGAGCCGCACGCTGCCAGCGTTACCGCCGCCGTCACCGGAGCCGCCGAGGCTCGCGTTGAACGAGCCGCGATCGCCCGACACCGAGCCCGAGACGCTGAAGCCACCGGAGCCGCCGCCACCGCCGATGCTCTGCGCGAAGATCGCGTGCGATTCTTCGCCGGTGGTCGCGATGCGGCCGCTGCTGTTGAGCGTCACGTCGTCGCCGTTACCGCCGCCGTCACCGCTGCCGCCAAGGCTGAAGTTCGCGGCCGGGCCCTTGCCGATGCTGCCCGCGATGCTGAAGCCGCCGTCGCCGCCACCGCCGCCGACGCTTTGCGCGACCAGGCCGTAGGAGCGCGCACCCAGCGTTGCGATCCCGCTGCCGCTGTTGAACAGATCGACAGTCGAGGCATTGCCCCCGCCACCGCCGCTACCGCCGATGCTGGCATTGAACTGCGCGTTATCGGTTCCGACACCGCCAGCGATGGCGAAACCACCGGAGCCACCGCCACCACCAAGACTCTGCGCGAATACCGCGTGCGAGTCGTTGCCGCGCGTGACGACGTCGCTCGAAGTCGTCAGCCGCACCGCGGAGCTGACACCGCCGCCGTCGCCGGAGCCACCGAGGCCGAAGTGCGCGCTCGGACCGTTGTTGATGCCGCCGGAAATCGCGAAGCCACCGTCGCCGCCACCGCCGCCGATGCTCTGCGCGAGCACGCCGTATGCGTGGTTGCCGGAGGTGTCGATGATTTGCGATGTGTTGTTCAGAGTCACGAGGCCGCCGCTGCCGCCGCCCGCGCCCGAACCGCCGATGCTCGCGCTCACGTCGTTACGCGAGATGCCGCCCGTGATAGCGAAGCCGCCCGAGCCGCCGCCACCGCCGAGACTCTGCGCGAATACGCCGTGCGAGTCGTCGCCGTGCGTGACGACGGAAGTGCTGCTGTCGAGCAGGACGTTGCGTCCGAAGCCGCCACCGGCGCCGGAGCCGCCCAGCGAGAACGATGCTGTCGGACCGTTGGCGATGCCGCCTGCGACTGCGAAGCCGCCGTCGCCGCCACCACCGCCGACGCTCTGCGCAGCGATGCCGTACGCGTGACCGCCGTGAGTTTCGATCGCTTCCGCGGAGCTCAGCACGGTGACGTCCTGCGCGTTGCCGCCGCCGTTGCCTTTGCCGCCGAGCGCGACGTTCACTCCGCCCTGCGTCGAGATGCCGGCGGCGACCGCGAAGCCGCCCGAACCACCGCCGCCGCCGATGCTCTGCGCGAAAATGCCGTGCGAGTCGTTGCCCTGCGTTGCGATGCTCGTCCCGCTGTTCACGAAGACCGTATCGCTGTTCGCACCCGTGCCGCCGTTGCCGCCGATAGCCAGTGTCGCTGTCGGACCATTCGCGATCGCTCCAGAAACTGCAAAGCCGCCGTTGCCGCCACCGCCGCCGACGCTCTGCGCGAACAGACCGACCGAGCGATCGCCCTCGGTCGTGATCACGCCAGTGTTTTCCGCAGTCGTCGTGACGAAGACGCGGCCGGAGTTGCCGCCGCCGTTGCCCGCGCCGCCGAGTGCCGCGCCGACCGAGCCGCCGCTCGCACTGATCGTGCCCGTGACGCTGAAGCCGCCCGAGCCGCCACCGCCGCCGACGCTCTGCGCAAACAGGCCGTGCGAATCGGCGCCCTGCGTCGTGATCTGACTGGTGCTCGTGACGAATACGTCGCGGCTGACGCCGGCCTGCGCGCCGTCGCCGCCGAGGCCGAAGTTCGCCGCTGCACCCTGCGTGATCTGGCCCACGACGGCGAAGCCGCCGTCGCCGCCGCCACCGCCGACGCTTTGCGCCAGCAAGCCGTAGGAGTGGTTGCCTGCTGTCGAGATCGCTGCGCCTCGATTCTCGACCGTCACCGTGTTCGCAGCGCCGCCACCACCACCGCCGCCGCCGATAGCCGCGCCGACCCCGCCGCCCGCGTTGATGCTGCCGGTTACTGCGAAGCCGCCTTTGCCGCCACCACCGCCGACGCTCTGTGCCATCAGGCCGTGCGCGTCATCGCCTTCGGTGATGATCGTGTTCGCCGCGCGCACAGTGACCGTGTCAGCGTCGCGAGCAGCGCCGCCCTTGCCACCGATGCTCAGCCCGGCAGTTGCACCGAGCGCCATCGTTCCCGACACGCTGAAGCCGCCGGCGCCACCGCCGCCGCCCACGCTCTGCGCGACCAGGCCGTTCGCGCGATCGCCGCTCGTATGAATGGTGCCGGTCGTCAGCTCATCGACGCCGACAGTGACGGAGCCGGCATTGCCGCCCGCCGCACCTGATCCGCCCATGCTGACGCTCGCCGCAACGCTCGCACTCACCGCACCTGCGACGGCGAAGCCACCGGATCCGCCGCCGCCGCCGAGGCTTTGTGCGAACAGGCCGTGCGCGTCGAGACCCGCGGTGGAGATGTTGCTGCTGCTCTCGACTGTGACGTCGCTTGCACCGCCGCCGCCTGCGCCGGTACCGCCGAGCGCGAACGCTCCGCTGGGGCTCGCGATCGACAGCGAGCCTGCGATGGCGAAGCCGCCATTGCCGCCGCCACCGCCGACGCTCTGCGCCAGGATGCCGTACGAACGATCGCCTGAAGTTTGCAGATTCGTACCAGTGCTGACGACATCGACGATGTCGCCGCTGCCGCCACCGCCGCCTTTGCCGCCGATCGCGAGCGATGCCGTCGTGCCTTCGCCCACTGCGAGCGTCACAGCGAAGCCGCCGGACCCGCCGCCTCCGCCGACACTCTCTGCATAGATCGCGTGCGCATCGTCGCCGTGCGTGACGATCGTGCTGCCGCTGGTCACATCGACGGCTTTGCCGTCGCCGCCGCCTGCACCGGTGCCGCCGATGCCTACGGCGATGTTGCCGGCCGCTGCCGACGTCGCGAAGCCGCCGTTGCCGCCGCCGCCACCGATGCTCTGCGCGAAGATGCCATGCGAGCCGTGGCCCTGCTGCACGCTGGTGGCGAATCGCACGCCGGTCTCGATCGCGCCGCCCGTGCTGTTCACAGTGACCGTCTCGGAATCACCGCCCTCCGCACCGTCGCCGCCGATCGCGATCGACGCGATGGCGCCCACGGAAATGGAGTGGCCGCCGTTGCCGCCGCCGCCGCCGATGCTGTGGGCGAAGATCGCGCTCGAGTTGTTCTGCACCGTCGTGAGATCGCCGTCGTTGCTGACCTCGACCTTGCCGCCAGCGCCGCCGGCGCCACCGGTGCCGCCGATCGAGAACCAGCCAGCGCTGTCGCCGCCGTTGCCGCCGCCACCGCCGATGCTTTCGGCGAAGATCGCGTGCGCGTAGCTGTGGATGTTGCCGGTGTTTTCTACGTGCACCAGGCCGCCGTCGCTCGTGGTCGCGCCGCGCCCGCCGATCGCTGCAACGACGCCGGACGAATCGCCGCCGTCGCCACCCGCGCCGCCGATGCTCTGCGCGTAGATGCCGCGGCTGTCGAGCTGATTCGTCTCCAGCGTTGCGCTGTTCGTGATGCGCACCGTGCTGCCGTTGCCGCCCGCGCCGCCGCCGCCGCCGCCCGAGTAGAACACGCTGAAACCGCCGCCGCCGGAGCCGCCGCCGCCACCGATGCTCTCGCCGAAGATCGCGTGCGAGCGCACGCCCCTGGTGGTGATGTCGCCGGAGTTGTTCACCGTGACTTCGCCGCCGTCGCCGGCACTGCCACCGCCCGCACCGAAGACGACGATGGCATTGCTGTCACCCGCGCTGCCGGCGTGTCCCGCGACGCTCTGCGCGACGATGCCGTGCGAGCCGGCGCCTTCAGTCAGGATCGAGCCGCTGCTGATGACGAAGACGTTGCCGGAGTCTGCCGTGCCGCCGCCCTCGCCCGCATCGGGATTGAAGAACGTGTCGTCGCCGCCTTTACCGCCGCGGCCGCCGATGCTGTAAGCACCGATGCCGTGCGAGTCGGCGCCATGCGTGGTGATGTCGAAATCTCCGTTGACGGTCACTGTGCCGCCGCCCGCGCCGAGCGGACCGTTGCCGCCGCCGCCGAACGCGGAGGAATCGCCGCCGTTACCGCCGTCGCCGCCGAGGCTGACTGCGTGGATGCCGAGCGCTTCGGGGCCGTTGGTTTCCAGTGTCGCGGAGCCCAGCACGTTGACGGTGCCGCCGTCGCCACCGACGCCGCCGCGCGAGCCGTAACGGAACGCGCCGCCATCGCCGCCCTCACCGCCTCTGCCGCCGGCACTGCTGACTGCGATCGCACTCGCGCTCGCGCCGGACGTCGTGATCGACGTGTTCTGCAGGTTCAGCGTCGCGACCGCCCCACCACCGCCGACGCCGCCGGCCTCGGACCCGTGACACGCGTTGCCGTGACCACCCTCGCCGCCGATGCCCGCGGCGTTCTCCATCCGCAGTCCGGCGCCGCTGTTTGCAGTGATGTTGACGTTGTTGATGTTGACGGTGAGCAGGTTGCCATGAAAGCCATCGTGGCCGACCTCTGCGCTGTCGGAGCCGGCGCAGAGGAAGCCGCTCGTGGCATCTGCACCGTCGCTGGCTTCGCCGGTGACCGTCGTCGCGGTGACGCCGGTGGCGAGGGTCGTAGTGATGTTCAGCGGGTTTGCAGCCGTACCGTTGATGTGAACGGTGACGTTCTGCATTTCTGGATCGCCGTCACGTCCGCGCGGACGCCGCTCGTCGATACTCACGCCGTTGGTCAGGATGCCGGGCTGTATGGGCGTGGTGACGTTCTCGACGCGCAGGACCGTGGTCGTCTTGTCGTTGAAGTCATTGGGATCGCCCAGCTGCGAGACGTTCACGCCGCCGCTGAGATCGCCAGTGC
>CADEEJ010000075.1:0-10760 GCA_902826315.1 uncultured Steroidobacter sp.
TGATGAACATGATCAGCAGCACCAACATGACGTCGATCAACGGCGTCGTGTTGATATCCATCATGGGTTCGTCGTCCCCGCCCCCGCCAACGCTCATCGCCATAGAGAATTCACCCCTGGTCGAAAACTAGTACTGACTGCCTGTCGGGCCGGGCTCCGTGATGAAGCCCACTTTCTGGATGCCGGCGCGTTGCGCGGTCAGGATCACGCGTCCGACGTACTCGTAGCGCGTGGTCTGGTCGGCGCGCACGTGCACTTCGGGCTGAGGCTTCTGGACGGCCGCGGTCTTCAAGCGTTCCAGCAACGCAGTCGTGTCCGGGATCAACGTCTGGTTCCAGAAGATCTGGCCATCGCGGTTGACCGCGATGTTGACGTTCTCCGGCTTGGTTTGCGTCGCGAGGTTGCGGACCTTCGGCAGATCCAGCGGCACCGTGTGCGTGATCACGGGGATCGTGATCATGAACACGATCAGCAGCACCAGCATGACGTCCACGAGCGGCGTCGTGTTGATCTCCGACATCGCCCGCTCGTCTTCCTCGGCGGGCGGCGCATTCATGGCTGCATAGGAACTCATTGGCGGCTCCTGTTGGCGGCGCGCTTACTTGCGAACCGCCGCGCCCGTCGCGGGCCGCGCTGCCGGGGCCGCACCGCTGTCGATGCGAGCACCGCTCACCAGATACGAGTGCAGGTCGGCCGCGAAATAGCGCAGCTTCTCGATGATGTCCTTATTGCGACGCAGCAGCCAGTTGTAGGCCATGACGGCCGGGACTGCGACGAACAAGCCGATGGCGGTCATGATCAGCGCTTCGCCGATCGGGCCCGCGGTCTTGTCCAGGCTCGCCTGGCCGGCGAGGCTGATCGCGATCAGTGCGTTGTAAATGCCCCAGACCGTGCCGAACAGTCCGATGAACGGAGCGGTCGAGCCGGTGGTCGCCAGCACGGCGAGGCCGCCTTGCAAGCGATTGGCGATGCTGTCGACCGAGCGATGCAGCGACACGGTGATCCACTCGTGCAGCGGAATCTGGTCGGTGAGGCGGCCTTCGTGATGCTGGGCGGCGCGGATGCCATCCTCGGCGATCATCTTGAAGGCGTTGTCCTTGCCGGTGAGCTTGGAGATGCCGTCGCGCAGGTTACCCGCGACCCAGAAGCTCTTCTCCATTTCCTTGTAGGCCTTGCGAACGCGCCGCTGGTCCCAGAGCTTGGTCAGCATGATGTACCAAGAAGCGAAGGACATGATGACCATGATGGCGAAAACCGATTTGGCCACGACGCCGCCCTGGGCGAGCATCTGCTGGATGCCAAACGGGTTTTCTTGCATGACTTGGGTTTGGTCGGCCATGGGAGCGCAATCCTCTACTGTTAAAGCTATGACCTGAGTTAAGGGGGCGAGTTCTGAAATCCGCAGCCGGATTCCGTCAGTCCGTCAGCTTGAATGTGACGGCGAACTGCCCCCACATCGGCACCGGCTTGCCGTTCTCGGTTCCAGGCACCAAGCGCCAGGAGCGCTTGACTTCTCTCACCGCCGCTTCATCCAGACGCGGGAAACCACTCGACTGTTTCACGCGCGCCTCACCGACGCGACCGGTTTCGAGCACATAGACCTCGAGAATCACGGTGCCGGCTTCACCGGCGCGGCGCGAAGAAGGCGGGTATTCGGGCTGTGACAACGGCCGGCGCGTGTCGGACTTCGGCGCGGTGCGCGCGACCGCCACAGGCGCTGCAACCGGCGGCGGCGGCGCCGTCGGGCGCACATTGGTGACGGTCTGGATGGCCGTCGACGTGTTCGCCTCGACCGGGATGTCGATGGAGACTTCGGGCGGCGGCACGAACGGCGGCGGGGTCTCGATCTTCGGCGGCGGCGGCGGTGGCGGCTCGTCCGTCTTCGGCGCCTCGTCGATCATGCGGGTCTCGATCGGGCCGAGCACCACGTCGACGAGGTGCTTCGACAGGCCCGAGTTGAGCACGTAGTACATCCCCAGATGGAGCCCCACGATCGCGATGAACACGAGGCCGCGACGCGTCAAAAACGTACTATCGTTTGCTGGTGCGTAAGGCATTCTTTGCAGCTCGACAATGGTTCGACTGATCTAAGCGCGGGGATCGCTCAACCCCGCAAGACTTAGTGCGCAACCGCTTGTGTTCGTTCGATTGAGTATGCTCATAGCGGCATACAACCCCCGTTTCCCCGGGACGAACGAGTAACGCCAGGAAGGAGTAGTCCGTAAATTCCGGATTGACGTTACAGTCATCGTAGACCGCAGAAACGCCGCGCAAGGTATAAAGTTTCGCAGCGGAAGGCAAGCGCCGCGACAGAACGCACCGCTCCCGTGCAACGCGCTGCAAACCTTCCAGAGCCATCGGCCACCCCGTTCGGACACGATCAGCTGCCGCCGGCAGTCGCGGCGCGCAACTCCGCGTCCAGTCGAGAGAGTTGCATAGGCGTACCGAGGTTGTGCCAGCGCCCGCCGAACAGCTCGCCGCTGACGCGCCCCTGGCGAATCCACTCGAACATCAGCGGTGCCAGGGCGAACCGCCCGGGTTGCCGGCCGGCGAAGAATTCCGCGCGCAGTACGCCTATGTTGGCGTATGTGTAACGGGGCGCGCGGTCGCGCAGGCGGCCGTTTTCCAGGCCGAAGTCGCCCTGCGCATGGAAGTCGGGGTTCGGCACCAGCACGAAATGCGCCACATCGCCGCTCGCCAGCCGGTCGAGGCACGAAGCAAGCGGAAACTCGCTCCAGATATCGCCGCTGACGATCAGGAACGGCCCGGGCCCGAGCAACGGCAGTGCGGCAAGGATGCCGCCGCCGGTTTCCAGTGCACCCTGCGGCTCATCGCTGTAGTGGATCTGCACCCCGCAGCTCGCGCCGGTGCCCAGCGCGCGGCGAATTTGCTCGCCCTGCCAGGCCAGGTTGATGACGACGTCCTCGATGCCCGCGCGCGCCAGCGCCTCGAGGTGATACTGGATGAGCGGCTTGCCGCCGACCTCTAGCAGCGGCTTCGGCCGCGTGTCGGTCAGCGGCCGCATTCGTTCGCCGCGACCGGCGGCCAGGATCATGGCTCGCATTCAACCTCGCGCACGCGCTGCTTCGAGCGCGGGCGATGCGCGCTCGTCGATGAACGATTGCAGGAATTGCAGCTCACGGTACTTGCCGCTTGCCACGCGCACGTAGTTCAGCGTGCGCGGGATGTCGTTCAGGTAGCCCGGTTTGCCGTCCCGGTGCCACAGGCGCGCGAAAATGCCGATCGCCTTGAGATGCCGCTGCACGCCCATCAGGTCGAACCAGCGCAGGAATTCGCTCTCGCTGCCACCAGCTCCAACGCCTGCGCTCTGCGCAGCCCCGCGAAACTGCAGCGCCCAGGCGCGCACTCGCTCGGCCGGCCAGGCGACATAGCAATCGCGCAGCAATGACACGAGGTCGTACGTCACCGGCCCGCTGACCGCATCCTGAAAGTCCAGGATGCCCGGGTTGGGACCGTGACGCGCGCCGTCGCCCACCATGAGATTGCGCGAATGGTAGTCGCGATGAACAAAGACCCGCGGCTGCTCCAACGCCGCTGCGCTCAGGACATCGAACACCTTCGCGAGCGCTGCCACTTCGTCCGCGGACAGCGCCAGGCCGAGATGCCGGCCGCAGAACCACTCCGGGAACAGCGCCATCTCCCGTTGCAGCAACGCATCGTCATACGGGGGTAACTGCGCCGCATGCCCGCCGCCGCGCGACTGGATCCGTACCAGCGCTTCGATGGCGTCGGCGTACAGGCGGTCGGCATCGCCGCGCGAATCCAGCTCCATCAGGTAGGTTTGCGAGCCGAGATCCGAGTTGAGCAGGAAGCCCTCCTCGTCGTTGCGTTCGATCACGCGCGGTGCGTTCACGCCTACGTCGACGAGCATCGAGGCGATGCGAATGTAGGGCTCCATGTCCTCTTTCGCGGGCGGCGCATCCATCGCGATCCAGGTTTCAGCGGCGCGCGCGACGCGGAAATAGCGGCGAAAGCTCGCGTCCGCGGAAGCAGTCGTCACCTGGAAATCGCGTGTCGCGAACAGCTTCGCCAGCCAGTTCTCTAATTGTTCGAGCCGCAAGTCGCGCATGGATTTACGGAAATCGCCCGTCATGGACACAAGCGCTCATTATAATCACGGCCGATGCATGCACCGGGTCCGGAAAAATCGGTGGTGGAACGAGCACGGCGCAGCACGCTGCTGATGGCGGCAATCGCCGCGTGCCTTGCCGGCAGCGCCGCGGCCGATGAATGTCCCGCGCCCGTGCGGGCCAGCGGGACTGCGCGACCTGCGCAGCATCAGCAAGCCGAGCCCGCGCTCGCCGACACGCCGATCGAATACGAAGCGGACGGTGTCGAGGCGACGCGCGACGGCAAGTGGCTGCTCAACGGCGACGTGCTCATCAAGCAGGGCGACCGGACGCTGAAGACGCGCAACGCCGAGTACGACAGCGCGGAACAGAGCTTCAGCGTCGACGAGGACGTGGAATACGCGGACCCGAACCTGAAGGTGAGCGGCACCTCGGCCACCGTCGATCAGAGCGGCGGCGCCACGTTCGAAGGCGCGAAGTTCGAGCTCAAGGACCGCAACGCGCGCGGCGCCGCGGACCGCATCCAGGTCACGCGCGACAACGAGCTCAAGCTCAAGCAGGTCCGCTATACGACGTGCCCGGTCGGCGAGGAAGACTGGGTGCTGACGGCCAGCGACATCGACATCCGCCAGCGCGCCGGGCTCGGCTTCGGGCGCGGCGTGCGGCTCGACTTCAAGGGCGTGCCGATCCTCTACACGCCGTTCATCTCCTTTCCGGTCGGCAACCAGCGCAAATCCGGCTTCCTGTTCCCGACGCTCGGCACGTCCACGCGCAGCGGCTCGTCGCTGGCAGTGCCGTGGTACTGGAACATCGCGCCGAACTACGACGCGACGCTCCTGCCGACCTGGTTCTCCAAGCGCGGCGGCAAGCTCGACAGCGAGTTCCGCTACCTGACGGACCTCGGCCGCGGCACGCTCGAAGCCCAGTACCTGCCCGACGACAACGAGTTCGGCGACTCGCGCAGCTACCTGCACTTCGTCGATCGTTCGGACTTCACCGATACGCTGCGGCTCGACATCGATGCCGCCAACGTCGGCGACAGCGCCTGGTTCGAGGATTTCGGCCTCGGGCCGGAAGGCACGAGCATCAGCTACCTCGACCGCTCGGCCAGCCTCACGTATCTCACGCAGCACTGGCTCGCGGTGCTGCGTGCGCAGAATTTCCAGACGATCGACGACATCGGCATCGCTCCCGAGCTGCGGCCGCACACGCTCGTGCCGCAGCTTGCTGTGCATGCGGGCTTCCCGAATCAGTGGGCGGGGTTGCAGTTCGGTCTCGACTTCGAGGTCGGCAACTTCACGCACAACTACGAGAAGCTCGTGACACAGGGCTGGCGCGTCGACGCTGCACCGGAGATTAGCCTGCCGCTGCGCGGCGCCGGCGTCTATCTGGTGCCCGCTGCGAGCTGGCGCTACACGTCGTATCGGCTCGACGACACGGGCCCCCTACGCGCCGATGACTCGCCGAGCCGCGCCGCGCCGATCGCGAGTGTCGACGGCGGCCTGCTCTTCGAGCGCCCGTCCGGGTCGCGCAAACAGCGCCTGCAGACGCTCGAGCCGCGCTTCATGTACCTGTACGTGCCCTATCGCGATCAGAACGACCTGCCCGTGTTCGACACGGCGCCGGCCGATCTCAATCTGGTCCAGCTGTTTCGCACGAATCGCTACGTCGGCGCCGACCGCCTGAGCGACGCGAACCAGGTCGCCATCGGCGTCACCTCGCGACTGCTCGATGCCGAGAGCGGCAAGCAGTTCATCTCCGGTACGGTCGGCCAGGCCTATTACTTCGACGAGCCGCGGGTCGCGCTGCCCGGCGAGGTGCTGGAGGATCCCGAGTTCTCCGACATCATCGCGGAGCTCGACGTCACCGCCTTCGGCGACTGGAACGTGAGCATGGGCGTGCAGTGGGACCCGAACGAGACGCGCTCGGAAAAAGGCGACGTGCAGGTCCAGTACAAACCCGAGTACGACCGCGTGGTCAACCTCGGCTACCGCTTTCGCCGCGGCAACATCGAGCAGGTCGACGGCTCCGTCGCCTGGCCGATCGGCAAGAACTGGAGCGGGTACGCGCGCCTCGTGTACTCGCTGGAAGACAAGAAATCGCTGGACCAGTTTGCCGGCCTGGAATATCGCTCGTGCTGCTGGCGGGTCCGCGCAGTCGCGCGGCGCTACGTAAGCGACCGCACCGGCGACACCGACACCAGCTTCCTGCTGCAGCTTGAACTTAACGGCCTGTCGAGTGTCGGAGTGGGCGCCGACGCTTTTCTGGAACGATCGATTCGGGGATACTCCTCCAGCCCGCCCGACCCCTAGCAAATTCACACTCCCGATGCAGTCCTTACGCGCGCGTGTTTCTTTCCTGACCCTGGCCCTGTGGCTTGCGTTCGCCGGCAGCACGGCGCTCGCGCAGACGCGTGAGCTGTCCAGCAGCGGCGAGCTGCTCGACCGCATCGCTGCAGTCGTCAACGATGGCGTCGTGTTGGTCAGCCAGCTCGACGAGCAGACGGACGAGGTCATTCAGCGCCTGCGCGTGCAGAAGACCGAGCTGCCGCCGCGCAACGTGCTGCGCCGGCAGATCCTCGAGCGGCTGATCGTCGAGGAGATCCAGATTCAGCGCGCCGACCGGGTCGGCATCGAAGTCTCGGAGGAAATGCTCAACGGCGCGCTCGACGACGTCGCCAAGCGCAACAACATCGCCTTCCCGGACCTGCCGCGGGCGCTCGGGCAACAGGGCATCGACTATCGCGATTTCCGCGACGAGATCCGCCGCCAGATGACGCTGCAGCTGCTGCGTCAGCGCGACGTCATCGGCCGCATCAACATCTCGCCGCGCGAGCTCGAGCAGTTCATGGCGCGGCAGCAGAACGCGCCCGACCAGAACAGCGAGTACAACATCTCGCACATCCTGATCTCCGTGCCGGTGACCGCCTCGCCCGAGCAGATCGAATCGCGCGAGCAGCGTGCACGCGAGGTTTACGACAAGGCGAAGGGCGGCGAGGATTTTGCGCAGCTCGCCGTCGCGTACTCCGAAAGCAGCACCAACATCGAAGGCGGTTCGCTCGGCTGGCGTCGCGGGCCGCAGCTGCCATCGATCATTGCCGACCGCATTCAGCAGATGAAGGCAGGCGATGTGTCCGAGCCGATTCGGACGCCGAGCGGCTTCCATCTGTTCCGCTTGAACGAGCTGCGTGGCGGCCAGCAGCAGGCGGTGGTCGCGCAGGTTCATGCGCGCCACATTCTGCTCAAGACCACGGAGCTCGAAGACGACCAGACCGTCGAGCAGAAGCTGCGCAGCATTCGCGAGCGCGTGCTGAACGGCGGCGAAGACTTCGCGGCAATTGCCGCGGTGACCTCGCAGGATCCCAGCTCGGCCGCCGACGGCGGCGATCTCGGCTGGACCGGGCCGGGCTCGTTCGTGCCGGACTTCGAGCGCGCGCTCGGCGAGCTGAAAGACAACGAGATCAGCGCGCCCTTCAAGACTCAGTACGGCTGGCACATCGTCCAGCTGCTGGGCCGCCGGCAGCACGACGCCACTGAGGACGTAAAGCGCCAGCGCGCCTTCGCCGAGCTGCGCGAATCCAAAGCCGAAGAAGAGACCGAACTGTGGCTGCGCCGGCTACGCGACGAGGCGTTCGTCGAATACAGGATGTGATGCCGGCGCCCCGGCTCATCCTGACCTGCGGCGAGCCGGCAGGCATCGGGCCGGACCTCTGTATCGACATCGCAGGACGCGATTGGCCGTGCGACCTGGTCGTCGCCGGCGACATCCAAGTGCTTCAGGCACGCGCGCAGCAGCTGCAGAAGCATCTCACCTTCCTGCCCTACGCATCCGATAGTGCAATCACCGAGCATCGCGGCGGCACGCTGCGCGTCTTGCACGTGCCCGTCGCCACGATGGTCCGCGCTGGACAGCTCGACCGCTCGAACGCACGCCACGTTCTCCAGCTGCTGGATCGCGCCATCGATGGATGCATGGCGGGCGAGTTCGCGGCGATGGTCACCGCTCCCGTGCAGAAGAGCGTGATCAACGATGCCGGCATCAAGTTTTCCGGCCACACTGAATATCTGGCCGGGCGCACCGGCGGCGCGCATCCGGTCATGATGCTCGCCAACGGCTCGCTGCGCGTCGCGCTCGCGACGACGCACCTTCCATTGAAGGACGTAAGTGCGGCGATCACCGGCGAGTTGCTGCAGCGGGTCCTGCGCATCGTCGACCACGATCTGCGTGGGCGCTTCGCAATCGCAGCGCCGCGCATCATCGTCTGCGGCCTGAATCCGCACGCCGGCGAGTCCGGCCATCTCGGTCGCGAAGAGATCGAAGTCATCGCGCCCGCGCTCGAAACGCTCCGCCAAGACGGCCTGCAGCTCATCGGCCCTGCGCCCGCGGACACCGCGTTCACCGCTCACATGCTGGAGCAAGCCGACGCCGTGCTAGCGATGTTCCACGACCAAGGCCTGCCCGTGATCAAGTACGCCGGCTTTGAGCGCGCGGTGAACGTTACGCTGGGTCTGCCCATCATCCGCACCTCGGTCGATCACGGCACCGCCCTCTCCCTCGCCGGCACCGGCACGGCCGACTCAAGCAGCCTCGCCTGCGCGATCGACCTGGCAATCACGTTGGCTGCCGCCGCTTCCCCTTGAAGCACGTTGCTCGCAAACGATTCGGCCAGCATTTCCTGCACGATCCTGGCGTGATCGAGCGCATCGTGGCGGCGATCGATCCGCGCCCCGACCAGCGGGTGGTCGAGATCGGTCCGGGACTTGGCGCGATCACCCTGCCCTTGCTGGCACGCCTGCCGGAGCTGCACGCAATCGAGATCGATCGCGATGCCATTCGTCACCTGCGCGCCGCGAGCGCTGCCTGCGCCGCCTTGCAGCTGCACGAGGGCGATGCGCTGGAGTTCGACCTCGCCACGCTCGACGATGGCCGCGGGCTGCGCGTCGTCGGCAACCTGCCGTACAACATCTCGACGCCCTTGCTGTTCCGGCTGATCGAGCAGCGCGCGCACATTCGCGACATGCACTTCATGCTGCAGAAGGAAGTCGTGGAGCGCATGGCGGCGGAGCCCGATTCGGAACACTACGGACGTCTGACGGTCATGCTCGCGCCGTGGCTGCGCATCGAGCCCCTGTTCGATATCGGGCCGGGCGCGTTCCGCCCGCCGCCGCGAGTGACGTCGACCTTCGTGCGGCTCGCGCCGCACGCGGAGCCGTTGCACATCGAACAGCCGCGTTGTTACGCGAACGTCGTGCAGGCAGCGTTCTCGCAGCGGCGCAAGACGCTGCGCAACGCGCTCAAGGCGATCCTGAGCCAGGACGAGATCCGCGCCGCCGGCATCGACCCCGGCGCGCGCGCGGAGACCGTTGCGGCCTCCGGGTTCGCGGCACTGGCGGCGCAGCTGGCACGTAAGAGCTACCCATCCAGCGGCCAGTATTGACTTGAGGCGCGGCGCGTTCGCACTATTCGGCCCGCCGCAACGCTAAGAGGGCGCGGACGATGCCCGAATACAAGAAAATTTTGCTCGTCGTGGACCTGTCCGACGACAGCCAGCTGGTCGGCGAGCGCGCCAAGGCGATCGCCGCCTGCTACGGCTCGCAGATCACGCTGCTGCATGTCGTCGAGTACGTGCCGGTCGAGCCGATGGGCGAAGCGCTATTGCCCACCGTGCAGATCGAAAGCGAGCTGGTGGATCGCGCGCGCAAGCGCCTCACCGAGCTCGCGCGCAAGCTGGCGCTGCAAGACTCGCCGCAGCTGGTCGAGACGGGCGGCATCAAGACGGAGATCATCCGCACGGCACAGCGGCTCGGCGCGGACCTGATCGTGCTCGGCAGCCGCGAGCGTCACGGCCTGGCGATCCTGCTGAATTTCACCGAGGACACGATCCTGCACGCGGCGCCCTGCGACGTTCTCGCCGTGCGGCTGCATTGAATCGGCGCAGCAGACATAACGACGGCCTTACTTTTCAGGCAAGCGATGAGGGGCGCTGCTGCTAGAATGCGGCCACTTCCATGAGCGAACGAACACCCGAGAACGACGGCGACGAGAGCGTCGGCAGCGCTCCGGCTCACGCGGCTAGCGAGCCCGGCCGCGCGCACAAGATCCGCGTCGACGTCAGCGCGAACTACGTCGGCGAGCAGTCCAAGCCGGAAGAAGGCCACTACGCTTTTTCCTACACGATCACGATCCGCAACGAAGGCAACGTGCCCGCGCGCCTGCTCACGCGCCACTGGGTGATTACCGACGCCAACGGCAAGGTCAAGGAAGTGCGCGGCGAAGGCGTGGTCGGCGAGCAGCCCTACCTGTTACCCGGCCAGGGCTTCCGCTACTCCAGCGGCGCCGTGCTCGAGACGCCGGTCGGAGCGATGCAGGGGAGCTACCAGATGCTCGCCGACGACGGCGCGCATTTCGACGCACCGATCGCTCCCTTCACGCTCGCGATGCCGGGGCTGCTCCACTAAGAAGCCGGCAGTGGCTATCTACGCCATCGGCGACATCCAGGGTTGTTGCGACGAGTTCGAGACGCTGCTCGCGCGGCTGCACTTCGATCGCGACCGCGACCGCCTGTGGCTCGTAGGCGATCTGGTCAATCGCGGGCCGCGCTCGCTCGACGTGCTGCGCCTGGTGAAGAGCTTCGGCTCGGCCGCGATCACGGTGCTGGGCAATCACGAT
>CADEEJ010000075.1:10860-19976 GCA_902826315.1 uncultured Steroidobacter sp.
TCCGGCTTCGGCAACGCGACCAACGCGTCAACTTCCAGCTGCGGCTGGCCGATCGTCAGCTGTTGCGGCGTGCAGTGCGTGCTGTCTTTGACGATCCGGATCGCCAGCTTCGGCAGAACTTTGCGGCGCAGCTCGTCGATCAGCTCGCAATCGCCGGGCTCCAGATCGACTGCACCGCGGCTCAACGAGACGCGCTGCCACTGTGCCGGAAATGGCGCAAGCGCTGCAGGATCTTCGGTCTCGCCACGCACCCGCGCCGCGAGCTCGCGCTTGCTCTTGCTCTTGTCGCGCTCCGCGATCGCCTGCTCAGTGGCTTCGACCGGTGCGCTCAACTTCACGACGACACGTGGCATGCGCACCGGACCGGACTGGCAATCGACGGAGCGCACTTTGACGTACGGGCGCGTGCCGAGCACCTTCAGGATGCGCTCGAGTTTCGCTTCGAGGCTGGAGCAGGAATAGAAAGTGGTCTGACTCTGGAAGTAGAACGAGAACTCCTGGTCCTTCCAGATGGCCTGCACCAGCTCGGGCGAGCCCTGCTCGGCAGCACGCGCGCCTGGCAGCAGTCCCGGCAGCACGCACAGGATTACGAGCGTAGTCGAACGCAGCAGACTGCTCTCGTATCTCATGAACACAGCGTACAGTTATACTTCAATCATGAACGCGCTGAAAGCCTTCAATCTGAATCAATGGATCGAGCAGCATCGCGAGTTTCTCAAGCCGCCGGTGTGCAACCGGCGCGTCTTCCAGCACTCCGAATTCATCATCATGGTCGTCGGCGGGCCGAATGTGCGCAGCGACTTCCATGAAGACCCGGGCGAGGAATTTTTCTATCAGCTCGAAGGCACGATGACGCTGCGGACGATGCAGGACCGCGGCCGCGTCGACATTCCGATCCACGAAGGCGAAGTGCTGCTGCTGCCGCCGCGCGTGCCGCATTCGCCGCAGCGCTACGCCAACACCGTCGGACTCGTGATCGAGCGCCAGCGCCGGCCCGAGGAGCAGGATGGCTTTCTCTGGTATTGCGAGCACTGCCAGTACCCGCTCTATGCCGAGTACCTGCACGTGAGTGACATCGAAAAACAACTGCCGCCGATCTTCGAGCGCTTCTACAACTCGCCGCAGAACCGCACGTGCCAGGCGTGCGGCACCGTCGCGCACAAGCGCTGAGTAACGAGCGTTTCGTGGCGACTCCTGCGCCCGTGGTCACGGTCGAAATCGCCGGGCGCCGCTGGCGGGTCGGCACGCAGGGGCGCGACATCTCCATCCCGCTCGAATTCGACGCTCCACAACCGACGTTCTTCGGCGCCTCGCCCGCGGCTGCAACGGCGGTCAGCGCCGGCTCTTTCGTCGGCGACGTACGACGCGGCGGCAGCTGCAACTGCTCGACCCATACGCTGACTCCACATTGCAATGGCACGCATACAGAATGCGTTGGACACGTGACAGCGGAGCGGCTGAGCGTTCGCGATCTCGCCGGCGAGCATCTGAGTGCGGCGCTGCTCGTGTCGGTCGGCCCGGTGCCCGTTATCACGCGCGCAATACTTGCTGCGGCAGTCGCATCTCACGACCTCTCTCACTACCGCGCTCTAGTCGTGCGCACGCTGCCGAACACGCGTGACAAGTTGGAGCGCAACTATGACCGCGCGCCAGCTCCCTACTTCGCTGCAGACGCAATGGGTTGGATCGTGGATAGCGGCATCGCCGCTCTCGTCGTCGACCTGCCTTCGCTCGATCGCGGTGACGATCCGGAATTGACCACGCACCGGATTTTCTGGGGCCTACCGCCGGGTGCGACCAGCGCGACACAAGCCACGCGGCGCACTGCCACGGTCACCGAGCTTGCCTTCATCGACGATTCGATCGCCGACGGGCAGTATCTGTTGAACCTTCAGGTCGCGCCGTTCGTTGCCGATGCAGCCCCCAGCCGGCCGATCCTGCTGCCCTTGATGCCGTCATGAATGTCTCCCTGGAACGCTCGTTCGCCGAACAGCAGGATCGTGCCGACGCTCTGGCGAAGATGCGGGACGCGTTCCGGGTCCCGACGCGCGCCGATGGCACCGAGCAGGTCTATCTCTGCGGGCATTCGCTGGGGCTGCAGCCGAAGACTGTCGGCAGCATCGTTCAAGAGGAACTGGAGAGCTGGGCGCGCCGCGCCGTCGACGGACACTTCGAGTCACAGCGACCCTGGCTGAACTATCACGAGCGCTTCGCGCCTTCGCTCGCACGTCTGGTAGGCGCGCAGCCGCTCGAAGTCGTCGCGATGAATACGCTGACGGTGAACCTGCACCTCATGCTCGCGACGTTCTACCGTCCGACCCGCGAACGCTCGAAGATCCTGGTCGAGAAGCATGCCTTCTCGTCGGACCGCTATGCCGTCGCCTCGCAGGTGCGGCTGCACGGATTCGATCCGCAAACCGCCATGCTCGAGATCGGTCCGCGCGCCGGTGAAGAAGCAGTACGCACCGAAGACGTGCTCGCACTCATCGAGCGCGAGGGCGCTCAAATCGCGACCGTGATGCTGCCTGGCGTGCAGTACCTCAACGGTCAGCGCTTCGATCTGCGAGCAATCGCCGAGCAGGCGCACCGCGCCGGGTGTCGCGTCGGCTTCGACCTGGCGCACGCGATCGGTAACGTACCGCTGGCGCTGCACGATTCCGGCGCGGACTTCGCCGTCTGGTGCCACTACAAATATCTGAACGCCGGCCCGGGCGCGATCGGCGGCTGCTTCGTTCATGAGCGGCACGCGCGCGACTCCGATCTCGTCCGCCTCGCCGGCTGGTGGGGTCACGACAAGGCGAGCCGCTTCCAGATGCCGCACGATTTCCAGCCGCTGCCCGGCGCGGAGGGCTGGCAGATTTCCAATCTGCCGATTCTCGCCGCGGCGCCGCTGCTCGCATCGCTGCCGCTGTTCGATGCGGCCGGACTGCCCGCGCTGCGCGCCAAATCGATCCGCATGACTGGGTACTTGGAGTCGCTCCTGCGAGCTCAGCTAGCGGACTCGGTGACGATTTTGACGCCTGCGGATCCCGAAGCGCGCGGCTGCCAGTTGTCGCTGCGCTTGAAGCGGACACCGTCCGAAGCGCACAAGGTGTTCGACGCACTCGCCGCTGCCGGCTTCACCGGCGATTGGCGCGAGCCCGATGTGATTCGCGTGGCACCCGTGCCGCTCTACAACACGTTCGTCGAAGTGTGGGAGTTTGCCGCTGCGCTCGGACGGACCCTGCGATGAGTGCCGCCGCGCAAGAACGTCGCGAGCCGGTGACGATCGTGGGTGCCGGCCTGGCGGGCACGCTGCTCGCCACGCTGCTCGCGGGTCGCGGACACGCAGTGCGCATCTTCGAACGACTCTCAGACATGCGGCACTCCGCAATCCCTGCCGGTCGCTCGATCAATCTCGCGCTCGCAGCGCGCGGCATTCGCGCGCTGGAGCTCGCCGGCGTGATGGACCGCGTGCGCCCCCTCCTCATCCCGATGCCGGGCCGCATGCTGCACGCGAACGACGGTGCGCTGACGTTCGTGCCGTACGGGCAAGACGAGCACGAAGTGATCTACTCGGTCTCGCGGCCCGACCTCAATCGCATCCTGATCGATGCCGCGGAACGCGCGGGCGTCGATATCCGCTTCCGCACCGCTGCCGTCGGCGCAGACATCCGGCATCACAGCCTGGTGTTGCGCGACGAGGCCTCCGGCCGTCTCGAAGAGTGCCCGCTGAAACGAGTGATCGCCGCGGACGGCGCAGGCTCGATGGTCCGGCGCGCGCTCGTGAGCGAGCTCGAAGTGCTCGCCTCCGAAGACCTGCTCAAGCACGGTTATAAGGAACTGCGCCTGCCGCCCGGCGCCGGCGGTATTCATCAAATCGAGAAGCATGCGCTGCATGTCTGGCCGCGCGGCGGCTTCATGCTGATCGCGCTGCCAAACGTCGACGGCAGTTTTACTGTCACGCTGTTTCTGCCGCATCAGGGCGAAGAGAGCTTTGCATCGCTCAGCGAGCCCGCGCGCATCACACAGTTCTTCCGCCGCCACTTTCCGGACGTCTGCGCGATGCTGCCGGCGCTGACCGACGAGTTCCTGCTGCATCCCACCGGCATCATGGGCACGGTGCGTTGCGAGCGCTGGTCCGTCGAGGATCGCCTGCTGCTGATCGGTGACGCCGCGCACGCGATCACGCCGTTTCACGGCCAAGGCATGAACTGCGCGTTCGAAGATTGCCGCGAGCTGCTCGCAATGCTGGACACGACGTCCGACTGGGCCGACGCGTTTCGCCGCTTCGAGCAGATCCGACGCCCGCAGACCAACGCGATCGCCGACATGGCGATCGAGAACTATCTCGAAATGCGTGACACCGTGCGCGAGCCGCAATTCCACCTGCAGCGCGCGCTGTCGCTGGAGCTCGAGCGCCGCTTCCCGCAACGCTTCGTGCCGCGCTACTCGATGGTGATGTTCCACGACGAAATCCCGTATGCAATCGCACTGGAGCGCGGCCGCATCCAGAACAAGATCCTCGCGCAGCTGACTCGCAACGTGAGCACCATCGGCGCGATCGACTTCCAGGCCGCGCAACGCATGATCGAGGAACGGCTGACGCCCATCAGCTAGCTGTGCTGTCCGTGCAGCGCCGGACTGTGCCTTGGCGCAGTCCGACGTCTCAATAGAATGGAGTCACCTGCACTGGAGAAGCCTTCATGCGCGAGCTCGAGTTTCGCATCGTCAACGTATTCACTCAGGATCGCGGCCCGCTCACCGGCAATCCGCTGTGTGTGTTCGAGAGCGCGGCGTCGCTCGACAGCGCGACGATGCAGGCGCTCGCGCGTCAGTTCAATCTTTCTGAAACGACGTTCATTCTTCCTTCATCGAACGCCACCGCACACGTGCGGATCTTCACGCCGAGCTATGAAATGCCGTTCGCGGGTCATCCAACGCTGGGCACCGCGCACGTGTGCCGCGCGCTTGGTCTCGGCGGCGACGAGCTGAAGCTCGAAATGCAGGCGGGCCTCATTCCAGTGCGCGCCGAGGGGGATCGCTGGACGTTGGAAGCCAATGCACCGACTTGGCGCGAATGCAAAGCGTCGCGCGCGACGCTCGCGAAGATGCTGAGCGTGACGGAGGACGATATCGGCGCCGACCCGCTATGGGTCAAGGCAGGCAAGGAGCAACTCGTGATCCCGCTCACCAGCGAGCGCGCGGTTCGCAGCGTCCGCCCCGACGCCACGACATTTGCCGGCGTCCTGAGCGAAGACGGCCACAGCATGGCGTACGTCTTCGCCGAGCTGCCGCAGCCCGGCCGGCTGCTGTCCCGCTTCTTCTTCCCTGTGGGCAGTGCCGTTCTCGAAGATCCCGCAACCGGCTCGGCCACCGCGAACCTCGGCGGCTGGATGATCGCAACCGGGCGCAAGCTCCCGTGCCATTTCCAGATCTCGCAAGGCGAGTACGCGGCGCGTCCGTCGACGTTGCTGCTCGACGTCGACGGCGACGGGCGGATTTTCGTGAGCGGCGACGTGGTCGAGCTGGCGCGCGGTACGCTACGTTTGTGACCGGCGCAGCGCGGAACTATCCGCGGCGTCCGCACATCTATTTCGCATGGCCAGCCGCACCGCCTACCTCGAAATGCCCTTGTCGCGCGTGCTGTTTCGCTACGTGTGGCCGTTCTGGCTGTTCCAGGACGCGGCTCGCGGCGATCGGTACGCTCGGGCGGCGGCCTACCGGCACAACCGCGACATGCGCATCCATTTGCCGGGCTATCTGCTGCGGTGGGTCGTGGCGAGCGCCATGAGCTTCGCGGTCGCGAGCGCGTTCGGCTCTGCCTCGGAGCCGCGCATTGGCGCGGTGAACGTGTCCGCCGTGCTCGCCGCAGGCTGGGGTATCGCCTTCGCGTGCTGCCTCTGCGTGCTGGTCGTCACCAGCTACATCTATCTCTACCTCAGCCGGCACGAGCACTGACGGTAGAATTGCGGCCATGAAAGCCGCATTCCTTGCTGCGCTACTGGCGCTCGGTCTCGCCGTTCATGCCGAGCCGCTCGACGAGCATTACGAATTCCGGGCGGTGCACGATGCCGACGGCATCGGCAAGTTCTACCTCGGCCGTGAGATCGCGCGCGTCATGGGACCGGGCGGCATCCCGTGGCTCGAACGGCCGGAGCGCGAGACCGAAGAGCAGCCGCAACTCGTCATCGACGCGTTCGAGATCGAGCCGGGGCAGACGATCGCCGATCTCGGTGCGGGCTCCGGCTACTACAGCTTCCGCATCGCGCCGCTGGTCGGACCTGCAGGCAAGGTGCTGGCGATCGACATCGAGCCGGCGATGCTCGAAGTGATCGCACAGCGCGCCAGGCGCGAGCACATAGCCAACGTCACGACAGTGCGCTGCTCAGCGCGCGATCCGAACCTCGCACCGCAGAGCGTCGACCTGCTGTTCATGGTCGACGTGTATCACGAGCTGGAATATCCGTTCGAGGTGATGACGAAAGTACGCGCGGCGCTGAGGCCCGGCGGTCGCGTCGCGCTGATCGAATATCGCGCGGAGGATCCGGCGGTGCCGATCAAGCCGGTGCACAAGATGTCGGAGCGGCAGGTGCGGCGCGAGATGCAGGCGGCGGGCTTCCGGCACGTGAAGACGGTGCGGACGCTGCCGCTGCAGCATCTGATCTTGTTCGAGCGCAGCTAACGCTGTGTCACTTCCGACATCAGCGCGAACACATTCCCTTCGCTATCCCTGGCGAACGTCATCCACAGATCGTGGCTCGGCAGCTTGGCGATCACGTGCGGCTCGTCTTCGAAGCGCACACCCTTGGCTTTCAGCTCCTGGTGCACGGCCCCGATGTCGTCGACCTTGTAGTAGAGAATCGAGGGCGGGTGCTGGAACTCGGGCTGCTCGGGAATATCCAGCATCAGCCGCACGCCGCCGCAGTCGAAGAAGCTCAGCTTCGGTCCGGCATCGAACAGGTGCCGCATGCCGAGCACGTCGCGATAGAAGTTGACGGCGCGCGGCAAATCGCGGACGGTGATGGCGATCTGGCCGATCTGGTTCAACGCGACCATGGCAGTTCTCCGCGCTCCGGGATTTAGTTAGCTATGCTAATTACTTGCACGCGATGAGTAAAGACGACCTCGCGCAGCAGTTGCACTCGGTGGCGATCCACCTGCTGCGCCGTCTGCGGCGTACCGACGATCAGATGGGACTTTCCGGACCGCGCGCTTCGGCTCTGTCCGTGCTCGTGTTCGGCGGTCCAACGTCGCTCGCGCAGCTCGCGAAGGCCGAGCAGGTGAAGCCGCCGACGATGGCGCGCCTTGTCGATGCACTCGAACAGGCCGGACTGGCTCGACGCGAAGCCGACAAGACGGACCTGCGCGCAGTCCGGATCCGCGCGACTCCCAGGGGCCGCAAGCTCCTCCTCGAGGGCCGCGCCCGTCGCCTTCGCCAGCTCACGCAGATGCTCGAAGGCGCGACCAGCGCCGAACAGGCCGCCCTGGCCACCGCGGTCAGCACTCTTCAGCGCCTCCTGCAGCCACCGACACCTCCCAAAGACTGAATTCCTGCCCGAATTCGGGCAGGATTGTTGGGCCATGACCCCCGACGAGGCAGACTGCGCGCCCATGCCGGATCAGACCGACCTCGGCGAGCTGGTTGCGTACCTCGTCCGCTCGAGTCGACTGAGCCCTGCCGAAGCCTCGCGGGTGGTCCACGAAGTTCTCGCCTTTCTCGACGAGACCGTCGAGGACTTCATCCGCCGGCGCCACCTGGCGCTGCAGGCACAGGGCCGGTCGAACAGCGAGATCTTTACGCAGATTGCCAGCGAGCTCGGGCAGCGCCGCTTTCGCGCGCCCGCCTACACCGAGCGGCAGATCCGGCGAGTCATCTATGGCTGAGCGAAAAGCGCCTCGGCGACTTTTCGCCATCGATAGCGCAGCGAAAGCCGCGCCTTTCGCAAGCGAACCCGGAGATCGCAGCTCATGTGTGGAATCGTCGGTTATATCGGCAAGCGCGATGCAGGCCCGATCCTCATGGAGGGACTGCACCGCCTCGAGTATCGCGGCTACGACTCGGCGGGCATCGCCTGCGCCCGCAATGACAAGCTGAGCATTCACAAGGCCAAGGGCAAAGTCCGCGAGCTGGAGCGGCAGCTTCCCGCTCAGCTGAAGGGCACACCCGGCATCGCTCACACGCGCTGGGCGACACACGGCGAGCCGAGCGATCGCAACGCGCATCCGCACAGCGACAGCAGCGGTCGTTTCGCGATCGTTCACAACGGAATCATCGAGAACGCTGCGCAGCTGCGTGCGAAGTTGCAGGCCGGCGGCGTCACGTTCCAGTCCGAGACGGATTCCGAAGTGCTCGCGCACCTGATCGCGGCGATGCCGGCGGACAAGCTCGAAGATTCCGTGCGCGCAGCGCTGCGACTCATCACCGGCACTTACGGGCTCGCTGTCTTGGACGCGCAGCGGCCCGAATCGATCGTAGTCGCGCGCAACGGCAGCCCGGTCGTACTCGGCATCGGCGATCGCGAGATGTTCGTCGCGTCCGATCCAGCAGCGCTCGTGCGCCATACGCAGAGCGTCGTGCATCTGGACGATGGCGAGATCGCAGTGGTGCGCGCCGACGGTTTCGAAACGTCGACACTCGAAGGCGGCCCGACCGCAAAGACGCCTTCCACGATCGCGTGGACCAACGAGTCGTTCGACAAGAGCGGTTACACGCACTACATGCGCAAGGAGATCGCAGAACAGCCGGAAGCCATCCGTCGCACGCTGAGCGGACGGCTCGACGCGCGCTTCCACACGACGCATCTCGGCGGAGTCGAGATGGCCGCCCGCGAGTTGCTGGAGATCCGCAGGGTCAAGATTCTCGGCTGTGGCTCCGCCTACATCGCCGGATGCGCCGGCGCGCATCTCATCGAACAGTTGGCACGCATTCCCGCGGCCGCCGAGCCCGCCTCGGAATTTCGCTACCGCAATCCCGTCGTCGAGCAGGACACGCTGTACATCGCCGTGAGCCAGTCGGGAGAAACCTTCGACACGCTGGCTGCGGTCCAGGAAGTGAAGCGTAAGGGCGGCCGCGTACTCGGCATCGTCAACGTCGTCGGCAGCACCGTCGCGCGCGAGTGCGGCCGTGGCATCTA